>JACRDS010000044.1 GCA_016212825.1 Elusimicrobiota bacterium | reverse complement strand
TTACGGCTCCTTCTTGAGCATCCCCTGGAAGGTGGACGAGAGCATGGAGATCATCTCGTCCTTCTCCCGGATGGCGGCCAGGAGCCGCTCGCGCTCCTGGCTCCAGGCCCCGAAGCGGCTGACGACCTCGTCCTTGTCCTGCAGGGCCTTGGTCATGTGCTCGGCGAGGGTCGCGGCCTGCGCGCGCAGCTCGGCGACCGTGCCGGCGAGCTCGCTGCCCCGGACGAGCTCCGCGTCGAGGCGCTTCTGGAGCTCCTGGAGCCGGGCCAGCCACTCGGCCTCGAACTGGGCGCGGGCGGCGATCGCCTCGCGGACCTTCGCGGATTCGGACATCAGGGACCGGGCCAGGGCGTCGCGCTCCGCGCCGAGCTGGGCCTGGATGTGGTCGCGGTCCAGGACCGCGCGCTCGGCGCGGTCCGACTCCGACTTGGCCTTGGACTCGAGCTCGGCGAGGCGGCCCTGCTGCTCCCGGCTGCGCTCGCGCTCGGCGTCGAGCTTCGAGTTGAGCTCCAGGAGGGTGGCGCCCATGGTCCTCTCGACCTCGCGGCGCTCGTTCATGTAGCGGGACAGCAGGTCGCTGCGTTCGCGCAGGGCCTTGATGAGCTCGGCTTTCTCGCGCTCGAGCTCCGCGATGAGCTCGTCCTTGGCCTTGGGCGGGGTGTTGAGGAAGGCGTGGATGCGGCCGACCTGCGACTGGAGGCTCTGGGCCGCGGCCTCGGCCTGGGCCTGCCCCGCCGCCGCGGCATCGAGGCGCTTGCAGACCTCCGCGATCTGCCCGGCCAGCGCCTCCTCGCGCGCGATGCGCTCCTGGAGGAACTCCTGGCGCACGGAGTGGTTGGCCTCCTCCCACTGCCTCTGCAGGGCGGCGCGCTCCCGGCCCAGCTCCGAGAGCCGCGCCTCCTGGCGTTCGGCGTCCTGGATGTGGCGCGACTCCCAGGCGGCGAGGCGGTCGGCCAGTTCGGCCGCGAAGCGGGTCAGGCGGTCCTGCAGGTCGGTGAGCAGCCGCCGCTCGCGCTCAGGGAGCTCGCGCGCGAGCTGGCCCATGGCCGCTCCCGCCTGGGGGACCATGGAGACGTCGGCGCGCCAGGCCTCGACCTGGGCCTTTAGGTCGCGCAGGCCGTCGGCCACGGAGCCCACCTCCCGGCCCAGGGCGGACTGGGCGGCCGCCGCTTCGCGGTCCTTGCCGTCGCGCGCCCCCACCGCGTCCTTGAGCAGGGCCGCCCAGGTCTGGTGCATCTCGTCGAGGCGCTTCTCCAGGGCGTCGATGCGGCCGCGGGAATGGGATTTCTCGGATTCGGTCTCTTTCTCGGCCTTCTCCCGGCGCAGCTGCTCGTGCAGGGTCTTGAGGCTGGCTTCCACCTCCCCGCGCAGGACGGCCTGCTGGTCGATCAGGCTCTGCGCCGCCTGCGCGCGCTGGCGCTCCGCGTTGAGCTCGGCCTCCATGGCCTCGAGCCGGCGCTGGAGGAAATCCATCATCGGGGTCAGCGGCACGTGCGGCACGGTCGGGCGCAGCATCTCGGGCGGCGGCGGGACCGGCGGGATCGGCGGGACCGGCGGGACCGGCGGCGCCGGCTCGCGGTCGTTGGCGTCTTCGCTCATGAGTGGACTCCGGGGTTCACCGCTCGCGGTACCGGTGCGACAGCTTGGCGGGCAGGTTGAAGCTGACCGAGAGCCGATGCGTGGCGGTGCCGAGCAGGCCCATGGGGGTGAAGGCGTAGTCGAAGGTGAAGTCGGCGACGGTCAGGCCCAGCCCCAGGTTCATGCCGGACATGATGTCGACGTCCTCGATGGTGCTGCTGTTGAAGCCGCCGCGGACCATGGCTTTGACGGTCTTGTCCACTTCCCAGGTGTATTCGCAGCCCGCGGCCGCGGCCGGGGCGTTGTTCACCGGCATGATGCCCTCCACGGACAGGATGAGCCCGCGTCTGGGCCGCACGGCCCCTCCGAAGCGGACGCGGCTGGGCAGGGTGTCCCGCGTCCGGTCGAACTTCTGCCCGATGCCGACGTTCTGCACCACCGCGGACAGGTCATAGGGCAGGTAGTTGTTGTAGATGTGGGCCTGCACGCCCGCGTCGCCGCCGTAGCCGTTGGCGCGCTCCACCATGTCCGTGTGTATCCAGCGCGCGGCCACGCCCAGGTCGATGTCGACCTCGCTGTCGGAGAGGTCGTAGACCGCCTGGCCCCAGCCCGCCTCGGCGACGTAGTTGCGGGGCTGGAAGGTGCCCTGCCCCACCGGGTTGCCGGTGGTGTCCGTGTGGGCGACGGAGCCGGCGTTCATGTAGCGGAAGCCCGCGGCGGCGACCGAATTGTCGTTGAGACGCTGGGCGTAGGAGAGGGACTGGTAGCTGATGTCCTGGATGTAGATGGAATACATCGTGGCCGCGGAGAGGCGGGGGATCTTGGCCAGGCCCGCGGGGTTCCAGTAGAGGGAGTAGGCGTCGTCGGTCACGGAAGAGTAGGCGCCGCCCATGCCGATGCCGCGGGCGCCGAGGTCGAAGAGCAGGAACTCCGATCCGGCGGTCCCGATGGCGGAACTCGAATAGTCCGAGGCCGCGCGCAGGGGCGCCGGCGCGGCGGCGAGCCAGGCTCCCAGGAGGGCGCCGGCCCACCGGGCGGGGAGGCCGGGGCGGCGCCGACGTCGGCTCGCGCTCTTCATTTGAGCAGGACCAGCTTGCGGATCGTCTTGATGCCGTTGCCTTCCACCACCACCAGATAGACCCCGCTGGCCACCAGGCGGCCGCCGCGGTTGGTGCCCTGCCAGGTGAAGATGCCGTGCATGTCGGCCGAGGAGTCCAGGACCATCTCGCCGCGCAGGGTGAAGAGGCGCACCCGGGAGAAGGCGGGCAGCCCGTCGATGGTCAGCCAGCCGTCGCGGGCGGCGTAATAGGGGTTCGGGTAGATGCGCATCTGCTCCGGCGTGGACGAGGGCAGGACCGTGCCGACCTGGAAGATGGAGAGATGGTTGAGCTGCGCGGTGATGCTCTGGCTGGTGGGGGCGGTGGGGCTGCGCACGGGCACGCATCGGCAGCTGATCGTGTCGAAGCGCAGCATGACGGCCTGCTTGGGGTCGGCCATGCCCGCCACCGCGGGCTCACCGGAGCCGGGCCTGTAGTTCACGGTGAAGAACAGGGGCAGCCGGGGCTGGGTCGCGGGATCGGCGGTGATCTCGAAGGCCAGGTTGTTGTCTCCCCCGCAGAGCCTGGCGTTGGCGCCCGGGCAGTGGGAGATCCTGGGGTCGGTGGCCACGGAGAAGGTGGCGATGGTGATCCGGGTGTCGCTCGGGAACGCCTCCGGGGGGGCGGAGAAGGAGATGGTGTGCTGCGCCCCCCCCGCCCCGGTGCCCACGGTGGCGCTGGAGATGGAGCCGCCGTAGCGGGCGCTGACGTCGACGATGATGGTCCCGGCGACCGCGCCCGGGATGCTGGTGTAGTAGGGGACGGGCGGCACCCCGGTGATGTCCACCGTGCTTATGGCCGTGGGGTTGTTGGCGTCGTAATGCGGCCGGTTGTAGGTGGTGAGGGTGAAGTAGTAGGTGGTCCAGGCGTTGAGGTTGTTGATCGTCACCTGGCTGGCGGGGAACGGCAGGTCGGCGGCGCTGGCGCCTGTCGGGGTGATGCCGCACTGCGGCCCGGTCGAAAGGTCGAACTGGGGTTCTACGGAGCCGAGCACCAGCCCGGTGCAGGTGGTCATCTTGACCTCGAAGCCGTACTTGGGGTAGCCGAGCCACGAGGAGTTGGGCAGCCACTGCGCCTGCGCCGGGTCCATCCACCAGAGCGTCACGCTGCTGGGACCCTTGGGTTCGATGACCGCGAGGGCGGTCGGGGCCTTCTGCAGGGTGGAGGTGTAGGCGGCGGTGTCGACGTTGGAGATCAGGTTGACCCAGCCGCCGTTGGGGTTGATGAGGGGGTCGTTGAACTCCGGGTTGACGGTGCGGTCGAGGTAGTTCCCGCTGGTGTTGAGCGCCCGCGCCCGGACGTAGAGGGGCACCGCGGGGTTTATGCTCTGGAGGGAGAGCTTGTGGGAGGCGATGGCGTTGTCGAGGTTGATGACGCTCCCCGCGAACACCTGGTCGGTGTACCAGAGCCCCGTGCCGCGGTCCCAGTTGGCGGTCGCGTACTGGACTTCGTAGGTGGTCCGGTTGTTCTCGGGCCCGGCGCCCCCCGAGTACTGCTGGCCGGTGGGCTGGGTGTTCCACTCCACCGCCACGCTGCTCACGGTGATCTCCGACGCGGCGGAGTCCGGGCAGCTGACGCCGGTCCAGACGGGCGGCATGGCCAGGGAGTAGGCCGTGGCCGAGTCCGACAGCGGCCCTCCGGCCTGGACCAGGACCTGGGAGACCACGCGCTGGTTCTGGAGCCGCCCCCTCTGCTTGTAGGAGTTGGTGTTGATGTTGTTGGCGATCACGTGGGTGAAGTTGACCCCGTCGTACGGCACCGTGCTGTTGATCATCTGGTAGATCACGCCGGACCCGAGCGAGGTCCAGTGCCAGTCGATGGTGTCCGTGGCGTAGGAGACCCCGTAGAGGCCGGTCACGGCCGCGAAGGCCCGGGTGGAGACGTACTGGTTGACCAGGTCCCGGTCCCAGCCGTAGGCGGAGCATTCCCCGGGCGAGCCGTGCCGGTTGCAGGCCTTCACCCGGAAATAGTAGGTGGTGTTGGGCGCCAGCGGGATGGGCGAGGGCGGGGCGAAATTATCCTGGGTCGGAGTGTAGGTGACCAGGATGGGGTCGAAGGTCGGGGACGTGGACTGGGTGAGCTGGTAGAGGGTCCCCGCGAAGTTTCCGGTGCCGGTCTCCACGCTGTAGGTGTCCCAGTGCACGTAGAAGGTGTTGTCGGCGGCGGTGGCCAGCACCACGTGGGTCGGCTCCCAGGGGAGGGTGTAGACGGTCGCGGAAAGGGTCAGGGTCGGGTTGTCCCCGGAGATGTTGTAGGGCTGCACGATGACGCGCTGGGCCGAGCTCCCGGGCAGTTTGTTGAAGGTGACCGAGGTGGCGGAGTAGGGGACGGTGGTGCGGAAGACCCCGGTCGTCGCGGTATAGACGTTGTAGCCGCTGAAGTCCACGCCCGGGACCAGCCCGGCGGGCGGGACCCAGGAGTAGGTCACGGAGCTGACGCCCACGTTGGCGGGGGCGGGGTAGGCGTCGATGCCGGTCACGGGCGCGGCGGGCAGGTGCGGGCCGGCCTGGACCATGTAGCTCGGGGAGAACTGGTCGTTGGCGGCCGTGTGCAGGCGGTACCAGCCGTAGGGCAGCAGGGCGCTGTCGGAACCCGCGACCGGCGGGATCGTGCCGGGCGCGCCGGGGAGGACGACGGTGATGGTGTTGTTGACGACGTCCCAGGTGTTGACGGTGGAGTTCTCGAAGACGCGGGTGGTCAGGTCGAGGATGTAGCCCGAGTTGCCCTGGGAGGCGTTGCCGCCCGAGCCGTCCACGGCCTGCAGGGTGAGGATGGGGTGGCGCTGGTCGGAGTTGGCGCTGGCCGCCCCGCCGCCCGAGGCCTCGGTGACGCCGAGGAAGTTGCGGCCCGAGACGACCAGCGTCTCGCCGCGCTCGAAGGGCGAGAGGTTCGTCACGGCCACGCTGGAGATGCGGTTGCTGGGGGGCGCGCCCGTGGTGTTGTCGTCGTGCCCCGCGGCCATGTGGAAGTGGCTCAGCACGGTGTTGACGTTGCCGGCGACGTCTTTGCCTCCGACGACGTAGAGCTTGCCGTCCAGGCCCAGGGTCGTGGTGTGGTAGGCGCGCTGGGCCGGGAGGCTGTACCGCACCGAGTTGAGGATCATGCCGCCTTCCCACTCGGACCACCGGCCGGTGGTGGGGTCGTAGATCTCGACCGAGGGGTTGGGCTGTCCGCCCAGGGCCACGGCCTGGGCGCCGCCGATGACGGCGATGTTGCCGTTGGGCAGGAGGGTGGCGGTGTGCCGTTCCCGGCCCACGGGCAGGACGCGGGCGTCCCTCCAGCCGCCGCCCGGGTTGGGATCGTACATCATGACCCGGTCGGTCTCCCAACTGCCGTCGTTGCCGCCCGCCACCAGGACCTGGCCGTCGGCCAGGAGGGTGGCGGTGTGGTAGCGCACGGACACGTTGCCGCCGCTGGGGTTTATGAAGGCGGCGGCGGTCCAGTTGTTCTGGTTCGGGTCGTAGATGTTGTAGGTGTTGATCACGCCCAGGGCGTTCTGGCCGCCGATGACCATGACGCGGCCGTCCTTGAGCAGGGTGGCGGTGTGCAGGGCGCGCTCGCTGCCGCCGGGGAGGGGGGCCACGGTCAGCCAGGCCTGCGCGGTGGAGAAATAGACCTCGGCGGAGTTGAGGTACGTGCCGTTGGCGTAGCCTCCCACCACCAGGACGTTGCCGTCGGGCAGGAGCGTCGCCGTGTGGTTGTTGCGCGGGGAGTTCATGGCGCTCGAGGAGGCCCACACCTGGGTGTCCGGGTAGTAGACCTCCGAGCCGGCGATGGCGCCGGTGGAGGCGGAGTTGGTGGAGTAGCCCCCCGCCACCAGCACCCGGCCGTTGGGCAGCAGGGTGGCGGTGTGCAGGCTGCGCGTCTCGTGCATGCGCCCGGCCGTGTCGGCGAAGTTCTTGGTCTGCCGCCGGAAGATCTCGGAGCTGTCGAGGATGTTCGGGCCGTTGCTCCCCCCGGCCATGAGCATGTCGCCGTTGGGCAGCAGCGTGGTGGTGTGGTTGGCCCGCTTGGAGGACATGGCCCCCCCCTCCGTGGCGAAGGCGGTCTCGGAGATGACGGTGAAGGCCCCGGTGGAGACCGTAGGCGGAGAGGTGGCGGACTGGGTGGGTACCGGGACGACGGGGCACGTGGCGTTCCAGGCGGCGGGGTCGCAGGCCACGCCCCCGATGTACACGGGGGTGCCGCCCGGGCTCAGGGTCATGGTGTGGCGTTGGCGGTTGGAGCCGGAGCCGTGCCCGGTGTAGCGCCAGGTCAGGGGCGTGTTGCCTCCGGGCGAGAACATCTCTACGTCGCTGAAGCTCATCCGGTCCACGATGGACACGCCCAGGTCGGCCTCCAGGTTCAGGGTGACGCCGGTGGTCGCCTGGGAGAAGACGAGCTGGCTGGCGCAGTAGTTGGCCCCGAAGGTGCACGCGCCGCCGGACAGCGTCATGTTGGCGACCTCGGCGGGGATGTCGCCGCGGGGCGGGTTGTACGCCGCCTGGTTCGGGTTGAGGGCGTCCGTGGAGATGGTCACCTTGTTGGTCGCGGCCGGCGCGATGTTGAAGCTGATGTTGTTGAAGATGAGCTGGCCGGAGTCCGTGCCGGCGTCCAGGGTCACCGGCCCGAGGGGCCCCGCCAGGACGGTGTTTATGGAGCCGAGCGCGAACCGGTAGACCGGGGAGCCCGAGATCGACTCGTTGACCTGGAGGCCGGCGATGGTGAGGGAGAGGTTCGAGATGGTCGCGCCGAGGAGCTGCTTGGGCAGGCCGTTCGCCGTGAAGGAGAGCACGATCGTGCTGGCGTCCAGGGGCTTCTCCTCGTTCGGCGTGCTCGGGGTCCAGGCGCCGCTCCAGGTGAGGTTGGCCGAGTTGATGGTGTAGGCCGTGACGTTCGTGGGCTGGGCGGCGAATTCGACGACGCCGGCGCCGTTGGTCATGTGGAGGAGGTCGGTGCGCCGGTCGACCCAGCCGCAGTCGAAGGCGCTCCTGCAGGTCACCCGGGCGCCGGCCAGGCTCGCCCTGAGGCCGGTGCCGGCGCCGGGGCTGGCGGCGGTGAACAGGACGTCGCCGGCGCTGAAGGCGATGAACGGGTCGACGGGGGCCTCGGCCTCCGGGTTGATGGTCATGTAGAAGTCGCCGTTCTCGATGACGCCGGCGGGGTCGGGGTTGACGAGGTAGCCGGGGATGTTCGAGAAGGGCTTGAGCTCGAACCGGCCGGCCACGTGGAAGTCGGTCACGTTGATGGTGCGGGCCGGGCAGTTGAGGGTGACGCTCCCGTCCGCGATCTGGTAGCTGATCGCGTTCTCATAGGAGTTGAGGAGGTTGCCCACCCCGCCCCAGGACACCAGCTGGCCGTCGTTCTGAAGGGAGATGGCGTGCATCATCTTGCGCACGATCATGGTGCCGGCGAAGCTGGTGTGGTCGCTGACCGGGTCGTAGATCTCGGTGGAGCGCAGGAACCCCCGGTTGCGGGAGGGGAAGGGCTCGGCGTCGACCTCGGCGTTGTCCACGACGTCCTGCCCGTCGAACCCGCCCGCGATGAAGACCTTGCCGTCTCCCATCAGGGTGGCGGTGTGGAAGGCCCGCCCCTGGCTGAGGGGATAGGCGGAGGTGAACGTCCCGGCCCCGCTGTTCGGGTTGTAGATCTCCGTGGTGGAGGTATAAGGAACGGGAGTGGCCAGCGGGGCGTAGCCGCCCGCGAAGAAGACCCGGCCGTCGGGCAGCATGGCGGCGGAGTGGAAGGCGCGGGGCAGCTGGATGTTGGGGTTGACCCCCGGCACGAAGTCGCCCGGGCTGGCGGCGCACAGCAGGTTGGCCGCGGGGGTCGTGACCGGCTGGAAGATGTCGCAGGGCTGCCAGTAGTCGCCGGCGGCGCCCGCCCCGGCCGTCTGGCGGCCTCCGCAGACGAGCACCGAGCCCGCGTAGGCGCCGGTGCGCAGGAGCGTGGCCGTATGGCCGACGCGGGGCCGGCCGGGCATGGCGCGGATGGCGGTGTGCCAGCAGTTCTTGATGGGGTTGTAGATCTGGGCGGTGTTGGTGATGGCGCCGCCCGCGGTGGTCTGGCCGCCCACCACCAGGACCTCGCCGTTGGGCAGCAGGGTGGCGGTGTGCGAGGCCCGCGCCACCCCGCCGGCCACGCTGTTGAGGGCGGGCAGGTCGAAGCCCCGCGGGCCGGCGAGCAGCTGGACGCTGGTCATGGGCGCGGGCGGCCCGCTGCCGTCCAGTCCGCCGATCACGAGGATGGTGCGGTCAGGCAGGAGGGTGGCGGTGTGGTCGGAGCGCGAGGTGATGGAGGCCGCGGCGGCGGGTCCGGCGCAGAGGCAGAACCAAGCCAGGGAGAGCAGGCCGGCCGTCGACGAGAGTCTGTAGCGTGCCATAGGCGGCGCGGGCGCACTCCGCCCGTCCGTGTGGAGAGGTTAACACCGCCTTGTTACAAAAACAATAACGTCCGGTTAAAGGGGGCCGGGGCGAGAGGGAAGGACCGGCGGCGCGCTCAGGGCAGGACCAGGACCGAGGCGCCCCGCTCGACCTGGCTGTTCTCCGGGTCGAGGGTCTTCTTGCCGTCGACCAGGAACCAGTAGCGGTAGCTGGTCCCGGGCAGGAGGTAGAGCGTCAGGGACCAGTGCCCCGGCTCATGCTCCGCCATGTCCTTGCGGCCGCCGCGCACGATGAAGGCGCCGGCCAGCTGCACGGTCTTGGCATGGGAGGCCTTGAGCTTGAACTCCACGGGCACGGAGCGCGGCTTCTCTCCTGCGGCAATGGGCGCGGGCGCGGCGGCGGACGGCTTCGCCGCTCCCGGAGCCTGGGGCTTGGCGGCTTCCCGACCGCGCGGAGGTTCGGCGAGCCAGGAGGGCTTGGCGGCCTTGGGTCCTGCGGCCGAGGGGCCGCCGTCCCTGGAGGGCTGGCGTTCTCCGCTCCCGGAAGGGGCGGCCGGAGCCGGCGCCTCCACAGGCTTGGGCGCCTCGGCCGGGGGCGCGGGCGGCGGCACGGGCTTGGGGGTCCGGCGCGCCGCCGCGACGACGGGAGTCGGCGCGGCCCAGAGGTGCTGGTAGAGCTGGGCCGCCAGGGCGCCGCCGAAGACGATCACCAGGATGGAATCGACCACGAGCAGGAAGCCCCAGAGCTTGGGGCGGCTGCGGCCCGAGCGCGGGGCTTCGGCCTCGCCGGCCGCGGCGGGCGGGGCCTCGGCGTCCTTCTTGAGGCCGAAGAGGTCGACGTCGTGGGTGTGCTTATCGTCCAAAGGGGGCCTCCTGGCGACGGCAAGATTCTACCGTCATTGGAGCTCTCCTGTCAACGGAAGCAATCCAGGACCTGCGGCCAGAGGCCCTGGGCCTTGAGCACGGCCTCGCAGAGCTCGCGCACGGCGCCGCGCCCCCCCTCCCGTCGCGCGACCCAGGCGGCCGCGGCGCGGACCTCGGGCCGGGCGTCGGCCGGGGCCGCGCCCACGCCGGCGGCGCGGATGACGGGCAGGTCGGGCAGGTCGTCGCCCATGTAGACCGTCTCCTCGGGGCGGATGCGGGCGCGGCGGCAGATCCCCGCGAAGACCGCCTTCTTGTCGAGCCGGCCCTGGTGGATGTGGGTCATGCCCAGCAGCTTGAGGCGCTCGCCGGCGCCGCGCGACTTGCGGCCGCTGATGACCCCGGTCTGGATGCCGCGGGCGGCCAGCCAGGTCAGGGCGATGGCGTCCTGGGCGCCGATGCCCTTGAACTCCACGAGCTCCCCCTTGGTGTCCACCAGGTGGAAGATGCGGCCGTCCGTGAGCACGCCGTCGACGTCCATGAGCACCAGGCGGACCCGGCGCAGGCGGGCCCGCAGGGCCCGGGGCGTCAGCGGGGGCATGCGCTCAGCTCCGAGGCGGCGTTGACCACGGCGCGCAGGGACTCCTCGACCGGGACGCCCAGGTCCAGGCGCAGGGCGCGCCGGCCGTTGGCCAGCAGGGCCGCGAAATCGCCGCGGGCCTGGGCCCGGTGCAGGGTCCCGAAGCTGAAGCCCTGGCCGGGCACGGGCAGGACCGCGGCGTCGGGCTGGACGAGCTCCAGGAACACGCCCTGGTCCGGGCCGCCTTTGTAGAGCTGGCCCGTGGAGTGGAGGTAGCGGGGGCCGTACTGCACGGTCACGGCCGCGGGGGTCGAGCGGCGCAGCTGGCGCTGCAGGGCTTCGAGCTGGAGCCGGCAGCCTTCTTCCGGGTGCACGTAGGCCAGCACCGCGGCGTAGTCGCCGGGCCTGAGCCGGGAGAAGTGGGCGGCCAGCACGCGGCGCAGGGGCATGTCCAGGCCGCGGTCCGCGCCCAGGTCCGAGAGCAGCCCCGGGTCCGCGAAGGCGGCCAGGCCGCCGGCGCGCAGGTCCGCGGTCTCCTTGGGCAGGGCGCCGCCCTCCAGCCCGCCCAGGAGCTTCTTGGTCTGGTCCTTGGCGCTCTGCACGTCGGGCTGGTCGAAGGGGTTGACGTCCAGGAGCCAGCCGGCCGCGGCCGTGGCGACCTCCCAGAGGAAGAACTGCGCGCCCAGCTCGTAGCGGTCGGCCAAGACGTGGCGCAGGACGGGATGGCCGGTGCGCTCCAGGGCCGCCAGGCGCGCCTCGGCCTCGGGCTCGGGCTGGCCGCGCAGGGACGTGCGCACGAAGAGCCGGTCCGGGCCGTAGGCCTCGGGCGCGGCCAGGGGCTCGCCGTGCACGGGCAGGATGCCGCGGCCCTCCTTGCCGGTGGATTCCGCGACGAGCTGCTCGATCCAGAGCCCGAAGGACTCCAGGGCCGGGGACAGGGACAGGGTCAGCTTGTCGCGGCCCTCGCGGGCGCGCAGGCCCAGGGCCGCGCCCAGGGCCAGGCCGGGGTTCTCGGCGCCCGGAGCGGCGCAGGCCGCGGCCATGGCGCGCGCCGAGCCCAGCAGCTTGACGACGTCGAGGCCCATGACCGCCGCGGGCACCAGGCCGAAGAGCGAGAGGGCGGAGAAGCGCCCCCCCACGTCCGCGGGGTTGAGGAAGACCTTGCGGAAGCCCCGCGAATGGGCCGCCTTCTCCATGGCCGTGTTGGGGTCGGTGATGGCGACGAACTGCCGGCCGGCCTTGTCCCCCGCGCGCCGGACGGCCTTCTCGAAGAAGTAGTCCATGAGGCAGTTGGGCTCCACGGTGGAGCCGGACTTGCTGGACACGAAGAACAGGGTGCGCCCCAGGTCCAGGCGCGCCTCCAGGGCCGTAATCGCGGCGGGGTTGGTGGAGTCGAGCACCTCCAGGGCCGGGCAGCCGGGCGCCGGGTCGAAGACGCGGCGCAGCACCTCGCAGGTGAGGCTCGAGCCGCCCATGCCCAGGACCACGGCGTGCCGGAAGCCCTCCTGGCGGATCTCGGCGGCGAAGCTGCGCACCGGGCCCAGGCCGGCGGCCATGGCCTCGGGCAAAGACAGCCAGCCCAGGCTGTTTCGGATGATCTTCTGGTGGGCGGCCTCCTTCTTCCACAGCGCGGCGTCCTTCTTCCAGAGCCGCTCCACGAAGCGCGAGCGCTTGAACTCCTTGAGATCGGCCGCGGCCTCGCCCCGGGCCGCGAGCACGGCCTCCTTCTTGGCGGCCACGGTGGCGAGGATGGCGGCGAAGGACTTCTCGAAGGCCCAGAGGCCCTCGTCCTCCAGCCGGCGCAGGGTCCCGTCGAGGTCGAGGCCCAGGGCCTTGAGCTCCTGCCAGACGGCGCGGGCCGCCGCCACGTCCTCCTCCAGGCTGGGGCGGCAGGCGCCGTGGGCCCGGAAGGCGGCCAGGGTCGCGGGCGGCATGGTGTTGACGGTGTCCGGGCCGATGAGCTCGGCCACGTAGAGGGTGTCGGAGTAGGCGGGGTTCTTGGTCCCGGTGGAGGCCCAGAGCAGGCGCTGGGGCCGGGCGCCCTTGCGCTTGAGAGCGGAAAAGCGCGTGCCGGAGAACTCCTTCTTGAAGACCTGGTAGGCGAGCTTGGCGTTGGCCACGGCGGCGCGCCCCAGCAGGGCCTTGGCCCCGCGGGCCGCGAGGTCCTGGTCCACGCTGGCGTCGACCCGGCTGACGAAGAAGCTGGCCACCGAGGCGCAGGCGGAGAGGTCCTTGCCCCGGGAGGCGCGCAGCTCCAGGCCCTGCAGGTAGGCATCGATGACGCGGGCGTAGCGCTCCACGGAGAAGAGCAGGGTCACGTTGACCGGGACGCCCTCGGCCACGGTCTCGATGACCGCGGGCAGGGCCGCGGCCGTGCCCGGGATCTTGATCATGACGTTGGGGCGGCCCACCAGTTTGTGCAGGCGCACGGCTTCGGCGTGGCTGGCCTTGGGGTTCTGGGCCAGCTCCGGGGCCAGCTCGATGCTGGCGTAGCCGTCGGCCCCCTTGGTCTCGTCGTAGACCGGGCGCAGGCAGTCCGCCGCGGCGCGGATGTCCTCCACGGCCAGGGCCTCGAAGAGGGCCTGGGGCTCGGGGTGCTCCGGGGCCAGGCGCGCCACGGCCTCGTCGTAATCCCGGCCGGAGGCCAGGGCGGTGGCGAAGATGGTGGGATTCGAGGTCAGGCCGGTGATGCCGTCCTCGCGGATGAGGCGGGCGAGCTCCCCGGTCTCCAGGACGCGGCGGTCGATGAAGTCCAGCCAGACGCTGACTCCGAAGCGGGAGAGCTCCTGGAGGTGGTTGGCGCGGCTCATGGGCGTTTCTCCCGGAACTCATCTTCGAGGGCGGTCACCTTATCGCGCCGGCGCGCGTGGCGCTCGGCGTTGGAGAAACTGGCGGCCGTGAAGGCCTTGACGAGCTCGTA
Source organism: Elusimicrobiota bacterium (assembly GCA_016212825.1). Classification (GTDB taxonomy): domain Bacteria; phylum Elusimicrobiota; class Elusimicrobia; order UBA1565; family UBA9628; genus UBA9628. Next base: position 2,344 of record JACRDS010000044.1, on the reverse strand, counting down.
GGCCAGCTCGGGCCCGACGATGCGGCCGCCCAGGCACAGGACGTTGATGTCGTCGTGCTCCACCCCCTGGCGGGCGGAGTAGGTGTCGTGGCAGAGCCCGGCGCGGATGCCGGGCAGCTTGTTGGCGGCCACGCAGGCGCCGACCCCGCTGCCGCAGACCATGATGCCGCGCTCGGCCTTCCCCCCCAGCACCGCCTCCGCCACCTTGCGGGCGTAGTCGGGGTAGTCCACCGGGGCCGGGGTGTCGGTCCCCACGTTGAGTACCGTGTGGCCCTCTTTCTCCAGGAAGGAGTGCAGGAGCTTCTTGAGTTCGAGTCCGCCGTGGTCGCAGCCGAGAGCTATGCGCATGCCTAGATTCTACAAAGAATATGGGGACACCATACTCAATCCGGCGCGGGTCCTGTCGGCGGCGGGGCCCATCGCCCTCCCAACGACGGTCGGGCGATCCGACCCGCCGCCGCCACCCGCGCCGCGGTCGCCGGATGCTCCGCCGTTTTGTTGAGGTCCCGGCGCTTGCGCCGGGACCCGCCCTCACGCCCGGAGGGTGTCAGGACCATTCCTCGGATGGTCTCTGCCGTTTATTAAGAAGCGCTACAGCAGGGCAGCCGCTTCGTCCGCTTCGAGCCTCGGCCTCACGGCCTCGTAGCGCCGCCCCAAGGCCTTGCGGAACGCCTTGGCCAAAGCCCGGTCCTGGAAGGCCCCGCCCCAGCCGCAGACCGGGACGCGCCTTCCCCAGCTCAGGCCCGCGGCGGCTTCCCGGGCCAGCCCGGCCAGGTGCTTGGCGGCTTCCCGGAGCACGCGCCGCGCCCGGGCGTTGGTCCGCGCCAGGCGCAGGACTTTGGGCGCCAGGGCCGCCACCTTGCGCACGTTCTCCGGGGTGGGGGCCAGGGCGGGCGGCGGCAGCCTCAGGCGCCGGCGCAGGGCCGCGTCGCGCAGGGCCGCGCGTCCGATCCAGAACCCGGAGCCGTCGTCTCCCACGAGCTGGCCCCAGCCTCCGGCGCGGCGCCGGCGGCCCCGGCGGTCGCGCGCCAGGGCGATGGAGCCGGTGCCGGACACGACCAGGACGCCCTCCCCTCCCCCGAAGGCCGCGGCGTGGGCGAGCTCCACGTCGGAGAGGGCCCGGACGCTGCGGGCCCAGGGCCGCAGGAGGCGCCGGGCCTCGGCCAAGGAGGCCGCGGACCAGAGCCCGGTGGAGCCGAGGGTGAGGCGCGAGAGGGTCCTGAAGCCCAGCCGGCGCCGCAGGCGCGGCAGGGCCGCGGGCAGCTCGCGCCAGGGCACGGCCGGCAGGCGGTCCCGGCGCAGGACGCGGCCGCCGGAGTCCGCGAGGCAGGCGCGCAGCCAGGTGCGGCCGAGGTCGACGCCGAGGCGGAGGCCGGCTCTCAAGGCGTCTTGTAGAGCGGGACCCGCTCGGCCTCGGCCTCGGCGAGCAGCTCCAGGAGCTTGGTCTGCAGGGCGCGCGCCCAGCCGATGGTGATGTCGCGCTGGCTCGGCTGGATCCTGGGGTCCATCATCTGGTGGATGACGTCCTGGACGATCGTGCGGCGGGTCTGCACGGAATCTTCGAGGAAGATCTTGACCTGCGGGGTCTGGCCGGGCAGGGCCTGCTGCAGGCGGACCTCGAAGACTCCCATGGGGTAGACCTTCTTGCCCTTGACGTTGAGGGGCGCCTTGCGCAGGACGTCGCGCGGGAAGGGCATGCGGTAGGTGCGGCCCGCGATGCGCACCTTGAGGATGGGCTGGGGGAAGCCGAGGATGTTGCGCGTCACGCTGAGGCGGTAGAAGTCCGGCTCCACCACGTGGAGCACGGTCTCGGCCGGCCGCACGGTCATGCGGTAGATCACGGCGCTGCGGCCGCCCGCCCCCTCCATGTTGAACCGGAAGAGGCCGGACTTGGTCTCCCCGGCCGGGGTCATGAAGCGCGCCCCGTAGATGACGGCCGCGTAGCCCTCATCGGGCTTGGTGTCCTTCATGGGGGCGTTGCCGGCGCAGGCGGCCGCGCAGAGCGCGGCGGCGGTCAGAAGCGGGAGATGGGCGCGCATGCGAGGGTCATGATACCTTTGCCATGTTTCTATTTCAATACGTCGTCCACCTCTTCCTCTGCGGCGTAGGCGTAGACGGATCGTCCCAGGGCGGTGCCGGGGTAGTAGGAGAGGATGATCTGCGGGAAGTTCTGCCCGGCCTCGGCCCGGCCCATGGCCCCGGACTGGCACAGGCCCACGCCGTGGCCCCAGCCGCCGCCCCGGAAGACCATGGCCGTGGGCTGGCCGTCGACGCCGAGTTCGGGCGTGAACACGAACAGGGTGCTGCGCAGGGAGCCCAGGCCGGGCAGGCCCCGCAGGGCCAG
>JACRDS010000007.1 GCA_016212825.1 Elusimicrobiota bacterium | reverse complement strand
GCCGCCGCCCACCCGGACGAAGTCCGCGGGGATGAAATCGGTGAAGGCGCGCGCCCCCACCGGATAGTTGTCATAGGCCAGGTCCCACACGGCCCGGTCAAAGCAGAGGTTCACCATGAGATAGGGCGCGTAGCGCATCGCGGCCATGGCGGAGGACTGCGCCTGGGGGATCCCCTCCACCAGGCGGCGGGCCATGTATTTCGGGGCGGCCATCACGACCGCCTTGGCCTGGGCCGCCCGGGCTTTGCCGCCCTCGAACCAGCTCACCACCGCTCCCTGGGAGCCGCGGCGCACCCGGTAGACCGCGGCTCCGGTCCGCACGCGCCGCTTATCCGAGGCCGGGAGCTGGTCGTAGATGCGCTGGGCGCCCACCCCCAGCCCCCCCTCGAAGCTGTAGCGCTGGTCCTTCGGCCAGTCGCGGGCGCAGGACAGGCCCGCATAAGCGGAGGTGTCTCCCGTCTTGGCGCCCCAGTTCGAGGGGCCGAACGCGTCCCAGAAAGCCGCCAGCTGCGGCGGGTAGTCCTTGAGAAAAGCCGCGAAGGAGAGCTGGTCGAGCCGGTCCTTCTCCTTGGCCAGGTCAAGGGCCTGGATGTCGGCCGCGAACTTCCGGAACCCGCCCTTGACCGACTCCGGGTAGGGCAGCTTGTCCAACGCAGGGTTGTCGGGACGCCCGGTCCAGAAATCGTCTATCCAGACCCCGTCGAAGCTCACGGCGTCGTAGCCCTGGATGGGCAGGAGCTTGAACTTCCAGCGCTTGAAGAGCTTCTCCACTTCGGGGGTGAACAGGCTGCACCACGCCGCCCCGGTCCCGAACCGGAGCCCCTCCCACTCATCGGAGGTGCAGTTGCCGCCGACCACGGGCTCCTTCTCGAGCAGGAGGAAGTCCGCTCCGGCCAGTCGGTCGGCCGCGGCCAGGCCGCTGGGCCCCCCGCCCACGACGATGACGTCGCACTTGAGCGTCGGCGCCGGGTCCGGCAAAGCCGTCCCGTCGCGCACGTCGTGGCAGACGGCGAAGCTCTCGGAGCTCAGCCGCGGCGTCCGGCCGCGGCCGGCCTTCTCCAGCGCGGCCCGCAGCGGCGCCGGCATGGAGGCCGCCGCGCCCGCGCAGATGACCCAGCGGATGAAGGAGCGCCGGCTCAGTCGCGGTTCCATGGGCCCTAGTGTAGCGCAAAGGCGCGGCCGGCCACAACCGGGGCAGGGGCAAAAAGCTAGAATAACAGGATGCGCAACCCCCTGGCCGACGAGGTCTACCTGCGCCGCAGCAAGCCGGTGGCGCCCGACATCCGCGCCGAGTACTTCCGCGACCAGACCAAGATCATCCACTCCTACCCCTTCCGGCGCCTCAAGCACAAGGCCCAGGTCTTCTACGCCCCGGACAACGACCATATCTGCACGCGCATGGAGCACGTGCTGCACGTGGCCACCATCGCGGCCACCATCTGCCGGGGCCTCAACCTCTCCGGCGGGGATTGGGCCCTGGACACGGAGCTGGCCTATGCCATCGGGCTGGGCCACGACCTCGGCCACGCGCCCTTCGGGCACGAGGGAGAGAAGGAGCTCGCCGCCAAGCTCGGCGCGCCCAAAGCCTTCATGCACGAGCTCAACTCCTACCGCGTCGTCGAGCACCTCGCCAACCACGGCCAGGGGCTCAACCTGACCTACGCGGTCAAGGACGGCATCATCTGCCACAACGGCGAGGACTTCAACCAGAACGCGCTCAAGCCCTCCCCGACGCCCAACGACCTCGAGAACATCCACGAGCGCGCCTACATGCCCTGCACCTACGAGGGCTGCATCGTGCGCCTCTCGGACAAGATCGCCTACCTGGGCCGCGACGTGGAGGACGCCGTCACCGCGGGCTTCATCACCAAGAAGGACCTCCCCAAGCGCACGGCCGAGTCCCTGGGCGAGTCCAACACGGACATCATCAGCAACCTCATCGCGGACGTGGTCGGGGCCTCGGCGCGCTCCGAAAGCGTGGGATTCTCCCCGGAGAAGCACACCCTGGTCCTGGAGCAGGGCAGATTCAACTACGAGCGCATCTACTACCACCCCCGGCTGGTCAAGTTCCGCCGCCACATCCGCGCCGTCATCCACAGCCTCTTCGACTATTTCATGGAGCTCCACGCCAAACACGGCACGGACTTCAAGGCCTACGCGGCCATGGAGTTCGAGGTGGACCGCAACTTCGGGCACTACATCGAGCAGCTGGGAGCCGTCTATAAGGGAGAAGGCTGCCAGGCCAAGACCATAGTCACGGACTACATCGCGGGCATGACCGACGGATTCGCCCTGGAGTGCATGCGCCAGATATCCCTGCCCGTGCCCCTGCACTTCCCAAGAGGCGGCAAGCCCGCCTAGATCGGCCGCCTACTTGTGATAAGGATGGTTCCGCTGGATGGTGCTGGCGCGGTAGAGCGACTCGAGCAGGACGACCATGGCCAGGTCGTGCGGCAGGGTCAGCCGGGAGAGGCTCCAGCGGTGCGCGCAGGCCGCGGCCACATCGGCCGGCAGGCCCTCGGGACCTCCGACGAGGAAACTGACCTCCCGTCCCTCGAGGGCCCGCTGGTCCAGGAAGCGGGCGAGCTCCGGGCTGGAAAGCGGCGCGCCGTCCACGACCAGAGCGACCTTGCAGGACTTCCCCGCAGCGGCCAGCAGCGCCTCGGGGCCGCGGCGCTTGTCCGGGATATGCGTCGCCCGCAGCTGGTGGTAGCGGGCTAGGCGCGGGAAGTACTCCTCCCACCCGGCGCGGGCGTAGGCGAGCTTGGGCTTGCCGACGGTGATGATGTGCAGCCTCATCTCCGCTATGATACTATACGCGGAGCCGGCCATGACCGATACCGCCCACGACTCCCCGGAACTCCGCCAGAAGCTCGGTGACGTGGCCCTGCTCCTGCGCACCCTGGTCACGAGCGCCCGCACCGCCGCCCTCTACCAGCCCGGGCATTCGACCATCGCCCAGATCTGCGAGCGCACCAAGACCATCCTCGACAAGAGCCTGGGCGGCGAGAACACCCTCACCCTCGACATCAAGGCCAAGACCGTGGTGGTCGAGGAATCCCCGCTCCCGAACGCCCCGGAAACGGCGGCCTTCGCCTCCGCACTGCACACCCTGGGCATCGGGCCGATCGTGCTCACCAACCGCCTCCCGCCGGAAGGCCTCTGCGAGTTCTTCAAGCTCCTCGTGGCCAAGCCGGATGGAAAGACCACCCTGACCGACCTGCAGAAGATGGTGCAAGGCCTGCGCATCGACGGCCTGCAGATGGTCTTCGTCCTGAGTTTCGTGGTCACCGGCGAGCAGGACGAGCAGGAACAACTCCCCGGCCAGCTCAGCGAGGAGCAGGTGGCCGCCTTCATCCGGTCAGCGAACCTGCCCGACCTGCTGACCCTGCTGCTGCGCCAGAACGAGGGGCTCGCGGGCAAGGAGGCGGAGACGGTGACCGACCTGCTCTGCGCCGTCCTCGAACGGGAGACCACCCTGGACGAGTTCCTGGCCGCGATGCCCTGGCCGCGCTACGACCCCCGCATCCGTCTGCGCTGCGAGGAGCTCGCCGCGCAAGCCGCCCGCGAGGCGGACTGGACCCGCGATTCCCTCATCTCCTGGACCGGTCTGCTGCGCCGGGCCGACCGCCAAGCGCTGGATTCCCGGAACATCCACGAGCGCCCCGCGGCCCTGCGCTGGTCCCTGGACCTGGCCCGCGCCCTCCTCGACCGCCCGGCCAGCCCCAAGCAGCCCAAGTACGCCCGGCTGGCCTACGCGCGCATCATCCGGGAACTGGCGGCCGACGGCCGGGTGCCCGAGCTCCTCGGCGAACTCGAGCGCTTCGCCGGGCTGGAGCCGGCCTTGCGCAAGGGCGTGCAGGAGGCCGTGACCTCTCGCGCCTTCGCGGAGCGCCTGGTGGCCCACATCCGCCTGCTGCCCAAGGACGCCCCGGAGGCCGCTCGGCTCGTGGAATTCCTGGCCTTCGCGGGAGAGGACATGATGCCCCTCCTGCTCGGCGAGCTCGCCGGCCTCGCCGACAAGGCCCACCGCGCCCAGCTCTGCTCATTGCTGGCGCGCTTCGCGGCCCGGACCGGCACCGGGCCGCTGCTCAAGGCCCTGAAGAACGAGGACTGGTTCCTGGTCAGCAACGTGGTCGCCATACTCCAGGAGATGGGCGACCCGGCCGCCGTGCCTCGCCTGCTGCCGCTGCTCGATCACAAGCACGCCAAGGCGCGCGAGGCCGCGGCCCGGGCCCTGCTCAAGTTCGGGGGCAAGGACGCGGCGGACGGCCTGGCCGATTTCGTGGCGCGGGCGGACCCCGAGGACACGGCCAAGATCGTGGTGGCGCTCTCCCTGCTGCCCGTTCCCGGGCAGGACGCCCGCCTCATCGCGGCCTGCCGCAAGACGCCTCACGCCGCGACCCGGGTCGCCCTGGTCACGGCTCTGGGTCGCTGCCCCACCGGCGCCGCCCTGGCCTTCCTCAAGGAGCAGGCCCGGCGCACCTGGTTCGAGATCATGACCGGCCGAAACAAGGAGCTGCGCCGCGCCGCGCGCCGCTCCCTGGAGACCCTGCGCAAGGACGGGCACGCCTGATGGCCCGACATAAGCGGCGCACCCGAGCGGACGAGGCCCGCCTCGTCCGCCTGGTCGAAGCCCTGCGCTTCATGAACTTCGCCTTCAACAACGTGCGCCTCTACCCGCCCACCCATGCCGAGGTGGTCGGGGTGATGGCCCGGCTCCAGGAGACGCTGGCCGGCGTGTTCGAGGAGGCCGAAGACGTAGGCTACGGGTTCATGGACGAGCTCCTCTACATCGAGGGAGCCATGTCCGTCGAGGAGACGGCCGCCAACCAGATGCTCGTGGACCGGTTCTCCCGCTGCCGGGTCAAATACCTCACCATCATGAAGGGGGTGACTCCCGAGGACCTCCTCGCCTTCTTCCAGCTCCTCAACGCCGAGGCCACCAAGCCCTCCGCGGAGCACCCGGCCGAACTGCTGGAGAAGATGGGCGTGCGCACCATACACATCGTGGAGGCGGATGTCGACGATGTGGCCAGCAAGTCCAAGGTCTCCCGCAAGAAGACCCTGTTCGACTGGTACGTCAAGGCGGTGGGGGTGCTCGACGCCCTGCGCGCGGAGTTCATGGCCGGAGGCGACCCCGACCTGAGGCCGCTCTTCCATCTGACCGACGACATGATGGCCACCATCCGCAACAAGGGCTTCGAGCCCTTCCTGCTCCTGCCCCGGCTGTCCCGGGGGCTCGACGCCTGGAACGCGCACAGCGTCAACGTGGCCGTGCTGGCCTGCGCCCTGGGCGAGGCCTGCGGCCTCAACTCCGGCCACGTGCAGACCCTCTGCGTCACCGCGTTCCTGCACGATCTGGGGCGGCTCATCATCCCGCCGGAATGGGCGGACGACCCCTCGCCCCTGTCGGCCGCCGACCGCGAGGTCGTGCGCCAGCATGCGGACTGGAGCTATTTCCTGCTGACCAAGCACCCCGAGCTCTCCCCTGGGATCGGGCTCTTCGGGGCCCTGCACCACCGCGCGGACCTCCCGGCGGGAGGCTATCAACCCGACGTCATCCATCGCATACTCGCCGTGGCCGACCACTATGACCTGGCCTATCTCGGGGACAAATACTACTGGCGTCACCACCGCCCGGACCGGGTCCTGCGCCACCTGCTGCTCCGCCGCGGCCGGCCGCATGAGCCGGCCCTGCTCAAGCTCCTGGTCAACGCCGTGGGGTATTATCCGACGGGGACCCTGGTGAGGCTCGACGACGGGCAGCGCGCCGTCGTGGTCCGGCCCAACCCCATGCATCCGGCCCGGCCCCGGGTCTGGCTCTTCGAGTCAGCGGCCCCCGCGCCGGCGGAGGGCGAGGCCGAATCGTCCCTGCCCCTGGCGGACCTCACGGACCTGGCGGCGGGAGGGCTGGGCTTCGCGCGTTCCATCGCCGGGGTCCTGCCCCCCGATCCGGCCACGGACGTGGCCGCGCTGATCGACGCCCAGAAGGAATACCTCCTGAGCTTCAACCTCTAAGGGCTAGGCGACCTCGTCGGAGAAGGTGCTGAGGTACTTCTCGTCCGCCGCCATCTCGCCGAGGACCTTGGCCAGGTCGGAGAGGGAGACGATGCCCACCACCCGGCCTTTCTCCGAGATGGGCAAGTGACGGAAGTTCCCGCGGGCCAGGCAGAGGAACACCTTGTTGAGGGGCTCGCTGGACTCCACGGTCACGAGCTTGCGCGTCATGACGGCGGAGACCTTGGTCTTCTCGGGATCGAGCCCCTCCGCCACCACGCGGCGGGCGAGGTCGCGCTCCGTGAAGATGCCGGCAGGCTTGCCGGGGTCTCCCACGAAGAGCGAGCCGATGTTGGACTTCTTCATGCGCCGCGCGGCTTCGGCCGCGGTGGTGTCCGGCGGTACGGCCTCGACTTCTCGCATCAGGACCTTGGCGGTCTGGGGCATGTCTCCTCCTCGCTCCGGGTCCTATCCTACAAACTTTCGGCCGGGACCAGAGAGGGCTCTCCCCCGTCCAGCCAGGAGAGCACGGTCTGCGCCTGGCCGCCCTCCTCCGGGGCTTTCCGGAGCCAGCGGCGAGCCGAGGCCAGGTCGCGCTCCTCGACCGCCCAGAGCGCCAAGCGCAAGGCGACCGGTTCGGAAGGATGCGCCCGCCACGCGGCCTCGAGCAACTCCCGGGCCTGCGCCCGGCGGCCGCGGGCCCAGAAGGCGCCCCCGGCGTGGAAGAGCAGGAGCGCCCGAGCCTCCCGGGCCGGGACGCCCGGGAGCTCGAGCACGGATTCCCGGGCCGCGCGCGCGACGGCGGCGGCGCCCGCGGCCCCCCTGTCGATGTGCTGCGCGAACACGTCCTCGAGGGCCTGCGTGAAATTGCTGTCCGGCCAGGAGAACCGGCCCCGCAGGAACCCCAGGTAGCAGTCGATATCGGACGGCTTGAGGCCGAGGGGAGCTTCCACGGCGCGCAGCCTGGGCCAGAGCCGGGAGCGCAGCAGTTCGCCGAGAGCGGCGGCTTCGCGTCGGTTCATCCGGTCGTTGGTATGCTGATGGTCCAAGAACTCGCCCCAGCCCGGGATCCCCCCGGCGGAATCCCGCCGCACGCACCTCTCGAGGTCGAGGACCCAGAACTCCCCCCGCTCGCCCAGCCGACGCACCAGCGCGTTGGTCTCCAGCGTGGCACGCTCGCCCTGCGCGTCGAGCTCGCGCGCCAGGACCAGGCGGCGATAGGCGCCCTCCCGGTCGCCCATCTCCGCGAGCCAGCGGGCGCTGACGTAATGGGCCGCCGCGCGATCGGCGTTGGCGGGGTCGGATTCAACGGCCCGCACCCCCGCGCGCCGGCCTTGCGCGTGGCGCTGGACCAGGGCCCGCAGGCCCTCGCGGCTGGCAAGCCAACCGGACAGGTCGTCCGGCGGGACCCAGAGGTTGCCCGGCACGGTGCAGACGACGAACGGGATCCCCCGGCGGCGCAGCCGGCGCGCGGCGCCGCGCAGGAAATCCTCGAATTCGGGAAGGCTCCGCGGGTGGAACCACGGCCGGGAGGGGTCGCGGGGGGTCGCCCAGGCGGCGAGAGCGCTGCGCCGCGAGAGGCGCGAGAGACGCTCGGCCCAGGGGCCGGAAGGGTGCCGATAGTGCAGGTTGTGGCCGAACAGCAGCACCACGACATCGGGCTGGAGCCCGAGCGCCTCCCGCAGCCTCGACCGGACGTATGACAGGGAAGTGCCCCCCCGCGCGAGGTTGAAGACCTCGAACGTCTCGCCGCCCGCGCCGGAGAAGACCTCCTCCGCCGTGTAGCCGAGCTTGAGGGCGCTGGACTCGCCGATCACCGCGATCCGGCGGGTCCTCTCGCCCTTGACCACGGGATGCCGGATATCGGCGCCCCTGGTGGGGGCCCATTGCGGCTCTCCCTCCGGGGAGAGGAAGCGGACGTAGGCGGGCTGGCGGAGCTCCCGGAGCAACTGGTCGTACGCCGCCTGTGCCTGCGCAGAACGCGGCGGAGGCGGCTTGAAGCCGGCCCTGCGGAGCCAGAGCTCGGCGCCGCCCACGAACGCCAGCGCGATGCCGGCCCCGAAGAGCACCGCCCAGACCTTCCCCCGGTCTTTCATCCGTTCAGGGCCGCGAGCACCGCGGCCACCGGGTCCGGGGTGGGCTTATCCGGCGGGTTGGGCTGGTCCGCGACCTCGTAGACCAGGAGCCAACGCGGGTTGGAGCCGGCGTCCTGGCGGTCCTCGAAGAGCAGCCGCAGGCGCCGCGCCCAGAACTCCCGGACCGCGCGGCCGCGCGCCGCCGGCCGCGGCAGGATGCCCGGCGAATCACGGCGGAAGATGAGCTGCTGCGCGCTGAGGAGCACGTGCGTGACGCCCAGCTCCTTCACGCGGGCGTAGAGATCCTCGCCGTCGCGCGCCTCGGCCGCGGCCAGCCAGAACGGGTTGTGGTCGAAGACCGTAGCCGCCACGCAGTCGCGTTCGATGTAGTAGGTGCGCGACTCGCCCAGGACCAGGACCTTGGCATCCTTGGGCAGTTCCCGGTTGATGAACTCGGCTGCGGAATAATAAGGAAGGGGATAGGTCGGGCGCTGGGTCTTCAGATAGTCCGCGCGGGAGACCTCCCCGGCCGCGGCCTGCCACTGCCCGGCCCAGCCTCCCTGTCCAAAGGCGGCCTGAATTTCGAAGAGCCCTCCGTAGAGGACGAGCAGCCAGCCCAGGCGGCGCAGCCAGCGCGGCCAAACGCCGCTCTCCACCGCGAGAGCGGCGCAGAGGGCCAACAGAGGCAGCATCGGGATCATGTAGCGCACCCAACGCGTGGCCAGAGCCCAGGCCAGGTAGCCCAGCAGCGCCGCGGCCAGGACCATCCTGAGCTCCGGGCGCCGCGGGCGCAGCAGGACCAGCCAGGGCACCGTGATGAGGAAGACCGGCCCGGGCCAATCTCCCAGCGGCCAGGTCCCCACCGAGGTGAGCCACGGCTGCAGGAGCAGGTCCCGCCAGCCGGACCAGCTCGAGAAGGTCTCGGCCAGGCCCCGCCTGCCCACGTCCGACGCGAAAGCGGTCCAGTCCGCGATCCAGCCCGGGTCGCCGAAGACTCCGCGCAGGTAAGGGTAGAGCGGGTTGCCCAGGAGGGCAAGATTCTTGACCGGCCAGGGCGCGAAGGCCGCGGCCGCGCCCGCGGCCATCACCGCGGGTCCGCGCCAGGAACGGCCCTGCCACAGGGCCTGCCAGGCGCAGACGGCCCAGAGCGCGGCGGCCAGAGGCAGGACGTTGTACTTAACCCCGCAGGCGAAGCCCAGGAGCAGGCCCGCAACCAGGGGGGCTCCTTCCGCGAGCATCACGGCCAAGGCCGCGGCGCAGAGGAAGGACGCGGCCAAGTCCACGCCGCAGCCCCAGCCCGCGTAGAGAACCGCGGGACAGAGGAAGAACGCCGCGGCGGCCAGCAGGCCCGCGGCGCGGGAGACCAGCCTGCGGCCGATGAGATACACTCCCGCCGACGCGGCGGCCCCGAAGGACAGATGCAGGAGGCTGGCCAGCTTCTCATCCGAGACGGACAGGCACAGCCCGTAGAGCAGCTGCACGCTCTGCGGCGTGCCGGAGAAGATGTTGTGGTGCAGGGCCGCGACGCGGCCCTGGAGCAGGTAGAGCCTGGGCAGGGCCAGGTGATAGACCAAGGAGTCGTAGAAGATCTCCGGGGTCATGGTCCCGCAGAGCTGCAGGGCCAGGCCCAGAATGAGCAGGCAGACCAACGCCCCTTCCCACGGTCCCAGCCGCTCCGGGCTGACGGGCGCGGGCTTGGGCAGCCAGCCCCACCACCAGCGCGCCCCGGCCAGGGCCGCCGCGGTCCCGACGAGGAACGCGGCCTTGAGGATTCCCGGGCTGTAGAGCCCCAGCAGGCCCAAGCCCAAGAGCAGCAGGGAGAGCGTGCCGAAACCCAGACCCGCGGCCGCGAGCCCGGCCTCCGCTCTCGGAACGGAGAGCCGCAGCGCCCGGACCCAGAGCATGCCCACGGCCGCGGCCAGCAGCCACAGCCCGGCCAGCCAAAGCAGGCGGCCAGCCAGGGCCGGGGCGAGGTGGGCCAGCGCCCGGCCCAGCATCCCGCCGGCCGCCGCGAGCATGCCCGGCCTGAGCACGAGGTTGGGCCAGTAGCCCTTGGCCAGCAGGGCCAGCCAGGCCAGGACGATGAGGGATGCGACGACTGGGGGCCAGCGCAGGGCGAAAGGCGGGAGCGAGACCTCGACGGCGGACTGGGCCCGGCGCTTGGACATTGTTGGCTGTACCATACCAAATTGGCATAATCACAGTCATGAGGACGAGATCATGAAGCATCGCGGCATGGGAGACGGCTACTGGGTCTTCAAGGGTCTGCCCGGGGAGGAGCTCATCGCCGGGTTCACGGCCGCCCTCACTGAGCTCAAGGTCGGCGCCGGCGTCTTCACCGGCATCGGCGCGGTCAGCGAGGCCGAGATCGGGCACTTCGACCCCGTCACCAAAGAATACCACAAGGAGACCCTCTCCGGAGCCATCGAGATCGTCTCCCTCACCGGCAACGTCGCGCGCGTCGATGACGGCTCCGTCCTCGTCCACGCCCACGCGGCCCTGAGCCTCAGGGACATGAGCGTGCGCGGCGGCCACCTCTTCCGCGCCGTCGTGATGCCGACCTGTGAGATCAGCCTGCGCGTCTTCAAAGGCAGCATCGAGCGCCGCCTCATCCCCGAGCTGGGTCTCAAGCTCTGGCAGATATAGGAGAGAACATGGAATCCGCGCAGACCAAGTCCCTGCCCGACAACGCCTACGAACCCCTCAAGCCCGGCGAGACCTACCGCCCGATGGTCCCCGCCTCGGCCCACGTCCCGCAGGCCACCGCGCGCTCCGTGGGTTGGGGGCTGCTCTTCTGCGTGCTCTTCACCATCGCCTCGGTCTACTCGGGCCTGAAGGTCGGCCAGGTCATGGAGGCCGCCATCCCCATCTCCATCCTGGCCATCGGCATGGCCCGGCTCTACTCCCGCCAGTCCAACATCCTCGAGAACGTCATCATCACCGGCATCGGCGGGGCCTCCGCCGCCATCGTGGCCGGCGCCATCTTCACCTTGCCAGCCCTCTACTCCCTGAAACTCAACCCGCACCCCCTGCAGACCATCTTCATCTGCCTCTCGGGCGGCTACCTGGGCATGCTCTTCCTCATCCCCCTGCGCCGCTACTTCGTGCGCGACATGCACGGCCAGTTCCCCTATCCGGAAGCCACGGCCATCACCGAGGTCCTGGTCACCGGGGAGAAGGGCGGCGCCCAGGCCCGGCTCCTCGTCGAGGCCACGGCCATCTCCGCCGTCTACGACTTCCTCGTCACCACCTTCCAGGTCTGGAAGGAGACCTTGGACTTCCAGTTCCTGGCGCCGATGCAGGCCCTGGCCGAGCGCGCCAAGGTGGTGGCCAGGTTCGACGCCATCGCCTTCATCCTGGGCCTGGGCTACGTCATGGGTCTGCGCTCCTCCATGATCCTGTGCGCGGGCGGGGTGCTGGCCAACTTCGTCTTCGTGCCCCTGGTCTGGTTCGTGGGCCGGCACTTCCCGGAGGCTGCGGTCTACCCCGCGGTCAAACCCATCGCCTTGATGTCGGCGGGCGAGATCTTCCGCAACTACGTGCGCTACATCGGCGTGGGCGCCATCGCCACGGCCGGCATCATCGGCATCATCAAGTCCCTGCGCATCGTTCTGGACTCCCTGTCCATCGCGGTCAAGGCCTTCCAACAGGGCGACAAGAAGGCCGGCTTGGAGCGCACGGACCAGGACATCTCCATCATGAGCATCCTCGCGGGCGTGGTCCTGGCGACCCTGGCCACGGCCGTCTTCTTCGGCACTCTCGAGACGACCTGGCTCGTGGCTTTCGTCGGGCTGGGCTTGGCCCTGCTCTTCTCCTTCTTCTTCACCTCGGTAGCGGCCAACGCCATCGCGACCACAGCGCGCAACCCGGTCTCGGGCATGACCATGCTCACCATCATCGTCTCCAGCGTGGTCCTGCTCAAGTTCGGCCTCTCCGGCACCACGGGCATGTTCTTCGTCATGGCCATCGCGGGCATGGTCTGCACCGCGCTCTCGGTCTCCGGCCAGGCCATCACGGACCTCAAGACCGGCTACTGGCTGGGCTCCACGCCCGCGGTGCAGGAGCGGGTCAAGTTCCTCGGCATCATCGCGGCCGCAGTCGCCGCCGGCCTGACCATCGTGATCCTGGCTCAAGGCGGCTACTTCTTCGGCGACGCGCCTGCGGGGACGCCCGAGAAGATGGTCCTGGCCGCTCCTCAGGCCTCCATCATGAAGGCCCTGGTCGAGGGCTTCATGAACCGCCAGCCCGTGGTCTACATCCTCTTCGGCGCGGGCGCCTCCATCGCCGTGGCCCTGGAGATGCTGCAGGTCCCGGCCCTGGTCTTCGCCCTGGGCATGTACCTGCCCCTGGAACTCAATACCCCGGCTTTGGCGGGCGGCATCATCAACCACTACATCAACGAGCGGGCCGGCCGGCACAAGGGCGAGGCCGGCCGGTCCATGCGCGAACGCGGCGTGGTCATCGCCTCGGGGCTCATGGCCGGCGGGGCTCTGGGCGGCGTCCTGGGCGCGGCCTTGTCCATGTTCCCGCGCATCAAGCTGTGGGCAGACACGCACCCCACGCCGTTCTACGGGACGGAGAGCACGTCGCAGACGGTCTCCTTCCTGTTCTTCGCGGGCCTGTGCGCCTATCTCTGGTTCAGGTCCGTGCGCCGAGACTCCAAGGCCTCCTGAGGCCCTTGTCCCAGCCCGGCGGCCAGGCCGGCGGCGAGCCGCTCCTGGTAGGCCGGGTCGGCCAGGAGCCGCGCCTCGTTCGGATTGCTCAGGAACCCCAGCTCCACGAGCACGCTGGGCGTGCGCGGGTTCTTGAGGACGTAGTACTCGGCCCGGTCCGGCTCCCCCGGGTCGAGGCCCTCCCGACGCAGGCCCTGCGCGATCCGCGCGGCCAGCTCCCCGCCGGCGCGCGCCTCCTCCGGAGGCGGCGGAGGCAGGGGCGGGACCCTGCGGTGGCGGCGGTGGCGCCGGTCGCTGCGGCCGCGGCCCCTGCCGTAGGCGTAGACCGTGATACCGCGGTTCTTCTTCCAGAAGACCTTGTTGGCGTGCAGAGAGATGAACAGCCCGCCGTCCCAGGCCGAGACCCGCGCCACCCGTTCGTCGAGGGGAACGAACTCGTCGGATTCCCTGGTCAGGCGCACGGGCGAGAACCCCCGGGCCTGCAGGCGGTCGCGCAGGCGCAGTGCCACCTGCAGGGCGATGTCCTTCTCCCGGCAGCCCCGCACCACGGCCCCGAGGTCTTCGCCCCCGTGGCCGGCGTCGATGACGATGGGGCGCGGCGCGGTCCCGTCCGCGGGGCCGAAGGCCTGGACGGGGGAGAGGGCGAGCAGGAGAAAGACGCCGAGACGGGGGCGCATCGCCGCCACTGCAGGTCCTCCTGGACGGGGCGTTCCTCGGCGCGAGGATAGAGTTATAACAGGCCGGCCCTTTCCTGTCAAGCCCCCGGGCGGGGACTCAGCGGCCGATCGGCCTGAAGGTGCGCAGACAGCGGAACCAGTCTTCTCGGAAATCGAGGTAGACGTCGCGCGTGGAGGAAAGCCGCACCAGATAATAGTTCTCCCCGTTCGGGATCACCGCTAGGTAGTGGTGCAGGGCCTGGTCGCGCGCGGGCAGGCGCTCCAGGGGCAGGGTCCGCGTCTCCACGACCTCGAAGAGGCGCCCCAGCAGGCCGCCCACGCGCATGACCGAGACCCCGCCCGAGCTGCGTCCGGTCTCTTTGTCGGATCGGCGCATCTTCTCCACGGCCTTCTGCGGCTCCACGTAGCCGGGGGTCCCCTTCTCGATCCAGCGCACGGAGAAGCCGGTCCGGTAGTTCCCCGCGGGGTTGTCCGGTCCCAGCAGCCGGGCCACCGGCCCCAGCGCGTCCTCGTCCTCCGGGGGCTGCCAGGCCGAAGGCAGTTCGCAGGAGAACAGATGCGAAGACGGCGTGTACATGCTGTGCTTGGATCTGGGGGCGGCGCGCTGCGGCTCCTCGAATTCCTGCGCGCGCGCGGGCAGGACGAACAGGAGCGCGGCCAAGGCGGCGAAGCTCCAGCTACTCGGCATGGGTCTCCCCCTCCTGGCGCATGCGCTTCTCCGCCTCCACGGCCTCGCCCAGGACGGCGCCGGACTTGGCCAGAGCCGCCATCTCGGCCGCCCACTCCGGGCGGCAGGGCGTCGGGAGCGGGGCTTCGGCCGGCGCGCGGGCCGCGGCCGCGCGGGCCGTGGCCAGATTGTCCTCCGAGAAGAGGTCCGTCTCCTCGTAAGCCCGTATCTCCGCTTCGCGGGACCCGCGCGCCGCGGCGTCCCGGTACGCGGTCTCCGCGATCGAGGCGGCGACGCAGCCGGCCAGGGCGTTCCGGTCGAACGCCGATACCGCGGACAGGCTGGCCCTGCGCGGGTCCACCACGCCCCCGCGCGAGGACGAGAGCCCCAGGATGAGGCTGTCGTGGTACGCGGCGGGGTTCTCGAGCCATTCGCGGTACGAGGCCCGCAGCAGAGGGTCGAGGAAATCGTCGCTGCGGCGGAGCGCGGCCAGCGCGCGGTAGAAGAGCCACTGCGCGGTGCGCGCAGCGGTCTCGACCCCCGCGGCCGACGCGTCCCACCGGCGCAGACGGGAGTCGAGGCGGACGAGCTCCGCCAGCAGGACCCCGGCCTGGGACTCCGGCGTGAAGGAGGCCCGGCGGCTGCCGTCCTCGTAGACGGCGGAGGCTCCCCAGGGGCCGCCCTCCTCCTTCCGGGACGAGCTCCCGTCCCTCAAGGCCTGCAGATCGGGCGCGGGCAGGCCGGCCTCGGCGTAGGCCTTGGCCGACGAGGGCAGATAGGTGACCGTCCTGCCGAAGAACAAGCGGGACTCCTCGGTCATGACCACGCCGCTGTTGAGGGCGATGAGGGGCGCCAAGGCCGGCTCGTGCTCGAGCCGGCTGTAGAGCCGCGACCCTGTGCGGTCCGCGTCGATGACGATCTGCGGCACGACGCTCATCACGTCGTTGAGCACGCGATTGCGCGCGAAGGGAGCTTTTTCCGAGATGAGGCGCAGCAGGGCCTTGACCTCCCGGCCATAGGGCGCCTGGGTCAGGAACTTCTCGAAAGCCTCGGCCGGGACCTGGACCAGGGGCGGCTCGCCCGGCGGCTGCGGCGCGGGCGAGGCCAGGATCGGAGCGGGAGCAGGAGCGGCCGTAGCCACGATCACGGCAGGGACGACGGGGACGGCCGGAGCCGGGGCAGGCGCCGCGGCGGCCGGTGCCGGAGGGACGGCGGCCGCGGGGACGGTCCTCCGGGCGGCGGGCGCGGGGGATGTGATGCTGGGGACCGGGACCGCGCCCGAGGCAGGGGCGGCCGCGATTGGGGCCGCGGGAGCCGGAGCCGGCGAGATGGGAGCAGGGGCAGGCGCGGGCGTGGGAACTGCGGCGGGCATGACCGCGACGGCCGGAGCGACAGGGGCCGGAGCAGGAGGCGCGACGCGCGCCGGGACGACCGCCGGGGCCGGCGGGACGGGAGCGGGGGCCGGTGCTGGGACTGGAACCGGGGCGGCGGGAGCGGGCGCGACGGCTGGAGCGACAGAAGCCGATACAGGAGGGGCGGTCGGGACGTGGGGAACGGCCTGCGCCGCGACGGATTGCTCCGGCTCCATGTCCTTGAGCGCAGGTTCCGCCAGACGCGCCCTGGGCAGGGGCGCCTGGTTCATGACCTCGAGCTCCTGGAGGGAGAAGTAGCCGCGGAACTCTTTGCGCAGGCGCAGGGAGAAGATCTCCCAGTTCTCCTTCACGATGGCCCGGATGGACTCGCGCTCCTCGGGAGTCAGGTCCTTCTCCCTCTCCCCCTCGCTGCGGTTGAGGATGAGGTTGATCTGCAGGAGCGACTTGAGGCGCTGGCCGCTCTCGAGCCTCTGGACGATGTAGGGGAGGTCTTCCCGGGGCACGGGCTGGGAATCCGGGGCCAGGACGGTCCCGTCATCCCGGACCTGGTACCTGGCCTGCTGCAGCAGCCGGGTCTGCAGACCGGACAGAGGCGCGGCCGCGTAGTCGTAGGGCTGGTCCGGTCCGGCATCCTCGGCCCTGGGGACCTCGGCCGCGAGCAGAGCCAGGAGCCCCGCCAGACAGAGGACGCGCCCCGGCATCATGGTTCCAGTGTACAATCGCGGGATTATACAAATATTGCAAATCCCCAGGTCATAAGGCATAATCCCCCCATGTCCGACGGGAAAAAGGCCAGCCAACTGGTCTTCCCGAGCTTCCAGTTCGGCCGGGACGACCCGGGGCGGGCCGCGGCCCTGGTCCGCGCCGGGGTCGGCGGGTTCTGCCTCTACAAAGGGACCCCCCGGCTGATATCGGGCCTGGTCGCGCGGCTGCAGAGGCTGGCCGAAGTGCCTCTCCTCTTCTGCGCGGACTATGAGGACGGCGCGGCCTCCCACTGCCAGGGCGCCACGGCCCTTCCCACCAACATGGGCATCGGAGCCTCCGGCCGGCCCGAGCTCGCCCGACTCAAGGCCGAGGTCACGGCCCGCGAGGCCCTGGCTTTGGGCGTGCGCTGGGTCCTGGCGCCGGTGGCGGACCTCGCGCTGGAGCCGGCCAACCCCATCGTCAACGTCCGCTCCTTCGGCGCCGATCCGGCCCTGGTGTCCCGCATGGTGCGCGCCTATCTCTCAGGCTTGCGCGGCCAGGGAGTGCTCGGCTGCCTCAAACATTTCCCCGGGCACGGCCGCACCGTGCGCGATTCCCACCTGGAGCTTCCGGTCATCAAGGCCGGGAAGGCCGCTCTGGAAAATGACCTCTCCCCCTTCCGCCGCTCGGTTCGCGAGGCCGACTCGGTCATGCTGGGGCATCTGGCCGTCCCGGCTTTAGGCTCGGCCCGTGGACCTTTCTCGCTCTCCCCCGCGGCCGGCCGCCTGCTGCGCGGCGAGCTGGGCTTCGCCGGGCTGGTCGCCACTGACGCGCTCGACATGCATGCCATATCCAAGCGCTGGGATGAGACCGCCGCCGCCCGGCGCGCCCTGCGCGCCGGGGCGGACGTGCTCCTGGTCCCCAAGGACCCGGAGAGGCTCCTATCCGGCCTGAGAGCCCAGGCCGCGCGGCCCGCGGTCAAGGCCCTCGTGGACGCGGCCCTGGCGCGCCTGCTGCGGGCCAAGACCCAGGCCGGCCTGTTCGCCGATGCCCTGCCCGACCGGGGACTCCTCCCCGAGTTGGGCGGCCCCGGACACGCGGCTTTGGCCCAGCGGCTCGCTGAGTCCTGCCTGGCCTGGCGCGGCAAGCCCGCCGCGCTCAAGGACCGGCGCCTCGTCTACGCGGAGGCCGGAGGCCGGGGCTGGCGCGGCCGGGCTTTCGCGACCGAGCTGCGGCGCCTGGGCGCGTCCCTGCGCCTGGCCTCCGGCCCGGCGCGGCCGGGCGAGATCCTGGTCCTGGGGCTCTTCCTGCGGCCGCGGGCCTACAGCGGCCGCGTCGCGCTGGAACCCGCGGAGCTGGCCGCGGCCAGGGACCTGGCGCGGCGCTTCCGCGAGACGGTCGTGGTCTCCTTCGGCAGCCCCTTCGCACTGTCGGGCTTCTCCGGCCTGCCGGGGCTCTGCGCCTTCTCGGACATCCCGGTCTGCCAGCGCGCCGCGGCCAAGGCTCTTGTCGGGGCCATCCCGGTCACCGGGCGCATGCCCGTGGACCTGTAGTCACGGCTCCTGCTGCGTCCCTTGCGCTGCTGCGGCCGCCCTTTCCCTCATCTCCCTTTCCGCCTTCTCCCTCGCAATCCTCTCCTCTGCTATTTCTTCGCGCTCGCGCTCCCCTTGCCGCGTCTCGACGATCGTCCGTCTCACGAGGCCTGCGAAGGCGAAGCAGGGAAGAGCCGCCAGGACGATCATCTCTCCCCTGGTCATGCCGGCTGGGGCTTCCCCGCTCTCTCGAGCGTCCAGCATGGCGGCGGCCAGGGCGGCCAGGGCGGCCAAGACCAGGACCGCCAGGAGAAGGAACAAAAGGGGCACGTGGGCGGGGGGCAAGGACTCGGGCCGGGCATCGGGACCACCCGCCGCGGTGACGAATGTCATCATCGCGCAGAGCAGCAGGAGCGCGAGGCCGGCGGCTAGGTTGGCGAGATAGCCCAAGGCCCTCAGGAGCCGGAAGCGCGACCAAGGGGCGTAGGCGAAGAGGAGGGCGAAGGCAGCGGTCAGGAACGGTCCTCCGAGCCTCTCGTTGCCGAAGACGACCCCGAGCCCCCCCATGCCGCTCCCCAGCCAGCGCGGGGCGAGCGCGCCGACGAGGCCGAGCAGGATGAGGGGGAGCACGCCCAACACCCGCAGGAAGGCGGCCGGGGGATTCAATAGAGCAGGCAGTCCCGGCGCGACTTCTCGAACTTCTCCGCGCCCCAGTTGAACAGGGCCATGATCTTGATGCGGTCATGGTCGCGCTCCCAGATGTTCTGGAACTCGCGCGAGCCCGTCATCTTGCGGACCTCCTCCCAGCGCCACTGGTAGTCGGCGCGGTGGACCTCGTAGAGGGCCTGGTCGAGGGCGCGGAACACGTCGAGCGGGCGCATGACCTCGCGGTCCGTGACCGTGATGAGGATGCCTGCGCAGGGCTCCTGGGCGTAGACCGACTTGGTCGGGGTGTAGTCCTGGGCCGAGAAGGCCACGCCGTCGAGGAGCGACTCGTTGAGCTTGCCCAGGACCTTCTTGGGATCGAGCCAGGGCGCGCCCACCCAGCCGAAGGGATGCGGCGTGCCGCGGCCCACCGAGAGGTTGCCGGCCTCGAAGAGTCCCAGGCCCGGATACAGGGCGGCAGCCGTCAGGTCGGGCATGTTGGGCGAGGGCGCGGTCCAGGGCAGGCCGGTCTGATCGTACCACATGCCGCGCTTCCAGTTCACCATGCGCACCACGCGCAGGTGGGCCACGCGCGCCTTCTGATTGTGCAGCCGCGCCATCTCGCCCGCGGTCAGGCCGTGGCGCACCGTGACCGGGAAATAGGATGTCGGCGAGAGCGTGGGGAGCTCCGGGTCCGTCAGGAGCGGTCCCTCCACGGTCAGGCCGTTGATGGGATTGGGCCGGTCGAGGACGATGAAGGCGATGCGCGCCCTGGCCGCCTCCTCCATGGCCATGCCCATGGTCGCGAGGTAGGTGTAGAAGCGCGCGCCGACGTCCTGGATGTCGAAGACCAGGGCGTCGAGCCCCTGCAGTTGGGCGGGTTGGGGCCGCATCCCCCCCATGGTCCCGGAGTAGAGGCTGTAGACCGGGATGTCGCGGCCGGCGAGCTTGACGGTGGTGGAACTCACCCCCCCTTCCTCGATCTTGCCTTGGAATCCGTGTTCCGGGGAGAAGATCGCCGCCAGGTCCACCCCTGGCGCGCCGGCCAGGACCTCGGCCGTGGACCGCCCCTGGGAATCCAGGCCCGTGTGGTTGGTGATGAGCCCGATGCGGCGGCCCTGCAGTTCCTGGAAGCCGTTGGCCTCGAGCACGTCGATGCCCGTGAGCACCTTGCCGGGCGGAGCCTTGACGGGCCGCTGCGGCGGCTCCATGCAGCCGGCGAGGAGGATGAGCAGGACGGGAAGAAGCCGACGAGCGGCGGGCATGCCGGGATGATACAAATTCGGGGACACAATACCTAACCCGGCGGATCGACCGCCGAATTAAGTATTGTGTCCCTGAATTCCGTCAGGGCCGCAGCAGGAGCTTGAGCAGGCGCACGCGCTCCAGCACGGCATTGACCTTGCCCTGGCCGCTGGGCTGGATGTAGACGGTGGCGCTCGCCGCGTTGGGGCCGCGCGGCTCCCCGACGACGCGCACCAGGTCCGCGGTCTGGAGCTCGTCGAGGAACGCCTCGAGCCCGGCCTGGTCCAGCCCCAGGGAGGCCATCAGGTCATAACCGAAGCGGAGCCTCTGCTTGAGCAGGCCGAGGGCGTCGAGGGCCGTGCGGCTGAGCCTGTCCGTGCCGGGCCAGGGGCGGGCGATGAGGAGCGCGGCGCCTTGGGCGCTGGGCTTGATGGCGATGTAGGCGAAAGCGATCTCGCCGGGCCGCAGCGAACCGTTGATGAAGACCATGTCCATGTCGTCGAGGCGCTGCAGCACGGCCTGGAGGCCCTCGGAGCTCAGCCCGGTCTGGCCCATCAGCTCGGCGCCGCGGAGATTCTTGCCGGAGAGCAGCCGCAGCGCGGTCACGAAATCCCTCTCGCTCAACGCCAGAGCCGCGGCCGCCTCAGGCGAGATGAAGCCCATCCGGCCGGCCGGCGCAGGCGCCCGGCGCGCAGGATACTGCTTGCCCGCGAAGGAGATGCTCGGGGAGAAGCGGATACTCGGCCAGTTCACCCGGTCTCCCAGCAGGCGCTTGATCCCCACATAGGCGAAGAGCACCGGGATGGGCGCGACATACATGCCCAGGATGCCCAGCAGCACGGCGTGCCCCAGGATGCCGGCCGCCAAGGACGCGGCCACGCCGAGCCCGTTGAGGATGCCGAACTCCTTGAGGCTCAGGTCCCGCGCGGGCCGGCTGGCGGGGGCGTTGTCCTGCAGGAGCTTGCCCGCGTATTCGAAGGCGGACCAGACGTTGATGAAGCCGTCTCCCACCTCGTCGGGCCCGGCCACCTTCTCGGCGGTCCGGGTCATGGCGAAGCGGGCCAGGTCCATGGCGAACTGGGTCTGCTGCGCGGTGGGGACCACGGGCAGCTTGTCCTTGAGCAGGACCAGGATGGAGCGGGTCAGCAGCAGGAAGGCTCCGAAGGCGCCCGGGTTGCTCATGGAGGTCCCGGACATGGAGCCGCCCGGCCCGCCCAGCTCGGGGACGTTGGAGCCCTTCGGTATGGGGGCCACGAGGTTGACGCCCACGGCTGATTCGTCGGGCTTCTGCGGGTAGTCCTTGTACTGCTCCGGGTTGCCGGCCGTGGTCCGGCTGCCCGGGCCGCGGGAGGAGAAGTAAGCCGTCTTCTTGTCCGCGTCCGAGGCCGCGATGGCCTTGATGCGCTTGACCCGGCCCACGACCTTGCCGTTGACCACCATGTCGGCGTCGGCGACCGCGATGGCCGGGCCGCCGATGGTGTTCTTGCGGCTGCCCGAGTTGCCCGCGGAGATGCTGTGGTGCATGCCCGCCTGAGCCTGCTTGACGAAGAGCTTCTCGATAGCGCCCTCCGGGTCGCCCGAGGTGTCGCCCCAGGAGTTGGTGGTCCCCAGAGCCCCGTCGGTCTGGGCCATGTTGAGCTTGAAGAGGATGTCGCTCTCCGAGGCCGAGCCGTTGGGGAAGATGTTGTAGTTGCGGCCGTGGGTGTTCCAGCGGTCCATGCCCACCACGGTGCCGGCGGTGTGCGTGCCGTGCGACTCGCCGTCGTCGTCGTTGGTCACGGACTTGAGGAAATGACCCTTGAGGAAAGGGTGGTCCACCGAGACCCAGGAGTCGAGCACGGCCCAGGGCAGGACCGGGTTCTCCACGGCCTTGCCCAGCGCCGCGCGCAGGGCCTTGCCCGCGAAGGCCGCGGCCCGCGCGACGAGGGAGCCCTTCTTCTTGCCGCCCGGCCCGATGGGGTCGCCCAGCACCTTGCGCAGCTCGGACTGGAGCTTGTCCGCGCCGATGATCTTGGCCATCTCGGAGAGGCCCACGGTGCGGGCCGAAGGCTCGGCCTGTTGGGGCTGCGGCACGTGGAAGACCCGGCCGAACTGCACCTGCAGGCCCTGGGCTTCCAGGGCGGCCTTGAGCGTGTCCGCGCTGCCGGCCGCGACCTTCAGCACCGCGGTGTTGATCTGGGAGACCGCGCCGATGGCGCGCGCGTCGTGGGCGGCGAGAAGGTCCGGGGAAACGCCCAGGTTCTTGAGCTGCTTGCCCATGGCCGAGTCGATGTCCTTGACGCTGAGACCCGGCTGGGAGAGCCCGAGCGGGTAGACGTCCTCGGTCATGACCTTGCCCGAGCCTTCGGGGGCGGAGACCAGCAGCTCCACCTCGCCGGACCGGCCGATGCGCTGCTGGAAGTCGTCGTCCGCGGCGCCGCGGGTCTCGCCCGCCGCCATGTCCTGATATCCCGGGGCCGGCGCGGCCAGGGCCTGCAGGGACAGGGCGAAGGGGGTGGGCGACCCGTCCTGGTCCTGGGTGATCTTCTCGGTCATCACGGCCGGCATCGCCGCGGGAGCGGCGACCGGGGCCGCGACCAGAGGAGCGGCCGGCGCGAGCTTGGGCGCGGCCGGGAGCTGGGACGAGAGGACCGGGGAGATGAGGCTGCCGCCGAGGGCCGGAGCGCTCAGCGAGGTCAGCCCGGAGTGGATCGTCGGCAGGACGGTCAAAGGCGAGGTCGGCGCCTGGACCTTGACCTGGACCGCGGCGGCCGCGGCCAGAGCGACCGGGGCGGCCGGGCCCCAGGACAGGACCAGCATGGAAGCGGCGATGACGATGGAGAGGCTGCGTTTCATCGGGATATGTCTCCTGATACGGGTATCGTGGGACCATCATAGCGCAGAGAGCGCGCCGTCCATGAGGGTCGAAGGTCCGCTGCCGGCGGAGGCATTGGGCCCCGCAAGCCGGGCCCGCGGCCTGGGCCCCGGGCCGGACCAAGGGCCCAGAAATCCGCCGGCGCGCCCTATCCATGGGACTCCGGGGGTATGCCTGCTCCGAAATCATTTTTTGAATTCTCCGGGGAGGGTTTTGTCGCAATCCAAGGGAGCCGCAGCATCCCAAGCTTCTACGCAGGCCTAATGCTCTGGGTGGATCGAGGATCGCGACAAAACCATCGTCGGGAATCCCGGAAAACTAGTTTGGGGACAGTCAGCCCCCGGGACTTGCGGGGCCGAGCACGCGGAAGGACTCCTAGAGGCGGCCCAGCAGGCGCAGCAGCCCGTCGAGTATGGTCAGGGGATGGGGCGGACAGCCGGGGATGAAGAGGTCCACGGGCAGGAACTTGCCGCAGCCGTCGTGGACCTCGGGATGGCCGCGGTAGGGCCCGCCCGCGATGGCGCAGGAGCCCGAGGCGATGACGAGCTTGGGCGCCGGCACAGCTTCCCAGGTCTTGAGCAAGGCCAGGCGCATGTTCTCCGTGACCGGACCCGTGACCAAGAGCCCGTCCGCGTGCCTGGGCGAGGCCGCGAACTGGATCCCGAAGCGCCCCAGGTCCCAGCCGATGGTGCCCAGCACGTTCACGTCCGCCTCGCAGGCGTTGCAGCCGCCCGCGCTGACCTGCCGGAGCTTCAAGCTGCGGCCGAAAAGCTTCCGGGTCCGCTGCTCCAGGGCATGGGCCAGACGGTAGGTCTGGCCGCCCAGTTCCAGATGCTCCCGAACCCGCACAGCCATCTGATGCTCCTGCGTGAACTCCATTGCTTTTTCGGGACAGGCCGCGGCGCAGGCGCCGCAGAAGAGGCAGCGGCCCAGGTCGAGCTTGCCGCCGCCCAGCGCCCCGGTCGGACAGACGCCGGCGCAGCCGGCGCAGTCCGGTTTGCAGCGGGAAGGGTCGAACCGGGGGCGGCCCAGGAACCGGGCCGGAAGCTCCGGCGCCGGGCCATCCGGATATCCCATGGTCCGGTGTCCTTGCTTGAGCCGCGTCCAGAGGACTTTCAGCATGGCCTCACAGGTCGAACCCGCAGTAGGATAGGTTGAAGCTCTTGTTGCACAAGGGGAAGTCCGATATCTGCTGCCCGCGCAGGGCCAAGGCCAGGCCGAACCAGTTGTGGAAAGAGGGGTCTGCGACCTTGTAGGCCGAGAAGCGTCCCTCGGCTCCGGTGAGCGCCACATGGCAGATCTCGCCGCGCCAGCCCTCGATCAAGGAGACCGCCGCATGCTCCGGGCTCAGGCCCGGCGGCTCGCGGCGCAGGCTCCCGCCGGGGAGCGACTCCAGGAGCTCACGAATGAACTGCAAGGACCGCTGGACTTCCAGCCAGCGGACCTGGGCCCGGCCGAACACGTCGCCCGCGTGCCAGCTGGAGACCGGGATCATGGCGTAGCGGTAGACCCCGAAAGGCAGGTCGCGGCGCACGTCCCGGTTGAGCCCGCAGGCCCGGGCCGCGACCCCCACCAGGCCCAGCCGGCGGCAGTCCTCCAAGGAGACCGTCCCCGTCTCCTCGAAGCGCCCGGTCACGGAGGGCGAGTCCCAGAGCAGGCCCACGGCCGAGGCCGTGTCCCGGCCGATGTCCTCCAGTCGGTCGAGCAGATCCTTGGCCCTGGCCGCGTCCGCGTCCTGCGTCACCCCGCCGGGCCGCAGCAGGCCGCGGCCGAAGCGGTTGCCGCACAAGAGCGCCGTGGCGTTGAGCACGTCGCCGCGCAGGCGCCCGCAATAGGACTGCGTGGGCAGGAACCCCACGTCCCCGGCCAAGGCGCCCAGGTCGCCGATGTGGTTGGCGACGCGCTCGAGCTCGAGCGCCACCCCGCGCAGCACCGCGGCGCGAGGAGGGGCCTCCATCTTGCCCAGGGCCTCGAGCGCCTGACAGCCGGCCCAGGCGTGGCCCACGGTGCTGTCTCCGGCCAGAGTCTCCATGTAATGGACCGTGCGCCGGTCCGGCCCGCCCGTCAAGGCGCGCTCCGCGCCCCGGTGCTGGTAGCCCAAGGATATCTCAAGATGCCGCACGTTCTCGCCGTGGCATTGGAAGCGGAAGTGGCCGGGCTCGATGACCCCCGCATGCACCGGGCCCACGGCCACCTCGTGGACCTCCTCCCCGTCCACGCGGAAGTAGTCCATCATCCCGCAGACCGACCCTTCCTTCGGAGGGAAGCGCACCGGCTTGAGCCAGGGATGCCCCTGAGGACGCACGCCGGACTGCTCGAAGATCTCCCGCTCGAAGAGATGCGCCTGGGGGCAGTCCGGGGTCAGAGCCGGATAGGAGCCGGCCGGCTCCATGCCCAGCAAGGAGACCGTCCCCCGCTCGTCGTCGGCCAGCGCCGCCAGGAGCCCCGCGGCCTTGGGGCGGGCGAACAAGGCGCTCAAACGCGCGCCAGCGCCCACCGCCTCCAGGACCGCGCCGCGGAACTCCTCCGCGCCCAGCACCGGGAGCCGAGACAAGGGGGCGGCCTGCCCGTTGCGCAAGACGAGGGCAGCGGCCATCAGCGCATCCCCAGGACCGCGGCGGCTTCGCGCACCGCGTCGAGCAGAGGCGGGGGCACCCACAGCCCCAGGACCAGGACCGCGGCGGCCAGCAAAGCGGGCGGCCAGAACCGCCAGGGGTCGGCATCGTCGCCCGGCACCTCCTTGAGCCGATCCGAGGGCTCCCCCTGCGACATCTTGAGCACCACCGAGGCCATGGCCGCGAAGACCGCGGCCAGGAAGGCCAGATAGAGGGCGGCCAGGACGCCCCGGTGCCGGGCCAGCGCGCCCTGGAGTATCCAGAGCTCGCTGACGAAGGTCCCGAACGGGGGCGAGCCGGTTATGGCCAGGAAACCGACGAGCCACAGCGCGCCGGAGCGCGGCAGGGCGCGCAGCAGGCCGCGGATCTCTCCCACGGACTTGGTGCGGCTTGCGGCGAGCAGGTTGCCCGCGGTCAGGAACAGGAAGCCCTTGGTCAAGGAGTGGTTGACGGCATGGAGCAGGGCCGCGGGCGCGGCGGCCCCCAACCCGGCGCCGAAAGCCAGGATGCCCATGTGTTCCACGCTGGAATAGGCCAGCAGGCGCTTGAAATCCCCCTGCCCGATGATGAACGCCGCGGCCACGGCCATGGAGAGCAGGCCGAAGCCCACGAGCAGCTCCCCGCTGAAGTCGGCCAGGCCTGCGGCGGCCAGCACCGCGTTGACCCGCAGCAGGGCCAGGAAGGCGCAGTTGAGCAGAGCCCCGGAGAGCAAAGCCGAGACCACGGAAGGGGCCTCGCTGTGCGCGTCGGGCAGCCAGGTGTGCATGGGCGCCAGGCCCATCTTCGTCCCGTAGCCCACGAGGAAGAGCAGGAAAGCGGCCTTGAGCCACTGCTTGTCGAGCCGGCCCGCCTGCGCGACCAGCTCCGGAACGGTCATGAGGAGGTCGTGGTGCTGGCGCGCGGCCACGGCCAGGAAGAAGTTGCCCAGCAAAGCCAGGGCGATGCCCACGGAGCAGACCAGCAGATACTTCCAGGTCGCCTCCAGCGAGCGGCGCTGCCGGTGGAAGTGGATGAGCGGCGCGCTGCACAAGGTGGTGGCCTCGATGCCCACCCAGAGCAGGCCGAAGTGCTGGCTCAGCACGGCCAAAGACATGGTGCCCAGAAAGCACAGCAGGCAGCCCGTGAACACGGCCTCCGGCGCGTTGGCGAAGAGGAAGCCCGCCGCGTCCTCCTCCTCCTTGGTGCGGCCCGCGGCCCGCAGGTAGCCCGCCCCATAGAAGGATGCGGCCAAAAACAACGCGCTCAGAAGGCTCAGGAAGAGCCGCCCGGCAGCGTCGAGCGCCAGATAGCCGCCGAAGACCGGGGCCGGCTGGATCGTCCAGCAGGCCGCGGTCAAGGCCGCGTGCGTCAGGGCCGCGGCCAGCAGGAGTCCCCGGCGCGGCCCGTCCGCCCGGATGGCGAACGCGGCCGCGGCCGAGGCAAGAGGGACGCCCAGCAGAGTCCAGATCATGAGTTATTCCGGGACACCTTACTTAATTCCCCACCAATCTGCAGCAGACGCCTTGAATTAAGTAAGGTGTCCCCATATTGCAGGTCATGAGTCCCTCAGGGCCGTGAGCCGGTCCGTGTCGAGGTGGTCGAACTCCCGGTGGATGTGGAACAAGGTGATGCCCATGACGAAGACGCCCATGAACACGTCGAGCAGGATGCCCAGCTCCACCAGGAGCGGCTGCTTCTCGGCGAAGGCCATGCCGAAGGCGTAGATGCCGTTCTCGAAGACCAGGTAGCCCAGGACCTGGGTCACGGCCTGGCGCCGGCTCACGATGACGAAGAGCCCCACGAATATGGTGAACAGGGCCGTGGGCACCAGCCGGCTCAGAGCCTCGGGGCCGGCATGCGGAAGGCGCGCCGCCAGCCAAAGGGCGGCGCCCAGGAAGAGCACGCCGGCCGCCAAGGAGGCGGTGAAGCCCACGAAAGGCTCCACCTCCCTCTGCAGGCCGGCCTGGCGCAGGGCGCGGTTGAGGAGCCAGGGGAAGACCGCGGCCTTGAGGACCGTGCTCGCGGCGGCCTGCAGGAGCAGGCGGGCGCTCAGCGCGTCGAGGTGGGCCAGCACGGGCAGCAGGCCCAGCAGAGCGCCCTGCAGGGCCACGGTCTGGATGCAGGCGGTCAGGCGGCTCGATCCCAGCACGCGCAGGTTGCAGAGCACCACGAGGATGATGAGCGACTCCAGCCAGAAGCTCATGGCGCCCCCCGCACCAGCATGAGGGCCAGCACCGAGAAGGCCGCGGCCGCGGCCAGCAGCTGGGAGACCCGGGTCAGGCGCAGGCGCGCCATCACGGATTCCACCACGCCCGTGAACAGGGCCACCGCGCACAGGCCGCAGAGCCCCGCGGTCAGGTCGAGCCAGGGCCGCCCCGTGCGCACAGGCAGCAGCAGCCCGGCGGCCAGGGCGCCCAGCAGCCACAGTCTCAGGGCGGCGGCGTACTGGATGAGCCCGAAGTCCGGCCCGCTGTGGTCCAGGACCATGACCTCGTGGATCATGGTGAGCTCGAGGTGGGTGTCGGGGTCGTCGAAGGGGATG
Source organism: Elusimicrobiota bacterium (assembly GCA_016212825.1). GTDB lineage: Bacteria > Elusimicrobiota > Elusimicrobia > UBA1565 > UBA9628 > UBA9628. The sequence goes on along the minus strand of JACRDS010000007.1, from coordinate 8,458 downwards.
CGCGAGTTCTCCGCCAGGGTGATGATGAGCAAGGCGGCGGCCACCAGCAGCAGCGCGGGCCCGCCCGGCGCCAGGAGCACGGCCGGCTCCAAGGAGCCGTAAAGCCCGGTCAGGGAGAGCTCCCCGCCCTGCCGGGCCATGGCGGCCAGGCCCAGCAGCAAGGCTGGCTCGGCCAAAGCCGCGAACCAGACCTCGCGGCTGGCGCCCATGCCCTCGAAGGCCGAGCCCGTGTCCAGGGCCGCGGCCACGGTGCAGAAGCGGCCCAGGGCCAGGACGTAGGCGAAGAGCACGATGTCCCCGGGGAAGCAGACCAGCGCGGGCAGACCGCCCAGGGGCAGGAGGGCGAGCGCCGCGGCGGCGCAGACCAGCGACGCCAGGGGACCGGCGCGGAACACCCAGGTCGCGGTGCGGCTGAACACGGCGCCCTTGCGCAGGAGCTTGAGCAGGTCCCGATAGGGCTGGAACACGCTGGGCCCGCAACGGCCCGCGAAGAAGGCCTTGACCCGGTTGATGATGCCGGGCAGCAGGGGCGCGCAGAACAAAGCCAGGGGCAGGTGCAGCAGCTCGGGCCTCATCCGAGCCTCCAGAGCAGGAGAACCAGCAAGGTCAGGGCTATATAAAGGACATAGAGCTGGATGCGGCCGTGCTGGAGCCAGCGCAGGCGCCAGGCCAGGCGCAGGACCCCGGAGAACACAGGCTCGTAGAGGCGCTCGCGGAAAAGGTCCGGGGTCTCGGTCGCGTAGGAAGCCGAGGCCGGGAAATACCCTTCGGGTCCGGAAGCGCGCTCGCGCGGGCGCAGGAAGAAGCTGAAAAGACCGGTGATGGGCTGCGCGAAGGATGAGGCGGTGTACTGCATGCGCGGGCCGGGCGCGGCGTAGCCGCAGTCCCAGGTGCCGCTCTCGCCGACCGGCCGGCCGCGCAGCAGCCAGGCGCGCGCCAGAGCGCCCAGGATGAGCGCGGCCAGCAGGGCCGCGCCGGCGCCGCAGACCCACAGCAGAGGCGGCAGGACGCTTCCAAAAAGCAGAGACTGGAAGGCTGCGGGAGGCAGGGCGCAGACCTGGAGCAAAGTCCCGCTCGACCAGAACAGGACCATCGGTCCGCACAGGCCGACCAGCACGCAGCCTGCGGCCAAAGCGGCCATGCTCAGGCGCATGGGCCAGCCGCACTCATGCGCGGCCGCGGCCTTCTCCCCGCGCGGCTCGCCCAGGAACACGACCCCGAAAGCCTTGGTGAAGCAGGCCAAGGCCAGGCCGCCGATGAGGGCCAGAGCGCCGATGGCCACCGCGCCCCAGGCGGCCCCGCCCGCCACCACGGCGTAGAAGGCGCCCAGATAAATGAGGAACTCGCTGACGAAGCCGTTGAGCGGGGGCAGGCCGCAGATGGCGGCGGAGCCGATCAGGAAGGTGGAGCCGGTCCAGGGCATGCGCTTGAGCAGCCCGCCCAGATGCTCCATGTCCCGAGTGCCCGCCGCGTGCAGGACCGAGCCGGCGCCGAGGAAGAGCAGGCCCTTGAAGAGCACGTGGTTGAGCACGTGCAGCAAGGCCCCGGCGAAGCCGAGCACGGACACCAGAGGCATGCCGTGCGCGCGCCCCAGCAGGCCCACGCCCAGGCCCAAAGCGATGATGCCGATGTTCTCCACGCTGTGGTAGGCCAGCAGGCGCTTGAGGTCGTGCTGGGCCAGGGCGAAGAGCACTCCCAGAACGCCCGAGACCGCCCCGACGGCAAGCAGGCACCAGCCCCACCAGGCGGGCGGCGCGCCCAGCAAAGACAGGACGCGCAGCAAGCCGTAGATGCCGGTCTTGATCATGACCCCGGACATGACCGCGGAGACATGGCTGGGCGCGGCGGGGTGGGCCTCGGGCAGCCAGACATGCATGGGCATGAAGCCCGCCTTGGTCCCGAACCCGACCAAAGCCAGGAGGAAAGCGGCGTCGGCGTGGAGCGGGGAGAGGGCCGGGACCGCGGAGAGGTCCGTGGAGCCGGCCTGGCGGCTCAGAAGCATGAAGAGCAGGAACAGTCCCGCGGTGCCCAGGTGCGCGGCCACGAGGTAGGTCCAGCCCGCCCGGCGCACGCTCTCCTTCTCGTCCTCGAAGGTCACCAAGAAGAAAGAGGAGAGGGTCATGAGCTCCCAGGCGATGAGGAAGAGCACGCTGTCGCGCGCCGCGCACAGCACCAGCATGCTCGCCATGAGCAGGTCGAAGAAGAACCAGGAGGGTCCCAAGCTCCGGCGGGAGGAGTGAGCCTCCATGTACTCGACGCCGTAGAGCGCGGCCGCGGCGCAGAGCCCGAGGATGGGCGCGGCGAAGAAGGCGGAGAGCGGGTCTAGGGCCAAGGAGAAGGAACCCAGCGGCAGCCCCCAGTCCAGGCGCAGGGGCCGCGGCGTCCTGTCCAGGAGAGCCGGCAGGACCTCGGCCAAGCCGACGGCGGCTCCCAGCAGGGCCCCGCCCGCTCCGAAGAGGCCGGCCAGGCGGGACCGGCGGCTGAAGAAGAGGGCTCCCAGGCCGCCCGCGGCCAGGAGCCCGATGCTGAGGAGGAAGGCGCCCATGCTAGGCGCCCGTCCCGGTCAAGGCTTCCTCGACGCGCCGGAACCCGGCCACCAACTCGGCCTCGCCGGCGCGCCGGTCCAGCAGCTGCCGGCAGGAGGGCTCGCGCAGGACGCCGGCCAGCCGCGAAAGCAGGTGCAGGTGGCCGCGGATGCCCGTGCTCACGATGGCGAAGAGGACGCGCACCGGGACGCGGTCCGGCGCCCCGAAATCCACGGGAGGCTCGAGGTAGCACAGCGAGACCATGGGCCGCTCCACGGGCAGGACCAGGGGGTTGCGCACATGGGGCATGGCGATGCCCTCCCCCACCCCGCTGCCCGAGTGCGCTTCCCGGGCCAGGAACATCTCCAGCAGGAAAGCGCGGTCCACCTCGGGCGGCAGGCGCATGAGCCCGACCGCGGCCGTGAGGGCCTCGGCCTTGCCGGCCGCGGCCAGCGGCGGGTGCACGCCCCCGGCCGCCAAGGCGGACCAGAGGCAGGGCAGGCCGGGCTCGACCTCGCGGTAGAAGTCCGGAGAGACCTTGAGCCTCTGCGCGGTCGCCCATTCCAGGAGCTCGGCGCGGTTGAAGCGGTACTGCGAATGGACCCGGTAGGCGGGCAGACGGCCTTCCTCTATCCAGAGATAGACGGTGTTCTCCGGAACGTCCAAAAGACGGGCGGCGTCCTTGATCCCTAGCTGCATGGTCGGGTGCGGCCTCCGGCTTGAGCCAGGCCAGGAAGAATGCGCGGTCCGGTGCGGACCGGCCTGGACTCCGAGTAGCCCGCTGATGATAGCTCTTTGGACGCCCCCCTGCCAAATCCCCCCCGAACAAACTAGAATATCCTCACGCCCATGAACCTGAGCCGACCCGTCTGGCTGGCCCTGCTCGGCCTCATCTGCGCCGCGGGCCTGGCCCTGCGCTGGGGCGAGAGCCGCCTGCCCGTCCAGTACGCCCAGGCGGACTACCTCCTCCTGGGGGAGAACCTGGTCAGCCACCGCCTCCTGGGAGACAACGAGAATCCCGGCGCCTTCCGCGGGGTGCTCTTCCCCGCCGTCATCGCGCTCACCAAGGAGAGCTGGTCCCCCCTGGCCCTGCCCTTCCCGCGCTGGCAGGCCCTCATCTCGGCCGCCGCCGTGCCGGCCGCGGCTTTGCTGGGACTGCTGCTGGGCTCCCCGCTGGGGGGGCTGCTGGCCGCGCTCCTCACGGCCCTGGCCCCCAGCCTCACGGCCGCCGTGCCCGGCTACAACATCGAGCCGTTCTTCGGCCTGCTGGTCATGGCCGTGTGCGCGGCGCTGCTCCTCTGGGAGAAGGCCCCCGACCCGAGGGGCGCTCTCCTGGCCGGGGCCTGCCTGGCCGTGAGCCTGCTGTGCCGTTCGACCCTGTTCCTCCTGCCGCCCTTCCTGCTGGCGGTCTTCCAGTCCCACCCCCGGCTGCGCCGCCTGCGCGGCGGCTGGTGGGCGTTGTTGGCCGCCGCCTATCTGCCGCTGGCGCCCTGGGCCGCGCGCAACCTCTGGCATTTCGGCTCTTTCTCCCCCTTCGAGCTGGGCGCCGCCAACAGGAACTTCTTCGCGGCCTCCCTCGGCTTCATAGAGAACAACGACGGCTACGGCTACCAGGACGTGCTGGCCGGCCGCCTCGACACGGCGCCGCTGGCGGCCAACGACCCGATCGTGCGCATCGGAGGCATGGCCTGGGAGAACGTGCACAGCGACCCCTCCGCCTACGCCGTCTCGACCGTGAAGCGCTTCGTCTTCTCCCTGCGCCTGCACTGGATCCTGTGGCTGTTGGCCGGCCTGTTCCTGTACCGGCGCCGGAAGGAGGACGGGCCGTGGCTCCTGGCCGCGGTCTGCCTCTACTTCTTCGCGGTGCACAGCCCCATGTCCTGGGAGGTCCGCTACTTCGATCCGGTCCTGCCCTGCCTCTGCGTCCTGGCCGGCGGCGGCCTCGCCGAAATCCCGGCGCGCCTGGGCGCGCCGTCCCTGGAGGGCGGACGTTCTCCTCTCCCGGAAGGGATGGGCTGGCTTGCGAGATCCCTGGCCGTCCTCTGCGCCGCGCTCTATCTTCTCGGAGCCGGCTACCTGGCCGCGGAAGCCGCCTGGGGCCTGCTGCCCTGCCGGATGCCGGAGAGCCCGCTGTCCCAACTGCGCTGCGCCGGGCAGGAGTTGGTCCGCGGCCGGGACCGGGAGGCCTCCGCCGCGCTCGAACGCGCGCGGCGCCTGGAGGGGCCTGACACCCACCCGGACCTGCGCGCCCGGATACTCATCGCCCAGGGCCTCCTGGCGAAGACGCCCGACCGGGCCCTCCTGGAACAGGCCGTGGCCGTCTCCTCGGCCACAGTGCGCCGGGAGGCCCTCGCGCTGCAGGACCGGGGGCGGCTGGGACAGGCGGCGGCGCTCTTCGACGTCCTGGTGGCCCGGGACCCCGCCCGCCGCGCCCAGGCCCTGGTCATGCGCGGCACCACCCGCGTCCTGGCCGGGGACAAGAAGGGGGCGCTGGAAGACCTCTCCCGGGCCCTGGCCCTGGACCCGGCCAGCGTCGCCGCCCACGTCAACCTGGGCTCTTTGCTGGAATCCATGGGGCGCTGCCGCGAGGCGCTGTCCCACTTCCGCTCGGCCGTGCGGGAGGCGGAGTCCCTGCCCGAGGACCGCATCCCCGGCCACTACCTGGCCCTGGCGCGCCTCTACCACGACCGGCTGGAAAAGGGCCAAGGGCCGGCCTCCTGCGCCCGGGCCAAATAATATGGTATTATTGTCATATATTCATATAGTTTGATGAAAGACAAGGACCTCGTCTTCAAGATCAAGGCGGATTTCCTGAAATCCCTGGCGCATCCGCTCCGTCTGCAGATCATCGAATACCTCAAGAACCGGGAGGCGTCGGTCGGGGAGATGGTCAAGGGGATCGGCGTCGAACAGTCGGGCCTGTCCAAGCATCTCTCCATACTGCGCATCGCGGGGATCCTCTCGTCCCGGCAGGAGAAGGCCGCGGTGTTCTACTCCGTGCGCGACAACGACATCTTCCACGTCCTGCGCCCCATCGCCGAGATCCTGCGGAAGAAATTGAAGGAAAGCCAGAGCGTGCTGGCCCACCTCGGGCAGGTATGACGGAGATGTTTTTTTGCCTTATATATGAACATTCGGGCATATATTCATATGATGCCCAAGGAGGGTTGAGATGAAGACCAGGACCGACCAGACGGCGCCGCCAGCCTCGACCGCAGGCCCCGGGATCGTGGAGATCCGACCCATCACCTCCCGGTACTTCGGCGTGCGCGTGCAGCGGCGCCTCATCCCGAAGCTCAAGGACGTCCCGGGCCTCACGCGGGCCAACCCCAAGAGCGACCTATTCTGCATCGAAGTCGACGGCCTGGACAACAATCCGGAGAGCGCGCTCAAGCGCTTCCGGGAGCTCGTGGCCGCCGCCGGGAGGAACCTCGATGCCTGAGTACATGTGCGCGGTGACGCAGAGCCACCGGAGGTCGTACGATCTGCCGCAGGACCAGCCGCCGCAGTGCTGCGGCAAGCCTATGGCGCTGGTGCCCGACGCCCCGTCCGCCCCGGCTCCGGCCCGCTACGGATCCCGCGCGGGGCCCGAGGCCCGCGCTATCCCGGCGCCCGGGGCGTCTGCGGTCCCCCGGAAGGAATGGTGGCAGCACTGGAAATAGCCTGACTCGCGCGGAAGCGGCCGCCGCCGTGGACAGGCCCGCGGCCCAATTCCTATAATCTCTCCGTCTTACATACCTCAAGGGGGTTCCCAACATATGCCAGCATCCGTCCTGTCCCGCAAGTCCAGCTCCTCTTCCTCCAGATCCCTCAAGATAGGCAGGCCCGTCTACTTCTTCGGCGGCGGCAAGGCCGACGGCAACGAGTCCATGAAGAACCTCCTGGGCGGCAAGGGCGCCAACCTCGCCGAGATGGCCGGCCACGCCGACCTGCGCCTGCCCGTGCCTCCGGGCTTCACCATCACCACCGAGGTCTGCACCTACTACTGGGCCAACAAGCGCACCTACCCCAAGGGCCTGCGCGAGCTCGTGGCCGACAACCTGGCCCGCGTGGAGAAGCTCACCGGCCGCAAGTTCGGCGATCCGCAGAACCCCCTGCTGGTCTCGGTGCGCTCCGGCGCGCGCAAGTCCATGCCCGGCATGATGGAGACCATCCTCAACTGCGGCCTCACCGAGGCGACCATCCCCGGCCTGGCGGCCCAGACCCGCAACGAGCGCTTCGTCTACGACGCCTACCGGCGCCTCATCATGATGTACTCGGACGTGGTCATGGAGAAGGCCGCGGGCATCGTCCCGGCCGAGGACCAGGGCATCCGCCGCCAGCTCGAGCGCCTCATGGACGAGGCCAAGAAGCGCGAGGGCGTCAAGCTCGACACGGAGCTCACCACCAAGAACCTCAAGGAACTCTGCGCCCGGTTCAAGGCCAAGGTCCAGGAAGTCCTGGGCCGGCCTTTCCTGGACGACCCGATGGAGCAGCTCTGGGGCTCCATCGGCGCGGTCTTCGCCTCCTGGATGGGCAAGCGCGCCATCTCCTACCGCCGCATCGAGGGCATCCCGGAGGAGTGGGGCACCGCGGTCAACGTGCAGTCCATGGTCTTCGGCAACATGGGCGACGACTCCGCCACGGGCGTGGGCTTCACCCGCAACCCGGGCACGGGCGACTCGCGCTTCTACGGCGAGTTCCTGGTCAACGCCCAGGGCGAGGACGTGGTGGCCGGCATCCGCACCCCGGCTCCGATCAACGAGGCCTCCCGCAGCGACCAGTCCCGGGACCTCAAGAGCCTGGAGCAGGTCATGCCCGGGGCCTACAAGGAGCTCGCCGACATCGTCCGGCGCCTGGAGAAGCACTATCGGGACATGCTCGACATCGAGTTCACCATCGAGAGGGGCCGGCTCTACATGCTGCAGTGCCGCGTGGGCAAGCGCAACGGCCCGAGCGCTGTACGGATCGCGCTCGACATGCTCAAGGAGAGGCTCATCACCCGCGAGGAGGCGGTGCTGCGCGTGACCCCATCCCAGCTCGACGAGCTGCTGCACCCCATCGTGGACCCCAAGGCCGAGGCGGCGCACAGGCCTCTCGCGAAAGGCCTCCCCGCCGGACCGGGCGGCGCCAAGGGCCAGATCGTCTTCACCGCGGCCGACGCGGTGGCCTGGGCCAAGGACGGCAAGAAGGTCATTTTGGTCCGCGAGGAGACCAACCCCGAGGACGTGGAGGGCATGCGCGCCGCGCAGGCCATCCTCACCGCCCGCGGCGGCATGACCTCGCACGCGGCCCGGGTGGCGCGCGGCTGGGGCAAGTGCTGCGTGGTGGGCTGCGGCAGCCTGGAGATCGAACTGCACGCCAAGACCCTCTCCGTGGACGGCAAGACCCTCAAGGAGGGCGACTGGATCACCCTCAACGGCTCCAAGGGTCTGGTCTACGAGGGGCAGATGGCCATGCTCGACGCCAGCGAGTCCAACAAGATGCTGGAGGACTTCCTCAAGGTCTGCAACGCCATCCGCCGCCTGAAGGTCCGCGCCAACGCGGACACCCCGGAGGACGCCGCCCGGGCGCGCCGCTTCGGCGCCGAGGGCATCGGCCTCTTCCGCGTGGAGCACATGTTCTACGGCAAGGGCTCGGAAGTTCCGCTCTTCAAGCTGCGCAAGATGATCGTGTCCAAGACCGAGACGGAGCGCCGCGCGGCCCTGGCCGAGCTCTTCCCGCACGTCAAATCCGACATCAAGGCGACCTTGAAGGCCATGGAGGGCCTGCCGGTCACCATCCGCACCATCGACCCGCCGCTCCATGAGTTCGTACCGCACGAGCACGCCAAGCTGCAGGAGCTGGCGCAGAGCCTGGGCATCTCCTTCGAGGAGCTCGAGCGCAGCTCGGCCGGCCTGCGCGAGTCCAACCCCCTGATGGGCCACCGCTGCGTGCGCCTGGGCTTCACCTAT
>JACRDS010000046.1 GCA_016212825.1 Elusimicrobiota bacterium | reverse complement strand
GGCGCGGCGGCGGCCTGGCCGAAGCGCCGGGGCAGGCGGACCGAGAAGTGGCGGAACTCCTCCGGGTCGGCGGCAGCGCGGATCTCCTCCAGCCGGGTCTCGGCCGCGGCGATGGCCGCATTGGCCTCCTCCTGTGCGAAGAAGGGCGAGAGTGGGAAGTGCTCCGGCTGATACATGGTGACGTGGTTGCACTGCACCTCGGGGACCTTCAGGTCCCAGGCCATGTCCACGAGCGCGGCCAAGTCGCCGATGCTGCGCCGGGTGACCACGTCCACCAGGACCACGTGCAGGCGGTCGCCGATGCCCCGCGATCGGCGCTCGCGGCACAGCCAGGCCACGCTGTCCTTGATCCGTGCGAAGGCGCCTTTGAGCCCGGTGAGCTCCTCGTGCAGGTCCGCCCGCGCGGCGTGCAAAGACACCTGGATGGAATAGCGGGACTTGAGCAGGCGCTCCATGACCTCCGGCCGCAGGGGCGTGCCGTTGGTGGTGAAGATCTTCCAGGTCTCGGGGATGGTCTCGTTGAGGTAGTCCAGCAGGGCCACGGCGTCCGAAGACCAGAGCACCTCGCCGTAGCCGGTGAAGGTCACCTTCTCGGCCTGGCGGATGAAGTGTCCCATGCGGCCCTCGAAGAACTCCTGGTAGCGGCCCAGGTCGAAGCGCGGGAAGCTCTCGGGCGGGCAGAACACGCAGCGCGCGTTGCAGCCCGCGTGCGCGCCCAAAGTGACCAGGCGCGGCGGCGCGCTCAGGGTGACGCGGCGCTGCGCCAGCTCCTCCCGGTTGCGCGCGACGCTCTCCTCGCGGCCCAAGGACGCGGTCCTCATGCCGAAGCCGCCTGCGCCAGGGCGCGCTCCAGCTTCTCCTCGACCGTGCGGTTGCGCGACTCCTCGCGCAGGGAGCGGCGCAGGCAGGCCGCGGCGCGCGCCGGCCGGCCGAGGTGCTGGTAGTAGTCGCCCAGGAGCTGCCACTTGTCCGGCTTGCGGCGCAGCACGCCCGAGGTCTCGGGCAGCCCGAGCTCCAGGGCCAGGCGGCAGAACTCCTCGTAGCGGCGGAAGCGCTCCGGGTAGTCGTTCTCCCCGTTGTTGGAGCTCCAGAAGAGGTGGTGGTCCTGGCCCGCGATGCCGAAGCGCTCGGGGTGGGCGTGGAGCTCCGTGCCCTTGTCGAGCACGGTGAAGGACTGGCTGGCCAGCACGGAGTCGATGTAGGGGCGGCACCTCCGCAGGAAGGCCAAGGTCTCGGTGAAGTCCGCGCGCGTCTCCGTGGGCAGGCCGAACATGATGTTGATCTGGCTGCGGATGCCGGCCGCGTGCGCGGCCTTCAGGGTGAGCAGGGCCTCCTCGTTGGTGAAGCGCTTGTTCATGGCCGCGCGCACGCGCTCGGAGCCGGACTCGATGCCGAAGCCGAGCCACACGCAGCCGGCCTGCGCCATCTTGCGCAGCATGGCCTCGTCCATGCGCGGGCTCACGATGGCCTGCCCTTCCCAGCGGATGCGCAGGCCCGCGGCGAGGACCCGGTCGCAGAAATCCTCCAAGGTGCGCAGGTGGCCGTTGAGCAGGGACCCCACGAAGTAGAAATGCTCGACCTGCGGGTAGAGCCGGATCTGCTCGACCACCTCCCGGAAGACCCGCTCCCCGCTCATGGTGCGGAAGCGCTGCCAGAACTGCCACTCGCTGCAGAAGTGGCAGGAGCGCACGCAGCCCCGGCTCTCGAATATGTCGAGCCGGGCCGGGGAATTGTAGCGGCCGGCGCGCATGTCCTCGGCGAAGTCGGAGTAGTCCGGCAGGGGCAGGCTGTCGAGGTCCAAGAGGGGCTCCCGGCCGCCGCAGTCGAGCACGCGGCCCTCCCAACGCAGGACCAGGCCCGGCATGGGCTTGAGCCCTCCGCGAAGGATCTCCGCCAGCGTCTCCTCCCCTTCGCCGACGACGACCGCATCCACGCAGGGCTCCTCCGCGAAGCGCCGGGCGGCCTGGGAGCGGGCGCACTGGGGGCCGCCGAAGAGCACGACGCGCGAGGCGTCCCGCGCCTTGATGCGCCGCGCCACCTCCAGGCTGACCAGGTAAGAAGTGGTGTGGGTGGAGAAGCCGATGACGCGCGCGCCCG
>JACRDS010000043.1 GCA_016212825.1 Elusimicrobiota bacterium | reverse complement strand
GCGCTTGTCCGCCTCCTTGTTGTAGCCGTCGATGTTGCGCACCCCGTAGAGCTGGAAGCGCTGGTAGCGGCTCTCCATGATCTTGACCAGGTTGGAGAGGGAACTGGCCGCCTCCTTCGGGTTGGTGACCACCGTGACCTTCTCCGCCGGCACGATGGGGTCGAAGAGGTGAGGGATCCCTTCGTAGAAGGTGAGCTCCAGGCGCTTGGGGTCGATGAGCAGGAACTTGACCTCGTCGGGGCGGGCCCGGTAGAGGATGGAGAGGATCAGGGAGTGGATGAAGACCGACTTGCCGGAGTTGGTGGCGCCGGCGACGAGCAGGTGCGGCATCTTCTGGAGGTCCGCGGAGAGGGGCTCGCCCGAGGCCGAGAGCCCGACGGCGAAGGAGAGCAGCGGTGCGTCCGGCGGCAGGGCCGGGCCTTCCAGGACCTCGCGCAGCACGACCAAAGCCGGCCGCGCGTTGGGGATCTCGATGCCCACCGCGTCCTTGCCCGGGATGGGGGCGATGATGCGGATGCCCTTGGCCTTCAGGGCCCGGGCGATGTCCTTCTCCAGGGCCGTGAAGGCGCTGACCTTGACCCCCGGGGCGGGGGTGACCTCGTAGCGGGTGATGACGGGCCCGGGGGCGTAGCCGGTGACCCGCGCCTCGATCTTGAAATCCTCGAACGTCTGCTCCAGGGCGAGGATGGCGGACTTGATCTCGCTCTCCTGGGGCTTGCCCGTGTTGCCGGCCCCGGACGGGGCCTTGAGCAGGTCCAGGGGCGGCAGAGCGTACTTGCCGGGACGCTTGGAGGCGGCGGGCATGGGCCCGCCGTCCCTGGAGGGCTGGCGTTTTCCTTTCCCGGAAGGGGCCTTCTCTGCGATGACGTTGACGGGCTCAGGGGCCGGAGCCGGCGCGGGCGCGGCGTCCTTGACGGCGTCGTCGCCTTTGGGGGCGCCCGCCATCCGGGTGGCGAGCTCCTGGCGGGACCGGCGCCACTTCTGGAAGTCGTCGGCCGCCACGGCCGCTATCCAGGCGGCCGCTACGGAGAGCCTCAGCCCCAGAACGACCTGCAGAGTGAGCAGGAAGACCGCGGCGCAGGCGATGAAAGCTCCGAATCCGCCCAGGGCAGTGGCCAGTCCCTCGCCCAGCCAGCTTCCGAGCATCCCTCCCCACGACGCGGGAGAGACGCCGAAGGGATGCGTTGACACGGCGAGGACACCCGCCCCGGAGATGAGACTGGCCAAAGAAGCCGCAGCCATGATGACGCCGCCGGCGGCCCGGCCTTCCTTGAACGTCCGCCATAAGGCGCTGATGAGGACAAGGGGGATGATGTACGCGGCGAATCCCAATGCCCTATGGATGGGCCCCCCGAGCCAGTCAGCGGCAGCCCCGGAAAGGGAGGGATACGGGAAGAGGGCCAGCCAACTCAGATAGAGAGCGACGGCCAGGGATCCGCTCCAGCGCAGGGCCGACCATGCGGCGCTCCGGCTCCTGGATGTGCGGGAGGCTCCGGCGTAGTAGCGGTAGACGGGCTGGCTCATGCCGGGGCCCGCCTCACGCCCGCTGGATCCAGAACAGGTCCTGGCCGGCCTTCACCGGCTTGCCGTTCTCCACCAGGACCTTGACTACCGTGCCCGGGGTCTCGGCCTTGAGTTCGTTGAAGACCTTCATGGCCTCGATGATGCAGAGCACCTGGCCGGGCTTGACGCTGTCCCCCTCCTTGGCGAAGGGCGGGCTCGACGGCGTGGGGGCTCTGTAGAAGATGCCCATCATGCTGGACTTGACGGCGGTGCAGTCCTGGGGCATGTGCCCCAGGTCCCCGGAGCCGCCGGCCGTTCTCTGCTCGGCGGAGGGGATGGCGGGCTGGGACCCGGCCCCCACGAATATGGGGACCGGGATTTGCGCCGGGACCGCGGCCGCGCGCCGCACCAGGCGCAGCTTCATCCCCGGCTCCTCGACCTCCACGGTGTCGAGGTTGTGCTCGGTCATGAAGCCGTAGACTTCCCTGAGCTTGGAGACGATCCCGTCTGCGGGGGCGCTCTTAACGGTGCCTGCGGTATCGGAAGTTCCGCAGGCACCGGCCGGACGGATTTCCTTACGGCCGGTGGCCTTGGCCGCCATGGGAGCCTAGCGGCGCCCCCTGCCGCCTCCGCCGTGGCGCGGCCTGCCGCCGCCGGGGCCGTCGCGCCGCGGCGGCCGCGGTTCCAGGACCCCTTCGGAGCCCGGGGAGGTCACGGCCTTGCGCGAGAGCCGGATCTTGCCGTCGCTGTCGATCTCCAGGACCTTGACCTCCATCTCGTCGCCCTCCCGGCAGAAGTCCTCCACGCGCGCGACCCGCTTGACGTCCATCTGCGAGACGTGCAGCAGGCCCTCCCGCCCCGGGAAGATCTCGACGAAGGCGCCGAACTCCTTGATGGAGACCACGCGCCCCTTGTAGATCTTGCCGACCTCGGCCTCCAGGGTCAGGGCCTCGACTTCGGCCTGGGCCTTGGCGCAGCCGTCCGCCTCCACGCCGCCGATGAAGACCGAGCCGTCGTCCTCCACGTCGATCTCGACCCCGTAGGTCTCGATCATGCGGCGGATGTTCTTGCCGCCGGGGCCGATGAGCGCCCCGATCTTGTCCACCGGGATCTGCAGGCGCAGCAGCCTCGGCGCGTAGGCCGAGAGCTCCTTGCGGGGCTCGGCCAGCGCGGCGTTCATCTTGTCGAGGAGGAAGAGCCGGCCGCGCCGGGCTTGCTCCAGGGCCTCCTTGAGGATGGAGAGCTTGAGGCCTTCCACCTTCATGTCCATCTGGAACCCGGTGATGCCCTTGCTCGTGCCGGCCACCTTGAAGTCCAGGTCGCCGTTGTGGTCCTCGAGGCCCGCGATGTCGGTGAGGATGGCGTACTGCTCGCCCTCCAGCACCAGGCCCATGGCGATGCCGGCGCAGGCGGCCTTCATGGGCACGCCCGCGTCGAAGAGGGCCAGAGACCCGCCGCAGACCGAGGCCATGGAGGAGGAGCCGTTGGATTCCAGGATCTCCGAGACCAGCCGGATGGTGTAGGCGAACACCTCCGCGTCGGGCAGCAGCACCGCCAGCGACCGGCGGGCCAGAGCGCCGTGGCCGATCTCGCGGCGTCCGGGGCCGCGCTCGGGCTTGCATTCCCCGACCGAGAAGCCGGGGAAGTTGTAGTGCAGCAGGAAGCGCTCCTTGTACTCGCCTTCGAGCTCGTCCATGATCTGCATGTCGCCCGGGGTGCCCAAGGTCGCCGTGACGAGCGCCTGGGTCTGGCCCCGAGTGAATAAGACCGAGCCGTGGACTCGGGGCAGGACCCCCATGTCGATGGTGATCTGCCGGATCTCGTCGAACTTCCGGCCGTCGGGCCGGATGCCTTCCTGCAGGATGACGCGCCGGCCCTCCTTATGCAGGAGCTCGTCGGCGATGGCCGAGACGTGGGCCTGGCCTCCGAAGAGCGGGTCGGCCGGGTCGGTGATGGCCTGCAGTTCGGCGACCACGGGCTCCCAGACCGCGTCGACCGCGGCCGAGAAGGTCTCCTTGGTGGGATGCTTGGCGTGCAGGACACCGAGGATGCCGTCGCGGATCTTCTTGGTCACGAACTCGACCACGGCGGCCGGCCGCTCGGCCTTGACGATCTCGCGCTTGACGACCTTGCGTCCCGCTGACTCGCTGGCCGCGACCAGTTTGAGCTGGAGGTCGCAGAGCTTGTCGATGGCCGCGGAAGCCGTCTCCAGGGCCTGCGTGAAGACATCCTCGGGGATCTCGTTGGCGCTGCCTTCGACCATGAGCAGGGCGCCCTTCTTGCCCGCCACCACCAGCTCCATCTCGGCGGTGTCGCGCTCCTCGAAGGTCGGGAAGAGCACCAGTCCGCCGTTGATCCGAGCAACACGGACCGCGGCGACCGGGCCGGCCCAGGGGATGTCGGAGAGCATCAGGGCCGTGGAGGCGCTGTTGATGGCCACCACGTCCGAGTCGTTCTGCAGGTCCGTGGAGAGGACCAAGGTGTGGACCATGGTCTCGAAGCGCCAGCTCTTTGGGAATAGCGGCCGGATGGGCCGGTCGATCTGCCGGGCCGTCAAGGTCTCCTTCTCCCGGGGCCGGGTCTCGCGCTTGAAGAAGCCGCCGGGGATGCGGCCCGCGGCGTAGGTGCGCTCCCGGTACTCGGAGGTCAGCGGCACGAAGTCCCCGGCCTTCGGGGTCCAGGCCGCTGTCGCGGCCGAAAGGGTCACGGTCTCGCCGAGGTGCGCGGTAGCCGAGCCGCCCGCCTGCTTGGCGATGGTCCCGGTCTGCAGCGTGATGGTCTTTCCGCCTACCGTCTCCGATAGGCTGATCTTCTGGATGTCGCTCATGGCTATTTCCTCAGGTCCAGCTGCTTGACCAAAGACCCGTAGGCGGCCAGATCCTTCTTCTTGAGGTAGGTGAGCAGGCGCTTGCGCTGGCCGACCAGGCGCAGGAGTCCGACCTGCGTGGCGTAATCTTTCTTGTTGCCCTTGAGGTGGGACGAGATGTCCTTGATGCGCTCGGTCAGGATCGCCACCTGGACCTGGGGGGAGCCGCAGTCTCCGGGCTTCCTCCCATACTTCTTCACGATTTCATTCTTGTTCCCTTTCGTTATCATGGGAAGGATTATAGGAGTTATCCGTCTGGGTGTCAACGAAAGAGGCTCAGTCGCGGCGCGGCTTGCCCGGAACGCCGGACTTCCCCGCCAGAGTGCGCACGACCGTGACCAGTTCCGCGGGGTCCACGGGCTTGGGCAGGTAGATCTGGAACCCGGCGCGCAGGGCCTTGGTGCGGTCCTCCGACGTGGCGTAGGCGGTCAGGGCCGCGGCCGGAACCTTTCCCCCCTCTTCGGGCTTGAGCGCCCGTATGCGGCGCAGCAGGGAGTAGCCGTCCTCGTCCGGCATGGCGATGTCCGAGATGAGGACGTGAGGGCGGTCCTGGGAGAAGAGGGAGAAGCCTTCCGCGGCCGAGGCCGCGCCGCGCACCGAGGCCCCGCAGTGGGCCAGGGCCGAGAGCAGCATGCCGCGGGTGTCGTCGTCGTCCTCCACGACCAGGACCCGCACGCCTTGCAGGAGCCGGGGGATGTGCGGGGCGGAGTCCGGGCCTTCCGCCTGGCTCGCGCCGCCGGGGCGGGGCTGCGCGGCCAGCGGCAGGGACACCGTGAGCCTGGCGCCGCGGCCCGGGACGGGCGGCGCCACAGTGATCGTTCCGCCGTGGAGCTCCACCAGGTGCTTGACGATGGCCAGTCCCAGCCCCAGCCCCCGGTGCACGCGGGTGAGGGACTCCTCCTGCTGCTGGAACATGGAGAAGAGGTGCGGGTAGAACTCCGGGCTGATGCCCGGCCCCGAGTCCTCCACCGAGACCTCGGCGGCTCCGGAGCCCCGGCGCAGCCGCACCGTGACGGCCCCTCCGTCCGGGGTGAACTTGACCGCGTTGGAGATGAGGTTCCAGAAGATCTGGCGCAGCCGCTGCGGGTCGGCGTCCACGGAGAGGCCGAGGACCGGCTCGCAGAGCAGGCGCAGGGACTTGGCCGCCGCCGCGGACTTGAACTCCGCCGCCGCCTGGGCCACCATCCCGCCCAGGTCCACGACCTGCCGGCGCAGGGTCAGCTGCTTGCGCGCCAGGCTGGAGATGTCGAGCAGGTCCTCGATGATCTGCTTCTGCAGCTGCATGTTGCGCTCGATGACTTCCAGGGCGCGCTCGCGCTCGCGCGGGCTGAGGTCGCCGGAGCGCAGCAGCCAGTTCCAGCCCAGGATGGCGGTCATGGGCGTGCGCAGCTCGTGCGACACGATGGCCAGGAACTCGTCCTTGGCGCGGCTGGCGGCCTCGGCCTCGGCGCGGGCCTCCTGCTCGAACTCGAGCAGGCGGGCGCGCTCGGCCTCGGCCTGCTTGCGTTCCGAGATGTCGCGCGTGAAGGAGACGCTGAACTCCTCGCCTTCGAAGCGGACGTGGTTGACCGAGACCTCCACCGGGAAGATGCGGCCGTCCTTGGCGCGGTGGCGGGCCTCGAAGTGGAGGTAGCCGTCCTGCTGGATCCGGCGCCATTGCGCGGGGCGGTCCTCGATGCGGTAGTCCGGGTCGAGGTCCGCGATGGTGAGCTTGAGGATCTCGTCTCCGCCGTAGCCGAGCTGGCGGCAGGCCGCGGGATTGGCGTAGCGGATCGCCCCTTCCGCGCAGACCCACATGACGGCGTCCGAGGTGTGCTCCATGGCGAAATGCATCATGCGCAGGGCGCGTTCCGCGTCTCTGCGCTCGGTGATGTCCTCGTAGGTCCCCAGGACGCCGATCACCTTGCCGTCCGGGTCGCGCAGAGGCACCTTGTTGGTGCGCAGGACCCGGCGGCTGCCGTTGGCGCGGATCTGGGGCTCCTCGAAATTGAGCTTGGGCTGCCCGCTCTCCATGACCTGCCGGTCGTCGGTCCGGTAGCGCTCGGCGTTGGCCGAGGAGGCCGTGGCGAAGTCATCCTTCCCCACGATCTCGGCGGGAGACTCGTAGCCGCAGTCCTTGGCGAAGGGGCGGTTGCAGCCGACGTACACGCTCTGCAGGTCCTTCCAGAAGACCCGCTGGGGGATGTTGTCCAGGACGAGCTGCAGCATCTCCTGCGCGGAGCGGATCTGCGCTTCCGTCTGCTTGCGCTCCGTGATGTCGCGCACCACGCCGCAGGCGCCCACGAGCCTGCCGTCCTCGTACACCGGCGAGGGGTCGAGCTCCATGGTCCCGCGGCTGCCGTCGTCGCGCAGGAACCCGACCTCCACCCGCCGCGGGAAGGCGCCGGTGCGCATGGATTCCAGGAAGCGCTTCCAGACCTCCTCGCGCATCTCCGGGACCACGCGGTCCAGGAAGCTCTTGCCCAGGAGGTCCGCGGGTTTCTCCCCGCCGTAGATGCGGGCCAAGGCCTTGTTGACGAAGAGGCGCCGGCCCTGCGCGTCGGTGAGGTAGAAGCCCTCCTGCATGGTGTCGATGACGGTGCGGAAGCGCCTCTCGGACTGGATGAGCTCGGCTTCCACGCGCTGGCGCGCCGTGACGTCGAAGGCCAGGCCCACGACGGATTTGAGCGCCCCGGCGGCGGTGAAGACCGGATGGTAGAAGGTCTCGAACCAGAGCGCCCCCACCTGCACCACGGAGGAGAAATCCTCGCCCTTCAAGGCCCGGCGCAGGTCCGCGGTCACGGCGGGGACGTCCCAGTACATCTCCAGGGCCGAGCGCCCGACCACCTCGCCGGAGGCCAGTCCCAGGCTGGCCAGCCCGCGGCCCGTGGAGAAGGTGAAGCGGCCCTGCGGGTCGAGGCCGAAGATGATGACCGGCGCCTGGGCCAGGATGGCGGCGAACGGGTCGGCGGACCGGACGCGCCGGGCGGCCTTCTTCCCGGTCTTGGGCGGCTTCTTCATGAGCGCAGCCTCTTCCAGAGCAGACGCAGGGCCGCGGCCGCGGCCCTCTGCCGCACGGCCTCGCGGTCCCCGGAGAGCAGCCAGCGCCGGACCAGGACGGCCCGGCCGGGGCCGGCCAGCGCGGCGAAGACCAGCCCCACGGGCTTGCCCGGGCCGCCCCCGGAGGGGCCGGCGATGCCCGTGACGGCGAGGGCCAGGTCGGCGCCGACCAGGCGGCGGACTCCCTCCGCCATCTCCCGGGCGCTGCCGGCCGAGACCGCGCCCTCACGGGACAACGTTTCGGGCCGTACTCCCAGCAGGCCCCTCTTCACGGAATCATGGTAGGCCAGGACTCCGCCCAGGAAATACGCGGAGCTGCCGGGCGCCGAGGTCAGCCGGCCGCCGAGCAGGCCCGCCGTGCAGGACTCGGCCACGGCCAGCGTCAGCCGCCGCCGCAGCAGCAGGGCCCCGACGGTCGATTCCAGGGTCGCGGGTCCTTCCCCGAAGACGTGGCCGCCGACCAGGCGCAGGGCCTGGCGGCGGCAGCGGGCGATGCGGCCGCGGGCTCCCGGGCCGCTGGCGAAGGCGTGGAAATCGACCTGGCCGGCGCCGGAGAGGATGGTGAAGTCGAGCCCCGGTCCGGCCCGGCGCGTGAGGGGCCGGAGCTTCTCGTCGGCCGCGGATTCCGGCAGGCCGCACAGGTGCAGGGAGAGGACCGCGGCGCCGGGGACTCCGTGGGCGCGCTTGAGCCGCGGCATGACCTCGGCGTCGAACATTGGGGCCATCTCGCGGGGCGGGCCGGGCAGGAGCGCCACGGTCTGGGGCGCGTCCCCCGGGCGCTTCAGGACGATGAGCTGCCCGGGCGCGGACCCGGCCCGGTTGGCCAGGGGCTCGGCCCCGCGCACCAGGAAGGCCTGGCGCCGGTTCTCGCGCGGCGGGCGGACCTTCAGGCGGGCGAACTTGCGCCGGATGCCGGCGTAGAGCCGCGGCGAGAAGACCAGGTCGCGGCCCAGGGCCCGCGCCACGCCTTCGCGGGTGATGTCGTCGAAGGTCGGCCCCAGGCCGCCGCAGACCAGGAGGTCGTCGCAGCGCCCCAGCGCGGCGCGCACGGCTCCTTCCAGGGCCTCGGGGTCGTCGGGCACGATGGTCTCGCGGGCCAGGCGCAGGCCCGCGGCGCGCAGGCGCAGGGCCAGGGCCCCGCGGTGGGAGTCGTCGCCGTGGCCGTCGAGGAGCTCGGCGCCGACGCAGATGAGCTCGATGGCGGGCGGCGGCTTGAGCGCGGGCACCTCAGTTCCTTCCGGGCGACCTCATTGATAAACGCCGGGCGCCGGGGGGCCGTCCGCCGGCTCCTGGCCCGCCGGGATGGCGCCGAAGCGCGCCTCGAACTTCTCGATGTTGTCCTTGAGCGCCCAGAGCAGGCGCTTGGCGTGCACCGGGGAGGAGACCAGGCGGGTGAGGACCTTGGCCTTGGGGGAGTGGGGCTGCATGAAGATGAAATCGAGGATGAACTCGGTCTCGCTGTGGGTGATGAGGGCGAGGTTGGCGTAGACGCCGCGCGCGGTGGCCTCATCGATGTCGACCTGGAGCTGGCCGGACTTGGGATCGGATTCCATGGCCTGAGTGTAGCATTTTCATCCGCCGGATCATCCAGACCGGCCCCGGGGGTCCGTTGCGGCCGCGCGCGCAAAATGTTAACATAACCGGCTCATGCCCAAGGGCGCCCTGGTCATCATCTCCGCACCCTCCGGCACGGGGAAGTCCACGGTCCTGCGCCGGATCCTGCAGTGCCGCAAGGACCTGCGCTACTCCGTCTCCTGCACGACGCGCGCCCCCCGCCCCGGGGAGAAGCACGGCCGGTCCTACTTCTTCCTGGGCCCGGAGGAGTTCAAGCGCCGCATCCAGCGCCACGAGTTCCTGGAGTGGGCCATGGTGCACGGCAACTACTACGGGACCCCGCGCCGCTTCATCGAGGAGTCCGTCCAGTCGGGGCGCTGGGTGCTGCTCGACATCGACGTGAAGGGCGCGGCCTCCGTCCGGCGCAAGATCCCGGACGCGGTGACGGTCTTCCTGCTGCCTCCGTCCTGGGAGGAGCTCAAGCACCGGCTGGCCGTCCGGCGCGAGGACGCGCGGTCGGCCGCGGTCCGTCTGGCCAACGCGCGCGCCGAGCTGCTGGCCGCGAAGGACTACGACTACGTCGTGGTCAACGACGATCTGGACGCCGCCGTCGCCCAGATCGAGAGCATCGTGACGGCGGAGAGCCTCAAGACCTCGCGCCGGGAGCTGTCCGGCCTATCCTAGGAGGACCTGATGACGAAGAAGGAGCCCAAGCCCCAGCCGCAGGCCGTGAAGTCCGTGGAGGAGATGGTCCTCGACTACAAGCTGGACAAGTACGCGGCCATCCCTCTGGCGGCGCTCTGGGCCAAGGAGCTGCACCGCCGCGAAGAGAACCGGCACATGACCGCCATGGAGGTCCTGGAGAAGGCCCTGCACGACGTGATGAGCGGCGAGGTGGACTGGAAGAGCGTGCGCAAGTCCTTGACCGCATCCGCCGCGGCCGAGCCGGGCATCCTGGAAGCCGCCGAGGGCGCGGCCAAGAAGTCCAAGTCCTAGTCACATGACAGTCCACGCATTTCCTGATGGCTGTCAGTGCCAGCGCACTGCCGTGCGCTAGCCGGGGCCGCGACGCCGAGGGCCCGTGGGCAATGATGAGCTGTTGGAGCTGACCCGGCGGCTGCGCCGCCGCGTGGAGCAGTCTCCCCGCTGCTGTTGGCGGGTGGGCCTGGTCCCCTCCGGCGAGAGGAAGACGAACAGCGCCTCTCGCCTCGCTGAGATCGCAGAGCGGGTCGCGCGGTGCCAACTCTGTCCCCTGGGCAGGACGCGCGGCAAGACCGTGCCCGGGGCGGGCTCTCCCGAAGCCAGGGTCATGTTCGTGGGCGAGGGCCCCGGCTTCATGGAGGACCGCCGGGGCGAGCCCTTCGTGGGCCCGGCCGGCGAGCTCCTCGACCGCATCCTCGCCGCCATCGGACTCTCCCGGCAGGCCGTGTTCATCGCCAACATGGTCAAGTGCCGCCCCATGAAGGATCCCTCCCGCCCCGAGGCCCGCGGCAACGACCGTCCCCCTTCGCCGGAGGAGCTCTCAGCCTGCCGGCCCTACATCGCGGAGCAGATCCGCGTCCTCGCGCCCCGCGTCATCGTGGCCCTGGGCGCGGTGGCCGCGCGCGCCCTGCTCGTCAGCGAGGCGCCCATCGGCCGCCTGCGCGGGACCTGGGCCGAGTACCGCGATGGGAGCCTCGCGGTCAAGGTCCTGCCCACCTATCATCCGGCGGCCCTGCTGCGCAACCCCGAGCTCAAGAAGGACGTCTGGAAGGACATGAAGGCCCTGCGCGCCGAGCTGGAACAGGGCTGAGGAGCCCGGCCGAGATGCGCATCGCCGACGTCGCCTTCCCGGTCCCGCTGCACACGGGCTTCCATTACGCGGTGCCTCCCGGCCTCGACCTGCGCCCCGGGGTCCGCGTGCGCGTGGAGTTCGGCCGCTGGCTGAAGGTCGGGACCGTGCTCTCCGTCTTCGACGGCGAGCCGCGCTTCAGGCTCAAGCCCGTGGCCGCGGTCCTGGACCGGGAGCCGCTCATCACGGAGGAGATGCTCGACTGCGCGGCCTGGCTGGCGCGGCGCTACGGCGCCCCCATCGGGGACTGCGTCAAGGCGCTGCTGCCCGCGTTCATCAAGTCCTCCGACGAGGAGATCCCGCCCTTCCCTTCGGCGGGAGCCGGGACGCTCCCCGCTCCCGTCTTCGAACTCACCCCCGGGCAGACCGGCGCCCTGGAGACCGTCTCGCAGGCGCTGGCCGGACGCCGGGCCGGGGTCTTCCTGCTCTACGGCGTGCCGGCCTCGGGCAAGACCGAGGTGTACCTGCGCCTCATCCGCCAGGTCGTGGCCGCCGGGGGCCAGGCGCTCTTCCTGGTGCCGGAGATCTCGCTGACCGGGCCCTTCTTCGGGGAGTTCTGCGCCTCCCTGCGGGTCCCGGTCGTGCTCTGGCACAGCCGCCTCAAGGAGCGCGAGCGCCGGCATTCCTGGCTGGGCATCCGGCGGGGGGCCGTGCGCGTCGTGGTGGGGGCGCGCTCCGCGGCCCTGCTGCCCTTCCGGGACCTGCGCCTGGCCGTGCTCGACGAGGAGCAGGACGAGTCCTTCAAGCAGGAGGGCCAGTCCCCCCTCTACCACGCCCGCGACGTGGTCCGGCACCGCGCCGCGGCCTTCGGCGCGGTCACGGTTCTGGGCTCCGCGACCCCGTCTTTGGAGAGCTGGCAGGCGGCCAAGCAGGGACGGGCCCGCCTCGTGAACATGCCCGAGCGCGTGTCCCAGGCGGCCAGGCCGGCGGTGACGCTGCTGCCCCTGCCGCCCGGCCGCGCCATCGCCCCGGAGCTGCTGGACAAGCTCCGCGAGCGGCTCTGCCGCGGGGAGCAGAGCATCCTGCTGGTCAACCGCCGGGGCTACGCCACGGTGCTCATGTGCTGCAAGTGCGGCTGGGTGGACCGCTGCCCCTCCTGCGGGGTGGCCAAGATCCAGCACGAGGAGCCTTCGGGCGGGTTCATCCTGCGCTGCCACCACTGCACCCGCCGCAGCCCCCTGCCCGCGCATTGCCCCCAATGCGCCAACACGCGCCTGCGCGTCATGGGCACGGGCACGCAGAAGGTGGCGGCGGAACTGCGCCGCTTCCTCCCCGCCGCGCGCGTGCTGCGCATGGACCGCGACACCCTCTCCGAGAAGGGCGGCGACCATCGCATCTACGAGGGCTTCCTGCGCGGCGAGGCCGACGTCCTGGTGGGGACCAAGCTGGTCGCCAAGAGCTTCCATTTTCCGCGCGTGACCTTGGTCGGGGTGGTGGACGCGGACACCATGCTGCACATGCCGGACTTCCGCTCCTCGGAGCGCACCATGCAGCTGCTGGCCCAGGTGGCGGGTCGCTCGGGCCGGGCCGAGAAGGCCGGCGAGGTGGTCCTGCAGACCCTGCAGCCCGAGCACATCGCGGTGGGCGGCGCCCTGCAGGGCGACTACGGCGCCTTCGCGGACCAGGAGCTGGTCCTGCGCCGGGAGCTGGGCTACCCGCCTTTCACCGCCCTGGTGCGCCTGGTCTGGGCCGGCAAGGACGAGGCGGTCCTGGCCGCGGAGTCCGGGGCGGCCGCGGGGGGCCTGCGCGAGGCGCTCTCCCCCTCCGGGCACGAGGTGGTGGGCCCGGCCGCGGCGGTCCTGCCCAAGGCCGGGGGGCTGTTCCGCTGGCACGCGCTCATCAAGGTCGCCGAGCCCGACCGCTGTCTCGACGCGGTGCTGGCGCGCGTGCGGGAGCGGCCCTGCCCCAAGAGCCTGCGCCTGCAGGTCAACGTCGACCCTTATGACCTCTTCTGATTTGGAGACTCGGATAGGAAATATGGTATACAAATGTATGATTAAACCGTCTTCTCGAACGCTTTCTCTCTCTCTCCTCGTCGCGGCCAGCCTTCCTGTCCTCGCGCTGGCGCAGGCCGACGCGGATTACGAGGCCCGGCTCACCGAGGCCAAGGGCGAGGTCACGGTCTTCACGGCCGAGGAGCCCGAGGGCGTCCCCGGCGAGAAGGACATGCCGCTGCTGCCGGGCGACAAGGTCAGGACCGGCGAGGACTCCAGCGCCGAGATCGCGCTCTCCGGCGAGCACTGCGTCTGCCTGCGCCCGCACTCGGAGCTCACCCTGGCGAACCTGCGGCGGGCCGACTCCGAGCTGAGCCTGGCCCTGGGCAGCCTCCTGGCCAAGGTCCAGTCCCTGGCCGGGGGCCTGTTCCGGGTGCGCACGCCCGCGGCCGTGGCCGCGGTGCGCGGCACCGAGTTCGCAGTGGAGATCGACGAGGCGGACCCGGAGCTGACCTCGGTGGGCGTCTTCGACGAAGGCAAGGTCTCGGTGTCCGGAGCCGACGGGGCCGAGGAACTGCTCAAGTCCAACCAGGAGACCACGGTGCGCCGGGGCAGCCGGCCCATGCCCGCCTACCAGCTGCGGCGCCTGATCCGGCACCGCGCGGTCATGCGCAGCTTCCGCAAGCGGGCCGGCCTGATGCGCAAGCAGTGGCGCGCCCTGACGCCGGCCCAGCGCCAGGCCAGGCGCCGGGAGCTGCTGCCCAAGCTCAGGATGCTGCGCCAGCAGAGGCTGCAGAAGGCCCAGCAGCTGCGCGACCGGGCCCGCGAGAAGCGGCCGGTCCGGGCCGCGCCGCGGATGGATCAGCAGAAGATGGAGCAGCGCAAGCGGGCCATCCGGGAAAAGCTGCGCGGCCGGGGGAACTGATTTGTTCATCACCGTCGCGGGCGGGGACCGGAGGTTCTGCTCGCAGCTCGAGTCTTTGCTCCTGGGCCAGAACCACAAGGTGACCGTGCTCCCGTCCTTGGGAGAGGTCCGGCAGTCCCTGCAGGCCCTGCCCCCGCACCTGCTCGTCGTGGCCCCGGAGAGCGACGGGGCGCAGGCCTGCCAGTTGCTCAAATCCATCCGGGACGACCAGGGTCTGCGCAAGCTGCCCATCCTCTGCGTCAACCCCCAGGGCGTCAGCTCTGACGGCGTTGGCTATCTCGACTCCGGCGCCGACGACTTCATCAACCGCCCTTTCAACGGGCAGATCTTCCTGGCGCGGGTGCGCACGCTGCTGCGCCGGCGCATCTGGAACGGGGACCTGGAGGAGGACGAGGTGACCTCTTTGCGCTGCGGAGCCTTGCTCATGAACCTGGTCTCGCGGCAGGTCATCCTGGCCGGGATCCCGGTGACCTTGACCCGCCTGGAGTTCGACCTGCTGGCCTATCTGGTGCGCCGGCCGGACCAGGTCTTCAAGCGCGAGGAGCTGCTGGAGAGCGTGTGGAACTATCCGGTGGACGTGGCCACGCGCACTTTAGACAAGCACGTGGAGACCCTGCGCCGCAAGCTGGGGGACTTCGGCTCCATGATCCAGACCGTGCACGGCGTGGGCTACCGCCTGGCCCCGCCGCCCGCCTCCGCGGCCCGGCGCTGATTAATCCAGCAAGGTGGCTGCCTTGGCCAGGACTTCCACCCAGTAGCTCCTATTATTT
>JACRDS010000038.1 GCA_016212825.1 Elusimicrobiota bacterium | reverse complement strand
GGCTTCATCAAGGTCATGGACTTCGGCATCGCGCGCGCGGCCAAGGACGCGGCCACGCGCGTGTCCATGACCAACACCATCATCGGCACCCCGCCCTACATGGCCCCGGAGGCGGAGCGCGGCGAGATCCGCAAGGAGGGCGACGTCTTCGCCCTGGCCGCCTGCGCCTACGAGATGCTCTGCGGCAAGCCGGCCTTCTCCGGCGCGGGCATGCTCATGAACAAGATCGAGATGGCCTACATCGCGCCCACCCAGTCGGTCCCGTCTTTGCCCGCGGGCATCGACGAGGTCATCCGCAGGGGCCTGGAGGCGGACCCGGCCAAGCGCTTCCGCACGGCCGGCGAGTTCGTCAAGGCGCTGGAGGGGCTCTCTGCGTAGGAGGCGCGCCAGCGACCTGGAGGACGCCAAGGTCATCCTGTTCGGCGGCCTGCTGGGCCTGGTGATCGTGGGCGGCATCACCGTCTACTGGTTCTACGAAGGCTGGCGCAAGGTCTGGCAGCCCTACCGGCATTACGAGAAGGCCGCCTGCCGGGTGCTGGAAGGGAGCATCGACCGTCTGACGGACTCGGAGGGGCGCGAGGCCTTCCTGCCCCGGTTCCAGATCGCGGTGCTGGCCGACGACCGCACCGCGGTGGGCTACGACCTGTGGCGGGAGGGCCTGACCCGCGCCCGGGCCGAGAAGCTCGTGGCCTCCTATCCCACGGGGCAGGACCTGGTCTGCTGGCACCCGCCCGGCAAGCCGCACGAGGCGGTGCTCAGCCGCAAGCCGAACATCTACTGGATCCTCTGCGGGGCGTTCCTGCTGCTGCCCTTCACCGCGCTCATGCTCTTCATGACCGTCTTCGGGGTCTATATCTGGCCCAAGAGGAGGGACTCCCATGACTGCTGAGAAGGACCGGCTCTTCATCCTGGTGTTGGTCGCCGCGCTGGCTTATTTTTTCTGGAACTGGCCGGTCTTCTACCCCATCCGCGTCTTCACCGTGCTCCTGCACGAGTCGGGCCACGCCGTCGCGGGCCTGCTCACGGGCGGGGACGTCTCCTCCATCAAGGTCTTCAGCAACGTCTCCGGGGTCTGCTACGCCAGCGGCCTGCGTCCCGTGGTCCTGGCCGCGGGCTACATCGGGGCCATGTTCTTCGGCTGCCTCATCCTGCTGGCCGCAGCCCGGACCGCCTACGACCGCTCGGTCTCCGCGGCCCTGGGCATCGCCGTGCTCCTGGTGACCTTCCTGTACATCCGCAACGTGTTCGGCTTCCTGGCCGGACTGGCCTGGGGCGGGGGCCTGCTCTACGCGGGCCGCAGGCTCGACGGAGAGGTCAACGACTTCCTGCTCTCCTTCGTGGGCCTGACCGTGTGCTTCCACGGCCTGAACTCGGCCTGGGCGCACCTCATCCAGGGCCGGGCCTGCAACACGGACGCCAAGATGATGGCGCGGGAGTACTTCGGGCCGCACTGGCTTTGGGGCTGGCTGTGGATGGGAGTCATCGTCGTCCTCTTCCTGGGGACTTTGGCCCTGGTGCTCAAGCCCAAGCGGCGCTGAGCCGGCCTAGAGTCCGGTCGGCTCCGGCGGCCCGGCCGCGATCACGGCGGGGAACTCCGCGCGGCGGCCCGCGAAGGGCGCATCGGGCTTGACGCCCCCGCCCTGGGAGCAGAACGTCGCGGTGATGGGGTAGTGGTCGGAGACGCGCTCGCGCAGATCCCGGTCGGCCCGGTCCACGGCCTCGCGCGGCGTCCGCCCGGCGGACACCAGTCTGGCCAGGGCCCCGGGGCTGAGGATGAAGTGGTCGTAGTTGTTCTGGGGGATCTTGCCCGGCCGCGAGGTCGGCTCGTCGACCAGGACGGCGAGGCGATGGGAGCCCTCGGCGAAGCGGCCGTCCTCGCGGATCATCTCCTCGAGCGGCGTCCAGTCCCGGCTGCGGGCCCGGCGGCTGAGGGTCTTGCCCTTGCCCGTGGGCAGGTTGAAGTCCCCGGCGATGACCACGTCCGGGTCGCTGGCCGGGTCCGCGAAGTAGACCTCCAGCCAGTCGAGCAGGGCGGCGAGCTCCCGCCGCGAGGCGGAGGCGTTCCCGCCCTGGAAGGCGAGGTGCAGGCTCACCAAGGTGAAGTCGAAGTCGTCGACCCGCACGTGGGCCCAGCGCACGGGGTGCACGGCCCGGCCGCGGTCCAGGGCGCCGGTCCTGCCGTCGGCGAAGAGGAAGCCGTGCGCGTCGATGGCCGCCCCGCCGCGGGCCAGGATGGCGTTGTCCTGGCTGTCCGGGGTGTCCGCGAAGCTGGCCCGCCAGTCGCGGCGGCCGGGCAGGAGGTCGAGGAGGCGGCGCAGGCCTCGGATGTGGGCGACCTCCTGGGCCGCCACCACGAGCACGCCCGAGGAGATCACCGCGCTGTAGGCCGAGGCGCAGAGGGCCTGGCGCCGCGGCTTGACGTCCCCGAAGGTCTGGATGTTCCAGGAGACCAGGCTGAAGGCGCGCTCGCACCCCGCGGCCAGGGCGGGCCGGGGGGACAGGGCGGCGCACAACAGCAGCAACCCGAGGGATCGCAGCATGGGACCGGGACGACGCGCGCTTCCCTTGTATGTAGCAGGGATGTCCGGGGTTTTCAAGGGGGTGAAGATGATATCATTCCGGCATGACCGGCGCGCGCGGCGGGCTCGTCCCGCGCCTGGCCCGGGTCGGGCTGCTGCTGGGCCTGCTCTGGCTGGGCCTGCGCTGGTTCGAGCGGGTCAACATCTACCACCCCGGCCGGACCATGGCCGCGGTGCCGGGCACCTTCGGCCTGGCCCACGAGGAGGTGGCGCTGACCGCCGAGGACGGCACCCGCCTGCACGGCTGGTTCCTCCCTGCGGCCCCCTTCAAGCCCGCGCCCAAGGCCCGGCCGGTCTCCGGCCCGCTGGCCGGCCAGAAGCTGGCCGTGCTCCTATGCCACGGCAACGCGGGCACCATCAGCGATCGGGTCCTCAAGGCCGACAAACTCCACCGCCTCGGCCTGAGCGTGCTCCTCTTCGACTACCGCGGCTACGGCCAGAGCGCGGGCAGCCCGTCCGAGCGGGGGACCTACCAGGACGCGGAGGCCGCTTGGAGCTGGCTGGCGGCCAGGGGCTTCGCGCCGGAGCGCATCGTGCTCTACGGCGAGTCTTTGGGCAACGGGGTGGCGGTGGAGACGGCCCTGCGCCACCCGCCGCGGGCCCTCATCCTGGAGAGCGCCTTCACCTCCATCGCGGACATGGGCAAGGAGGTCTTCCCCTGGCTGCCCGTGCGCCTCATCGCCCGGACGCGCTACGACAACCTGGCCAAGGTCGCCTCGGTGCGCGCGCCGGTGCTGGTCATGCACAGCCGGGAGGACCGCATCGTGCCTTTCCGCATGGGGCGGGCCCTCTTCGACGCCGCGCCCGAGCCCAAGGAGTTCTTCGCGATGACGGGAAGCCACGACGACGGCTTCATCGACGCGGGCCCGGCCTACCCGGCCGCGATCCGGGCCTTCCTCGAGCGGCGCTGAGTCGGGTCCAGGGACCGGGCCCCGGGTGGGCCCATTGCTTCTCCGCTCTTAGGCCCATCGGGCCTATGCCGGTGCGGTCTATTGCGCTAGCATCTGGACGTTAGGAGGACGATCCCATGACGACGACGATCTTGGCCGCGGTCTGCGCGGCCTTCCTGAGCGCCCCGGCCTTCGCGCAGGACGACGGCAAGCTCGCGGTCGTGAAGGTCATCGACAACGGCCCGGCGGCCCAGGCCGGCCTGCTGGCGGGCGACGAGCTGCTGGCCATCGACGGCATCGACCTGGAGTCCCGGAAGCCCGCGGACGCCTCCACGGCCTTGCCCAAGCCCGGCCCCAAGAAGCCCGGCGCCGGGTCTTGACGCCCGGCGCCGCGATGCTGGACCGCCGCGGCGTGGAAGCGGCCGTGGCCGCGCTCCAGGCGAGCCTGGCCGACGGCGACCCGGCGGACGCGGCCCTGCGCGCGCGCAGCGAGGCCGAGCTCGAGCGCCTGCGCGCCGCCTACCGCGCCGCCCCGGCCGCCTTCACGAAGGAGACCCTCTCGGCCCTGCGCGAACTCGTCGAGCTCCTGCGCGACGCGCCCGGGCCTTAGGGGCTCACCAGAGCCGGTAGTACTTCCGATACCAGCGCTGGATGTACTGGTAGTAGGAGAGGTTCTCCTCGCAGGAGTCCGGGCTGCGCAGGTCCCGGCAAAGGGGACGCAGGTTCTCCGCCACGGCGTCGTCCCGGCCCTTCTGCTTGGCCGCCTCGCGCTCCTTGAGGATCCAGCCGACCCCGCCGTTGTAGGCGCGGAACATGGCCTCGTTGAGGTCCTCCGCCGTGGCCATGCGGCCGATCTGGCGCCGGATGAGGCGCGCGTAGCAGAAGCCGCCGCGCAGGGAGGAGGACATGCTGGTGAGGTCGAGCTCGGGCATGCGGCAGGCGCGGCGGATGTCGCGCGCGGTCTCGGGCATGATCTGCAAAGGTCCGCGCGCGCCCTTGCGCGAGACCGCGGTGGCCTTCCAGCGCGACTCCTGGTGCACCCAGGCCGCGCCCACCCCGGGCCGGATGCCGGGCAGGTACTCGGCCGTGAGCTCCTCGACCAGCTCGCGGTTCTCCGCCGCGGTGAAGAGCGGGTCGTAGGCGCGGACCGGAGCGGCGGCCAGCGCGGCCAGCAGGAGGACGGCTCCTACCATTTCACGATGACGGGCACGATGGCCATGAGCAGGAAGCCGATGAGCAGGCAGAAGGCCAAGGACTGGATGGCCGCGGCCTGGGCCAGGTCCGCCTTGCCCTGGCGCGAGGCCTGGAAGTAGTCCGCCACCGCGTCGCCCAGGCGGATGTAGGGGAAGAGCTCGTGGCGCACGATGTGGAAGAGGATCATGGCCCCGGACATCTTGTAGAGCACGGCGAAGAGGATGTACCAGCGCTCGGGCTCCTCGCCGCCCACGGGCGGGTTCATCCCCAGCACCGGGAAGCCGTGCTTCATGGAGTACCAGGACAGGGCGAAGAGGAAGACCAAGGTCTTGACGCGCCAGACGTGCTGGCCCAGGCGTTTGAACATGTACCCTCCTTAGATATGGGGGACCGGCTCCCGGATTCTATGATTCGGGGCGGGGGTGGTTCAAGGACGCCGCGACAGCAGTCTTTCGGCGAGCCAGCCGTTGATGAACTTCCGGCCGCCCGGGAGCGTGACCACGGCTTCGGCGGGCAGGCGGCCCGCGCGCAGGGCCTGCAGGACCGGGGCCGGGGCCTGGGCGAAGGGGATGAGCCTAGGGTCGAGCTTGCGGCGCGGCGCGGGTTCCAGGGGATCCCGGCCCAGGCGCGCGCGGAAGAAGTTGACGGCGCCGTAGAGCAGGGCCTTCCAGCCGGGCACGTAGGAGCGCACGGCGCCGTGCTCGGCGTAGAAGCGCGCGGCCATGGCGCGCAGGCGCGGCGTCTGATCCGCCAGGTCCCGGATGCCGGCGGGCAGGCGCTTGTCGCCGGCCGGCACGGCCTCGACCACGTCGAAATGGGTGGCGCCCATCACGCCCAACTCGGCGAAGGAGAAGAGCTGGGGCGCGCTCTCGTTGGAGTCGAGGACCACGAAGACCCACTTCCTCTCCTCGTTCCGGAAGGCGCCCTGCAGGAGCACGGCGTGGTCGCCGTCGCGCTCGCGCAGGCTCTGGGAGGGGGTCCAGCGCATGGAGAAGAGGAGCGCGCCGTGCATGCGCAGCAGGTCGAGGAGTTCGGCCTCGGTTTTGGGCACGCCCTGGCTGCGGCGCCGCAGCCCCAGGGCCCGCAGGAGGGAGTCGCTGTCGGAGTTGGTCAGGCCGGTGCGGCGGACCCGCTCGCCCATGAGGCCTTCGACCGCGTCGAGGAAGGTCTCGTAGGGCATCAGCCCCGCGGCCTGGCTGGCCAGGGGGTGGTTGTAGGCCTGCTGGACGGCGCAGTCGCCGTAGCACTGGATGCGCGTGGGCGTGCGGGGCAGAAGGTCGCCGACGTAGGCGCCCGGGTCGCGGGCCAGCAGGCCGCGTACGCGCGCCTCGAGCTTCTCCGCGCTCATCAGACCGCGGGCGCCGTAGAGCCGGGAGGAGCCGCGCCGGCGGATCTCCTCTTCGAGAGTGAGGGCGGCCACGCCGAAGAAGCGCGACGTGGCGTGGGCCAGGCCCGAGGTCTTGGCCTCCTCGAGGAACTCCTTGGCCGCGGCGTGGGCCTCGCCGTAGCTGCCCTTGCGGAGCAGCCCTTCCGCGAAGCCTTTGCGCTCGGAGAGCTGGAGCACGGGCGGCGAATCGGGGGCGTCCTCGAGGGCTTTGACGAGCTCCTTGCCGGCCGCGCGGCCGGCGCCGCTCTTGAGGGCTTTGACGCTGCGGCGCAGGAGGCCGAAGTGCTCGAGCGCCGGGCCGTAGGCGCCGTCGCGCACCAGCTCGCGCAGGTCCGCGGTGGTCTTGGGACTGACGGGCAGGCGGCCGATGAGCCGCTCGATGCGGCTGGAGCCGGCGTAGACCCGCTCCAGGGCCGCCTCGGAGACGCGGCCGTCCTGGGAGAGCCCGGCGCGCAGGCCGGCGACGCGCGCCTCGGCCATGACGCCGCGGGCCGCGCGGATGGCGGCCTTGAGCTCGAGGATCTGCGGGGAGTCCGCGTTGAGGCCGGAGAGGACGGGCTCGGGGGAGAACTGGGGGTTGATGCTGGAGAGCAGCAGGCGCGCGGCCTGGACCTTGGCCTCGGCGACCTGGACCGGGGTGCCGGCCGCAAGCTCGGCGACCTGCGCGGCGTTGAGCTGGGGGCGCCCCGCGTGGACCCGGAAGAGCTGGATCTGCTCGATCTCGCCTTGGACCTGGGGCGCGGCGGGCGCGGCCAGAACGGGGGCGAGGCTCAGGCCGAGGCTGGGCTGGGAGAGCCCCGGGACGGGAGAGAGGCTGGGGACCGCGACCGGCTGCTGGAACGAGTTGGCGGAGCCGCGGCCGGTGTTGGCGCGGGCGCTGGAGGCGGCCAGCGCGGGGGTGGAGATGGCGAGGAGGAGCCCTGCCGCGAGGAGGAGCTTTCTCATCTTCACATGAATAATATAGTCGCGCCGGCGACCGCTATTCAGGGTCCTTGGTGGGGGGGAGGCGGTGGGCCTTATGGCCTACTATTCCGTGCCGGGGAGGGGTTTCATCTCGCGCAGGCGCGCCTGATATCCGTCCGGGCTCACGGCCTTGAGGTCCTCCCGGACCGACATCGAGCGTCCGGGGCCGGAGATGAACTTGCGCGCCTTGAGCCCGGCGGATGAGATCTTGGCCGAGCCGGTCAGGTCCCGGCCGGACTGCGAATGGAGGTCCAGCGTCCATTCCTTGAGCCGTTTGTCCGAGAAGGCGACCGTTCCGGTGAAGGGGCCGCTGGCGTCGAAGACCAGGGAGTCTCCGCGGCGCCGGAGCTCCAGGACGCTCAGCTCCGGGGGCATGCCGGGCGCCAGGCCGGGGCGGGTGACGGTCTCCCGGATGAGCGCGCCGTCCCGCAGGACCTCGCGCTTGAGCGCGAGCTCGGTCTTGTGGTACGGGATCCGGCCGTCCAGGGAGAAGTAGGCGGCCTGGCCGTGGTAATAGCTGACGGAGTCGGCGGCCGGCCAGGCGGGCGCCGCGGCGAGGGCGAGCAGGCCGAGCAGGGCGAGCGGCCGCCTGAGAGGAGTCATGACAAGAGTGTAGCTCTGGGAACCCCGGGAAATCAACCGCCCGCGCCGCAGGGAGCGGCGCGGGCGGCCTTTAAGCGTCGGAAGCCGATCTAGAGCTTCTTGACGTTGGCGGCGCGAGGGCCCTTGTCGGACGACTGGACCTCGAACTCGACAGCCTGATTCTCAGCCAAAGTCTTGAAGCCGTCACCGGTGATGGACGAGTGATGGACGAAAAGATCCTTGGAGCCGTCATCCGGCGTGATGAAGCCGAAGCCCTTCTGGTCGTTGAACCACTTCACTTTTCCCGTAGCCATTATGTTTATGTTCCTCTGTTTTGCGTATCTGCAGACATGCGTCTGTGATGGGGAAGTCATTCACCCCGAGATATTGTAGCATGCGGATTCCTGCATCCTCAGGGATATTTTGACGGGCCCAGGGAAATTGGGCCTTGACTGGGCCGCTTTCCCCTGTTATACCTCTCAAGTCGCGCATTCTTCACGCCGAGGAGAGTGCATGAAGACCTTGCTGCTGGTCGCGGCCGCAGCGGTCGCGCTGGGCTTCGCCTACAGGACGACCCGTCCGCTGGAGGGCACCTCCTGGGAGGTGAAGACCAAGGCCGATTCGTTCTTCTCCCTTTCCCGCCGCGACACCCTCATCTTCAAGGACGGCTGCCTGACCAGCGCGCGCTGGGCGCAGGAGGGCTTCGCGCCCGCGGGCTACGACGCGGCGCGCGAGGAGGACAAGAGCGCGACCTGGGGGGCCGCCCTGCATCACGACCGGAAGGGGACCGTGCGCTGGCAGGGCATCGCGCGGGGCGACCGGATGGAAGGGACCCTGCAGTGGACGGCAGCGGACGGCCGCACCCGCCGCTACCGCTTCCAGGGCGCGCGCAAGGACGGCTGAGCCCGCCCCGGTCTCCGGCCGACGGGCGTTGCCAAACCGCGGGAAATATGGGAGATTGACGCTGCATGCGGACCGCCCTCAAGGTCGCTGCCGTCCTTTCCGTGCTCGCTGTCCTGGCCGGCTACGCCGCGGGCTTCAGGCTGCTGCGCGACCCCGCGGGCGGGCTCCTGCTCGCGCGCAAGGTCTCCTACGGCGGGGCTGCCGCGGCGGCGGGGGACAGGCCCAAGACCCCGCTGGAGCGCATCGAGATCCTGACCCCCGATGCCGTCATAGACCGCAACCTCGGCCGGGAGGAGTTCATCGCGCTGGTCAAGGAGGTCTCCGACGCGGCCGAGCGGGAGCTCGGCGACGCGCAGGCCGACTACAAGGTGACGCTGACCGTGGTCCTGCACCCGGACCGCGAGACGGACAACGTGGTCGAGGCCGGCGCCGGGGCTGAGCGGCCGGTCCTGGAGAAGCTGGCCGCGGCGGCCGACGGGGTCGACGCGGCCAGCCGGACCAGATCCGACGACGTGTCCGTGCGCCTGCATTTCGACACGGCCCGCCGGCCTCGCGGCGGCGGCCGGACGGCGGTGTTCGTCCCGGCAGGCGCGGAGGGCCCCGGCGACCCGGTGCCCGACCTCCGGGCCGAGGCGGCGGCCCAGGCCGCGGTCGCGGCGCTCGCGCGGCCTCCGGCCGCCGGCGGCCCCGCCTGGCAGAACGTGATCTGCAACCCGACCTTCTGGAAGCGGCTGCGCGACCAGCACCCCATGCTCGCCGGGTCCGGCATACCGGTCAAGGCCATCATGGGCGGCACGGTCATGGAGGGGCGCGCCTTCCTCAAGCGCAAGGAGGGGGCCCTTGCCGCCCTGTGCAACAGCGGGTCCTTCCGGAAGATCATGGGCCGGTTCGCGGCGGGCCGGGCGCGGACCGCCACCGCGCAGGAGCGGCAGCTCGTCTACGCCCTGGTGCCCTTCGAGATCAAGGGCAAGCCGGTGACCGTGATCGAGGCCTCCGGGGACATCCTCTACGTCGAGGCCCAGGGCGGCCTGCTGTGGCTCGACATCCTCAGCGACTACGCCAAGAAGGACGCCTTCATCGGCCGCCCGGCCCGGGCGGACGGGGAGGGAGAGGTCAGCCGCTACGGCCTCTACCGCAAGCCGCAGGGCGGGGAGGTCTCCGCCGCTTCGGGGGTGCCCCTGCACGTCCTGCAGGGGATGCCGGAGCACCTGGAGACCACGGACCGCGTGCCGGCCCGGCTGGGGGTGAGCTTCGGGTTCGAGTTCATCGTCGGCGGGCTGGCCCCCGGCGCGGAGTCCGGCTGGCGCGCGGTGATACAGCATCCGGCCATGACCCGGCCGGGGTCGGCGCCGGCGACCCGGACCGAGTTCCCCCTCGAGCTGCAGCGGTCCCGCGGCGCGCAGGGGGTCTGCGCGGGCGCCGTGCTCTACGGGTTCGACGATCCCTACGAGGTGCTCAAGGGCCGCTGGACCCTGGGCGTCGCGCGCGGCGAGACGCTGGTGCTGAGCAAGGACTTCACGGTGGGCGCCGCCCCGGCGGCGCCGGCCGCTCCCGCCGACCCGGCCCGCGACCAGCGCATCCTGGCGGACTGCGCCCGGGAGATCGGCATGCTCTGCAACGACGCGGGCGAGGACATTGCCAAGGTCCGGGCCTGCCTGCGCAAGAACGAAAGCGGCCTGCTCGCGCGCTGCGCCCGGGCGCTCCATTGAATCGAAACCGCCTGGCCTGCAGCCTGTTCTTCCTTTCGGGCTTCGCCGCGCTGGTCTATGAGACGGTCTGGACCAGGCAGCTCGTCCTGGTCTTCGGCGCCACTTTGACCTCGGCCAGCACGGTGCTGGCCGGCTTCATGGCCGGCATGGCCCTGGGCGCGCTCTGGGGGATGCGCGCCCGACGCGGGGCCGAAGACCCCCTGCGGCTCTACGGGAAGCTGGAGCTCGCCATCGCCGCCTATGCCGCGGCCTTCCCCTGGGTGGTCAAGGCTGTCATGGGCTTCGTCGAGACCACCGCGCTGCCCGCCGCCCCGGTCCGCTTCGTGCTGATCTTCGCGGCTCTGCTCCCCGCGACCACGCTCATGGGCGCGACCTTCCCCGTTCTCAGCCGGCTCGGCTCCGGTTCCGACCCGGGGCGCCGGGTGGGTACCCTCTATGCCGCCAACCTCGTGGGCTCCAGCCTGGGCGTGCTGGCCGCCGCCTTCCTGCTCCTGCCTTTCCTGGGGCTGCTGGGCAGCCACCGCCTCGCCGTGCTCATCAGCCTGGCCGTGGGCGCCGTCGCCGTCGGCGCGAAGGCGGAGCCGCCGCCGGACCCTGCCCGCCCGCCGGCCGCCGCCGCGGTCCCGTTCGGGGCCTCGGCCGGCCTCTTCGTCGCGGGGCTCTGCGGCATGGCTTTCGAGGTGGTCTGGATCCGCATCCTCACCCCGTCCTTCAACAACTCGGCCTACGGCTTCGCCGCCGTCATCTTCGTGTTCCTGGCGGGCCTGGGCGGAGGCAGCTTCGCCGCCGCGCGCGCTCCGGCCCCGGGCCTGGCCGGCCTGGGCGCCGTCCAGATCCTGGCCGCCCTCTTCGCCTACGTCGGCTACCGGGCCTTCGAGATCACCCAGCTGGTGCAGATCCGGCTGGGCACCATGGGCGCCTCGGGCATCAGTCCGGTCGTCTTCGCCCCGCTGCTCGAGGCCCTGGCGGTGCTGCTGCCGCTGGCCCTGTTCCAGGGCATGCTCCTGCCCACCGCCCTGCGCGCGGCCGACTGCGGCGGCGACGCCGGGGCCGCCGCCGGCCGGCTCTATTTCTGGAACACGGCGGGCGGCATCCTGGGCGCCCTGGCCGCGGGCTTCTGGTGGATACCGGCGGCCGGCGTGCAGAACGCCCTGCTCCTCGCCATCTCCGCCAGCGCCGCCTGCGGCGCCGCGCTCGTGGCCGCGGCCGCGCCGCGGCGCGCCCTGCGCCTGGGCGCCCCGGCGGCGGTGCTGGCGCTGCTGGTTCTGATGGGCCTGTCTCTGCGCGGCCGGAACCTGCCCCAGGCGGTGCTCCTGGACTGGCTCAACCGGGGCGACCTGGAATCGTCCTTGCCTTTCTACGCCGACGACACGGAGGCCTCGGTCGCGGTCCGGGACAGCGGGGGGAGGCGCAGCCTGGTCATCAACGGCGTGGGCGTCACGGGCTTCAACATGGCCACCAAGATGCTCGCCCACATCCCGCTGCTGCTGCACCCCGGGGCCGAGCGGACCCTCATCATCTGCTTCGGCATGGGGACCACCTTCCGTTCCGCCCTGCGCCACGAGGGGCAGGTCGAGGCCGTGGACCTGGTGCCCTCCGTGTTCCAGGCCTTCCCCTTCTTCTATCCCGACGCGGCGCGCCGGCTGGGCGACCCGCGCGCGGCGCATTTCGTCGACGACGGCCGCAATCACATGCTGCGGTCGCGCGGCGGCTACGACGTGATCCTGGTCGACCCGTCGCCGCCGCTCTACGCCGCCGGGACGGTGAACCTCTACAGCCGGGACTTCTTCGCGCTGGCGCGCCGGCGCCTGCGGCCGGGGGGGATCTTGGCTGTGCTGCTGCCGGAGTACCCGGAGACCGATTTCAAGATGGTGATGAAGAGCTTCATCTCCGCCTTCCCGCACAGCCAGATGTGGTTCGGCTCGCCGCGCAAGAAGGGGCTCATCATGCTGGGCGGCGAGCGGCCGCTCCCGGAGGACCGCGCTCTGGTGCGCCGGCGGCTGCGGGACGCCGGGCTGCGCGAGGACCTCCGGGAGGTCTCCGAGACGAAGCTCGGCGAGGCGGCTTTCTGGGACCTCCGGCTGGGACTCGGCGGGAATTTCCGGGACTACCTCTCCGGCAGTCCCGAGGTCACCGACGAGTTCCCCCGGCTGGAGTACCCCTACTTCCGCTCCAAGACGCGCGCCTACTACAAGCACCCGGCCATACTCGGCGGGGCCCAATGACTGCCCGGGGAGACGTCCCCGTGGAAGCGCTGGGCGGGACGCGATATTATACCTTGCAAAATGAATGATTACATTATAAACTGCATGGTATGATGGTAAGGCGTGATGCCGCCGCCCCTCTGCGGTCCTACCTGCGGACGTTCCCGGTGGTGCTCGTGGCCGGCCCCAGGCAGTCGGGCAAGACCACCTTGGTGCGCAGCGAACTCCCTTCGTGGAAGTATCTCGATCTGGAGAATCCCACCGACTTCAGCCTGCTCGATTCCGACCCGGAGGGGTTCCTGGCCGGCAACCCCGGCGGCCTCATCATCGACGAGGCCCAGCGTTATCCCGGGCTCTTCCCGATCCTGCGCGGGATCATCGACCGCAAGCGCCGCCCGGGCGCTTTCGTCCTGACCGGCTCGGCCGGCCCCGCCCTCATGGCCCAGGCCGGCGAGTCGCTCGCCGGCCGCATCGGAGTCCTGGAGCTGGCCCCTTTCGGCGGTTCGGAGCTGGCCGGGAAGCCCCGGTGGCTGGCGCAGCGGTGGTTCTGGGGAGGGCTCCCCCCGCTCTACACCCTGGGCGGCGCGGGCCGGAAGACGGCCTGGATCGAGCACTATGTCCGCACCTTCCTGGAGCGGGACATACCCGCCCTGGGGATCCGGGTGCCCGCCGTCCGCCTGCGCAAGCTCTGGGCGATGCTGGCCCATGTCCACGGCGGATTGCTCAACACCTCCGACCTGGCGCGCTCTCTGGACCTGGCGGCGCCCTCCGTCACCCATCACCTCGACATCCTCGAAGGCGCGTTCATGATCCGGCGGCTGCAGCCATTCCACGCGAACATCTCCAAGCGTCTGGTCAAGAGTCCGAAGCTCTACATCCGCGACACCGGCCTCCTCCACCATCTCGCCGGTCTGCGTCAGCCCCAGGACCTGGAGACCTGGCCCGGCCGGGGCCTGTCCTGGGAGGGGTTCGTCGTGGAGGAGCTCATCCGCCGGGCGAAGCTGCGCTGGCCCGCGCCGAATTTCTATTTTTGGAGGACGCAGGCGGGCGCGGAGGCCGACCTGCTCATCGAGAACGGCCGCACCCGCCTGCCCTTCGAGGTGAAGGCGGGCGCCTCTCTGTCAGCCAAGAGCCTGCTCGGCGTCCGCCAGTGCATGAGGGACCTGGGTCTGGGGAAGGGATTCGTGATCTATCGCGGAGACCGCGCGCTGCGGCTCGCCCCGGGGCTCTCGGCCATCCCCTGGAAGCAGATCGAGAAGGGCGGGCTGCCGGGCTAGCGCCGCGGACCGCGCGTTGTCCGGGTCTTGCGCGCCTGCAATCCGCGACGGTATCAAGCTATAATCTAGCTCTGGAGAGGTGGCCGAACGGTTTAAGGCGGCGGTCTTGAAAGCCTCTCCACTCCCTCCGATTATCGACGAGAATCAGTCCCTGCGACGGAGGGCAGCCCTCGGCGGCGCGTCCCAGGACGCAGCGGCCATGATGGAGATGGGGTCGGGCTGATTTTGGCAGGGCACATGATTATGGCAATCGTAAAGTAGTTGCCGAATGGCTTGCCAAACGGCAACATAAGTGCCATACTGCTTGCCGCACCATGGCCATCTTCCGCCGCCGCTTCGATTTAAAGGGCGCCCTGTCAAAGAACAGTTACTTCCTATTCGGGCCCAGGGGTACAGGCAAGAGCTTCTGGATCAAGGAGACGCTCGCGGGCATCCCCCTCTTCGACCTTCTCGACAGCGATGTCTATGACCGTCTGATGCGGCGTCCGAAACAGCTCTCCGAGGAGATCGGACCCAAAACCAAATCCGTCGTCATCGATGAGATCCAGAAAATACCCAGGCTGCTCGATGAGGTCCACCGGTTGATTGAAGAGCGCAAGATACGCTTCCTCCTCACCGGCAGTTCGGCGAGGAAACTTCGGCGCGGCGGGGCGAATATGCTGGGCGGCCGCGCGTGGGAGGCGTCCTTCTACCCCCTGACCCATGCGGAGATACCCGGATTCGACCTGCTGAGGTATGTCAACCGGGGCGGCCTTCCCAAAGTCTACCTCTCGAAATTCCCCGAAGAGGACCTGAAGGCCTACACCCGTCTTTACATCAATGAGGAAGTCAAGGCGGAGGCTCTCTCCAGGAACATCGAGAACTTCGTGCGCTTCATGGATGTCCTCGCCCTGTCCAACGGCAAGGAGATCAACTACCAGGGCCTGGCCGGCGACGCGGGCGTGCCTCCACGGACCATCGAGAATTACATCTCCGTCCTCAAGGACACGCTCATGGGTTTCGAGCTCTCTCCGTTCCTCGCGACCAAGACGAGGAAAGCCATCACGCGGTCGAAGTTCTACTTCTTCGACATCGGCGTGGTGAACCATATCACGAAGCGCACGCCCATCTCAGCAGGGAACCCCGCCTTTGGCGATGCCTTCGAGCATTTTATCGTCATGGAAATACGGGCTTTCGTCGGGCTGACCGGCCGGGACACGCCGCTCCATTTCTGGCGGACCAAGAACGGCTTCGAGGTCGACTTGGTGATCGGCGACCGGCTCGCCATCGAGATCAAAGCGACGAGGCAGGTCCTTCCCAGGCATCTCAAGGGGTTGCGGGCTCTCAAGGAAGAAGGCCTCGTCAAGAACTACATCATCGTCAGCATGGACCCGGTCGCTCGGGATATGGGCTCCGGGATCAAGGCCGTTCCCTGGCAGGACTTCCTCAAGATGCTGTGGGACGGCGGCTTGGTGTGACCATCCGCTCCAAAAAGTGCCGGCCGCTTAAAGGTATAATCAAACTCTGGAGAGGTGGCCGAGTGGTTTAAGGCGGCGGTCTTGAAAACCGCTAGGGGTTAACAGCCCCTCAGGGGTTCGAATCCCTTCCTCTCCGCGTTTTACCGCCTCCCGGGGGACCTCATGAATCCGCTCTGGCTCGTCCTATTGTCGGCCGCACTCTGCCGCGCCGAGAACCTCGCCGCGGATGCCGCGGACGCCAAGGCCGCCCTGGAGACCCTGCGCAAGGCCAGGCCCGGCGACACCGTGACGGTGCAGAGCGCCCAAGGCTTCCTGGGCTTCACCTACGGCTACGGCCCCGAAGGCCTCGCCGTGGTCTCCGTGGCGGCCGGCTCCCCGGCGGAGCAGGCCGGACTGCGCGCCGGCGAGCGCCTCGTCTCCGTGGGCGGGCGCGCGACGGCCGCTTTGCCCCTCGACGAGGTCAAGGCCCTGCTGGGCGACCGCGCCGGCCAGAAGATCCCCCTGCAGGTGCTGCGCGAAGGCCGGCCGGTGGCGCTGGAGCTCGAGCGCGGCAGCCTCGCTTTCCTCATCTCCGGAGACCTCGACAAAGCGCGCGCCGTCCTGGATTGGCGCGCCTTCCCCTGCCAGGACGCGGCGCGCTGGCTCAAGTCCCCGGCCAAGGGCGAGGAAGCCGAGGCGGCCTACCTCCTGGCCCGGGTCTACGCCGAAGGCTGCGGCGAGAGCGTGGACCTGCGCAAGGCCTTCACCTTGGCCAAGAAAGCGGCGCAGGCGGACCATGCCCCGGCCCTGGCTTTGGCCGCGCAGCTGGGGCAGAGGCTCGCGGATGGCGATTGGTACTACTGGGCCAAGCGCGGCTGCGATGCCGCGCAGGCCGCGGCCTGCCTGGCGGCCGGCAAGGTTGACGCCCCGTCGCTGGAGCGCGCCGCGGCTTTGGGCTCCGGCCAGGCGGCCTACGATATGGCCAAGTCCTACGCCTTGTCCT
Source organism: Elusimicrobiota bacterium (assembly GCA_016212825.1). Classification (GTDB taxonomy): domain Bacteria; phylum Elusimicrobiota; class Elusimicrobia; order UBA1565; family UBA9628; genus UBA9628. The sequence goes on along the minus strand of JACRDS010000038.1, from coordinate 11,511 downwards.
CCGCCGCCCCCGAGGTCCGCCGGCGCTGGCTGGCGCGCGCCGCAGTCCTCGGCCACGCGGACGCCTGGCGGGAGTTCACCGCGGACTTCATCGCGCGGCCCCGCCAGGACCGCGAGCCCGACGAGGACCTCGCCATCCTGCGCGCCGGCCCGGAGACCGGGGCGGTCGCGGAGCATCTCGGGTGGATGCTCGCCGCGGGCCGGGGCGTGGTCAAGGACCACGCGGAGGCCTTGCGCCGGCTGCTGCCCGGAGCGCGGCAGGGCCGCTTGGCGGCCATGACCGGGGCGGGTTGGCTGCTCGCCAACGGCGAAGGCGTCGAACGCGACCCGGCCCAGGCCGTGGAGTGGTTCGCCAAGGCGGCCAAGACCTACGACGCCTGCGCGGCCCGCAACAACCTCGGGCTGATGTATCTCTACGGGGAAGGCGCGGACAAGAACGAGCCGGAAGGCGTCAAGCTGGTCAAGGAGGCGGGCAACGCCGGCTACGGCTGCGTCCTGGCCGGGGGCACCAACCTGGCGGCCGGCTACAACATCGCGCTCATCTACGAGCACGGCGTCTATGAGGCCAAGGACCTCGACATGGCCAAAGCCTGCTACAAGTCCCTGGCCGAAAAGGGCCACCCCTGGGCGCTCAACCGCATGGGAGAGTTCTCCCTGGCCGACGCCGGCGGCTCCGCCGGCAGCCAGGACGAGCGCAAGGCCGCGGAATATTTCCGGGCCGCGGCCAAAGCCGGCGACCCCGTGGCCCAGTTCCGCCTGGGCGAGTCCTATGAGAAGGGCCGGGGCGTGATCAAGGACTCCCGCCAGGCCGCGATCTGGTACAAGCGGGCGGCGGCCTTCAGCGGGGACCCGCGCGGGGAGCGCGTGGGCCCCGATTTCGCCATGCTCCTCGACGTCCGCAAGGCCATGCCGGACTCGGCCGAGGGCGCCGGCGAGCTGGCCGCGCTCAAGAATTCCGCGGCGCGCAAGGCCGAGGAGATGCGCTCGGCCCCCGGCGCCTCCGCCGCGGCCCAGAGCTCGGCCGTGGACCGCCCCGGCTACAAGCTGTCCGAGCGGCCGCACGACTTCGCGGTGGTCGTCGGCGTGGAGCGCTACGCCCACCTGCCCCGCGCCGATTACGCGGAGCGCGACGCCCAGGCCGTGCGCGACCACCTCGTCGCCCTCGGCTATCCCGAGCGCAACGTGGTCCTGCTCAAAGGCGCCGAGGCCAGCCGCGCCTCTTTGGCCAAGAACCTGGAGACCTGGCTGCCCATGAACGTGCGCGAGGACTCCGCCGTCTTCTTCTACTTCTCGGGCCACGGCTCGCCCGACCCGACCACAGGCAGGTCTTTCCTCGTGCCGGCCGACGGCGACGCGCAGTTCCTAGACGACACCGCCTATCCGGTGGCGCGCCTCTACGAGAAGCTGGGCGCGCTCAAGGCCCGCCGCGTCCTGGCGGTCCTGGACTCCTGCTTCTCCGGCGTCGGCGAGCGCTCGGCCCTGGCCAAGGGCACGCGTCCCCTGGTGCTGGCGGCCCAGACCGCCGGGCTGCCGGAGAAGGTGACGGTCCTGACCGCCTCTTTGGCCAGCGAGGTCTCGGGTACGGACGACGAGCAAGGCCACGGGCTGTTCACCTACTGGCTGCTCAAGGGGCTCAACGGCGAGGCGGCCGGAGCCGACGGGGCGGTGACGCTCAAGAGCCTGCACCAATTCCTCCAGCCCCGCGTGCAGGACGAAGCGCGGCGCGCCAACCGGCTCCAGACCCCGCAGCTGCAGGGCGCCGCGGACGTGCGCCTGCGCTGAGCTTGCGCCCTAGCAGGGTGCTGACAAAGTAGGTAGCGCGGCGAATCTGAGTCCTTCGTCGATTGTCTTAGGGGAAGTTGTCCCCAACTTGCCCCGGGGCAAGTTGCGTTGCCCCGTGAGGTCCTGCGTTAAGCTGGCGGCGCCAGTCGCGCCGAAGGCGCCATCCTTCGCTCGCCCTCTCTCATGGGTTCTTCCGCCCCGCTGCGCGGGTAGGGCCTTGCTCCCGTCAGATCGCCGAGCGCCTTGCAGGCAGTCCGAGGGGGATGCGACAAAACCCCCGACGGAGAGTCTGAAAATCTCCGTCCCGGATCTCTCGAGGTCCCCCTGGGACAGGCCCGGGATGTTTTATCGGGATCTCCGTCGGGGGTTTTGTCGCATTGCGCCGCCGAAGGCGCCATTTTTTGGCTCGACCTCTCTCCTGGGTTCTTCCGCCCCGCTGCGCGGGTCGGTTGCGCCCGGCAAACGACCGCCGGGCGCTCGCAGAATGGACTTTGTCAGCACCCTGCTAGGCCGTTGACAATCCCGCCCCAGGCCTTTACACTTTAACCCTATGGTACGCGCGCGCGTGCGGGCGAGTTTACTCTGCCTGGCGGCCGGCCTCATCCTTCCGGCCGCGGCGCAGGACCAGCCCGCACCCGTGCCCCGCGTCAGCGCGCCCCTCTCCGCCAAGGTCAACCCCCGGCACAAGGACGGCGCCTGGAGCGCCATGAGCCCGGCCCAGAGCGCGGCCGTGCTCAAGTTCATAGAGGGAGCCCCGGACCGGGCCGCGGCCGAGGCCGACTTCGTGCACCTGGGCTGGCGGCTCCTCATGCTCAGAGAGCTCCAGGAGAACCCCGAAGGCCTGTCCCCCGCGGACATCGAGCGCCGCCGAAGCCGCATGAGCAGGCGCCTCGATGAGCTCGTAGCGGCCATGGCCCCGGCCAGCCGCGAGGCCCTGCTTCCCATCCTCGGCCCGTCCCTGCGCGCGGCCGGCTACGCCCCGCCCTCCACGGTCGCGCCCGCCATCCCCGCGCCCGTGGCGGCGCCCGAGCTCGCGCCCCCGGCCCCGGAGAAGTCCGGCCTCCCCGGCCTCGCCCCGGCCGCCTACTACGACGCCCTGCGCCGCAGCCAAAAGTCTTTGCGCGAAGGTGACTGGCGCACGGCCGAGGCCGCGGCCCGGCGCGCCGAGGCCCTCGCTCCCGCCGAGATCGGCGCCGGCCTCTACAAGGCTCTGGCCCTGTCCATGCAGGAGCGCCACGAGGAGGCCGTCGCCGAGGTCAAGACCATGCTGCGCATCCGGCCCAGCTCCTGGTTCCAAGGCCCCGCCGCATTCGTGTTCAACCGGGCCAAACGCTTCGAGGAGGCGCAGAAGGCCGTGGAAGCCTCGGTGGCCGGCCGGCCCGACCGCGGCTGGCTCTGGTACCAGCTCGCCTACGCCCAGGCCGGCCAGGGCGACCGCGAGGAGAGCCTGCGCTCCTTGGAGCAGGCCGTGCGCCTGGAGCCCAGGGACTTCACCGGCCGCCTGCGCGCGGCCCGGGCCGCTCCGGACCTTCCCGCCTTTTTCGCTTCCGACCCCGCTCTGGAGACCGTCTCCTTGCTGCGCGGCGACCCCGCCGGCTGGGCGCGGCGCCGCTTCTGGCGGTCTTTGGCCTGGCCCGCCGCGGCCGTCGTCCTGCTCATCGCGCTTTTCTGGGTACGCAAGCCCTTCGCCGCCTGGCTGGTGCGCTTCGGCATGGCCGCGGCCGGCACGCCCCTGCCCACCCCCATGCCTACGCCCATCTCCGGCCTGCCCGCGCAGACCGGCCCCGGCCTCTCTTTGCCCGGGCTGCCCTCCGGCTACCGCGTGCTGCGCCAGATCGGCTCCGGCGGCATGGGCGCGGTCTACGAGGCCGAGGACGTCTCCCTGCAGAGGCGCGTGGCGGTCAAGCGCATGCGCGACGAGATCCGCGACGACCCCCGCGAGCGCGACCGCTTCCTGAAGGAGGCGCGCACCGTGGCCCAGCTGCGCCACCCCAGCATCGTGGACATCCACGGCATCTTCGAGCACGAGGGCGAGGTCTTCCTGGTCTTCGAGTTCCTCGACGGCAAGACCCTCGACCTCGTGGTCTACGAGAACGGCCGCCTCTCTTTGCCCGAGGTCAAGCCCATCCTGAACCACGTCTGCTCCGCCCTGACCTACGCCCACGCGCGCGGCGTCATCCACCGCGACCTCAAGCCTCCCAACATCATGCTCACCCGCGACAACCGGGTCAAGGTCATGGACTTCGGCGTGGCGCGCCAGGCCCACGAGGCCTTGAGCCGCCTCTCCGTCTCCGCCACCGTGGCCGGCACCCCGCCCTACATGGCGCCCGAGTCCGAGACCGGGACGGTGCGCGCCGAGTCCGACCTCTACTCCCTGGCCGTCTGCCTCTACGAGATGCTCAGCGGCGCGCGGCCCTTCGACGGCACCAGCGCGGGAATGCTCTACTCCAAGATGAACATGGTCTTCACCCCGGCCAGCCGCAAGACCCCCGGCCTGCCCCCCGCCGTGGACGGCTTCTTCGCGCGCGCCCTGCACGCCGACCCCGAGAAGCGGCCGCGCACCGCCGCCGCCTTCCTGGCCGAGTTCCTCGCCGCGGCCGGCGAGACCCGCCCATGACCGAGCCGCCCGCCTTCCGCCCCCATGGCGCCGTGGCCATAGCGGGCGCGGCCGGCTTCGTGGGCCGGGCCCTGGCCGCGTCCTTGGCCGGCCGGCGCAAGGTCATCGGACTGGCGCGCCGGCCGCCCCAGGGATTCCGGGACGTGGAATGGCGGCGCTGCGACCTCTTCTCCTTGCTGCAGGTCGAGGAGGCGCTGCGGGGGGCGGAGCAGGCCGTCTATCTCGTGCACTCCATGCTGCCCTCCGCGCACCTGACCCAGGGCGCGTTCCAGGACTTCGACCTCATCTGCGCGGACAACTTCGCTCGCGCCGCGGCGCGAGCCAAGGTGCGGCACATCGTCTACCTCGGCGGCCTCATCCCGGACGAGCCCTGCCTCTCGCGGCACCTGAGCAGCCGGCTCGAAGTGGAACAGACCCTGGCCGCCCGCGGCGTGCCGGTCACGGCCCTGCGCGCCAGCATCATCATCGGGCCGGGCGGCTCCTCCTTCCGCATGTTCCGGACCTTGGTGGAGCGCCTGCCCGTCATCCCCTGCCCCGCCTCAGCCCAGTCGCTCACCCAGCCCATCGCTTTGGAGGATGTCCTGGCCCTGCTGCGCTGGTGCCTGGAGCATCCCGCGGCCCTGAGCCGCTCCTGGGACATCGGCGCCGCGGACGTGATGACCTACCGCAAGCTGCTCGAGCGCACCGCGGGCCTGCTCCGCGTCAAGCGGCGCTTCGTGGGCGTCCCCGTGATCGGGACCTTCGGCTTCGGCCGCTGGCTCTCCATCGTCACCGGCGCGCCCAAGGCCCTGGTCGCGCCCCTGGTGGAGAGCATCGAGCACTCCATGGTCTGCCGCGACCACCATCTGCAGGAGGCGGCCGGCGTGCCGGGCATCCCCTTCGATGCCGCGGTGCGGGACGCGGCGGCGCGGGAGGATGAGCTGGGAGCCGCCGGGCAGGAGGTCCAGCCCCTGACGGCGCGGCCCTGGCTGGAGCTCTACCAGCACGACGTGCGCTCGGTCCAGCGCATGGTCCTGCCGCCGGGGCGCACCGCGCGCTGGGCCGCCGAGCAGTACAGCGCCTGGCTGCCGCGCTTCTTCCGGCTGCTGCTGCGGGTCGAGGTGGACCACCGGTGCAACGTGCGCTTCCGCCTGCCCCTGACCCGGACCCCGCTGCTGGAGCTGGAATTCGCCCATGAGCGCAACGCGGAGACCTCCCGCCAGGTCTTCTACATCACGGGCGGCGCGCTGGCCCGCAAGACCGTGCGCGCCACGGGCCGGCCCCGCCTGGAGTTCCGCGAGGTGCTCCGCGACGGGGTCCTGCTGGTGGGCATCCACGACTACCGGCCGACCCTGCCCTGGCCCGTCTACAACTGCACCCAGGCCCTCATCCACCTCCTGGTCATGCGGGCCTTCGCGCGCTGGATGTCGGGGCTCGAGCCTCCGGAGGAATGAGATGAGCCAGAAACGCTCGCTGTCCGCGCCCGGCTTCCGGGCCCTGCTCGCGACGCAGAGCCTCTCCGCCTTCAACGACAACGCCTTCAAGACCCTGACCGCCCTGCTCATGGTGGCCACGCTCCCCGCCGGGGGCTCGGCGCGCTTCATCGCGGCCGCGGGCGCGGTCTTCATCCTGCCCTTCCTCCTGCTCTCCACGGCCGCGGGCTCGGCGGCGGACCGCTTCAGCAAGAAGCGCATCATCGTGGTCTGCAAGTGCGCGGAGTTCTCCCTGATGCTGCTGAGCCTCCTGGCCCTGCCGGGGGGGAACATCCCCCTGCTCCTGGGCATCATCTTCTGCCTGGGGGCGCACAGCGCCTTCATCGGCCCGGCCAAGCTCGCCATCCTGCCCGAGATACTCGACGACGCGGACCTCTCGCGCGGCAACGGCCTCATGCAGATGATGACCTTCCTGGGCATCGTGCTGGGCACCGTGGCCGCGGGGCTCCTGCTGACCTTCTTCCGGGGGAGTCTGCACTGGGCCTGCCTGTTCTTCGCCGCGACGGCGGCCGCGGGGCTGGCCGCGGCTTGGCGGGTGACCGACGTCCCGGCCGCGGCCGCGGGCACGGCCGTGCGGCTCAACTTCGCGGCGCAGGCCTGGGAGAACCTCTCGCGCATCCGCCTGCGCCGGCCCGTGTTCCTGGCCCTGATGGGCTCGGCATACTTCTGGTACCTGGGCGCCATCTTCCAGATGAACATCCTGGTCTACGGGCAGGAGCTCATGCGCCTGAGCCCCAAGGCCCTGAGCGGCTTCCAGATCGTGGTGGCCCTGGGCATCGGCCTGGGCAGCTACCTGGCCGGCCGGCTCTCGCGCGAGAAGGTGGAGCTGGGCCTGGTGCCCCTGGGCGCTCTGGGCCTGGTGCTCTTCCCGGCGGACCTGGCCTTCGCCGCCTCTTCCCCCGCCCGCGCGGCGGGCGACCTGTTCCTGGCGGGCCTCAGCGGCGGCGTCTTCGTGGTGCCCCTGGATTCCTTCGTCCAGCAGCGCACCCCCACGCCGGAGCGCGGCCGCACCATCGCCACGGCCAACCTGCTCTCCATGGCGGGGGTGCTGCTGGCCTCGGGCTGGCTGTACCTGACCAGCAACTACTTCAAGCTCTACCCCAACCAGATCTTCCTGGTGGTCGCGGCCATGACCGCCGCGGTAGCGGCCTTCATCCTCAGCGTCCTTCCGGATTTCTTCCTGCGCCTGCTGCTCTATCCCCTGGTCAACCTGGTCTACCGCATCGACGCGGCGGGCCGCAAGAACATCCCTCTGGAGGGGCCGGCCCTTCTGGTCTCCAACCACGTCTCCTTCGTCGACGCCTTCCTCATCACCGGCGCCTCGCCGCGCCTGGTGCGCTTCATGATGCTGCGTCGCTTCCACGAGCTCCCGGTGCTGAACTGGTTCTTCCGGGCCATGGGCGTCATCCCCATCTCGGACCACGACAGCCCCAAGGCCATCGTGCGCTCCTTCCAGGCCGCCCGGCGGGCCCTGCAGGAGGGGGACCTGGTCTGCATCTTCGCGGAAGGCGAGATCACGCGCCACGGCCAGATGCTGCGCTTCAAGAAGGGGGTGGAGCGCATCGCCGACGGCCTGGGCGTGCCCATCATCCCCGTGCACCTCGACCGCGTCTGGGGCAGCATATTCTCCTTCGAGGGGGGCAAGGTCCTGCTCAAGAAGCCGCGGCGCCTCCCCTACCCGGTCACGGTGAGCTTCGGCGCGCCCCTGCCCGCCGACTCCCGGGCCGGCGACATCCGCCGCGCCATCCAGGAGCTGGGCTCGGCCGCCTTCCTGCGCCGGCTCGACGAGATGCACACCTTGCCCCGCGCCTTCCTGCGCGAGGCCAAGCGGCACTGGCGCCGCCTGGCCGTGGCGGACGCCCTGCAGGGGACCCTCTCCAGCGGGGGGGCCTTGGTGCGCGCCTTCCTGCTGGGGCGTCTCATCGACCGCCTGCTCCCTGCCGGGAGCGCCGTGGGCGTGCTCCTGCCGCCCTCCATCGCCGGGGCCCTGGTTAACCTGGGCCTGCCCATGCGCGGCCGCGTGGCGGTCAACCTCAACTACACGATGCCCCGGGAGACGGCCCTGCGCTGCGCGCAGCGCGCCGGGGCCTCGCGCATCGTGACCTCGCGGCGCTTCCTGGAGAAGATCGGCTGGGAGCCGCATGAGAGCTTCGTCTACGCGGAGGACCTGGCCCCGCGCATCAGGCCGCTGCGCGCCGCCCTCACCGCGGCCGCGTTCTTCCTCCTGCCCCCCTTCGTCCTGGAATGGATCTTCCTCCGGAAGGCGCCGCGCCTGCTGGGCGAGACGGCGACCGTGATCTTCACCAGCGGCTCCACGGGCGAGCCCAAGGGCGTGGTGCTCTCGCACGCCAACCTGCGCGCCAACATCGAGGCCCTGGCCCAGGTCTTCCAGTTCAAGACCGACGACCGCGTGCTCGGGGCGCTGCCCTTCTTCCACTCCTTCGGCTATACCGTGACCCTCTGGCTGCCCGCGGTGGCGGGGCTGGGCGCGGTCTACCACGCCAACCCGCTCGACGCCAAGACCATCGGCGGGCTCATCGCCGGGCACCGGGTGACGATGCTCCTGGGCACCCCGACCTTCCTGACCGCCTACCTGCGCCGCCTTTCGCCGGAGCAGATGAAGACCGTGTCCTTGGTCGTCGCCGGGGCCGAGAAGCTGCGCGCCGAGGTGGCCCAGGCCTTCCTGGAGAAGTTCGGGGTGATGCCCCTGGAGGGCTTCGGCTGCACGGAGCTGGCGCCCGTGGCCTGCGTGAACATCCCGGACGTGGAGATCGGCCGCGTGCGCCAGCGGGGCGGCAAGCCCGGGACCATCGGACAGCCCCTGCCCGGCGTGGCCGTGAGGATCGTGCACCCGGAGACCCTGGAGCCCCTGCCCGCGGGCGAGGCGGGGCTGCTGCTGGTGAAGGGCCCCAACGTCATGGTGGGCTACCTGGGGGACCCGGACCGGACCGCGGAGGCCATGAAGGACGGCTGGTACTCCACCGGGGACATCGCCTCCCTGGACGAGGACGGCTTCGTCACGGTGACGGACCGCCTCAGCCGCTTCAGCAAGATCGGCGGCGAGATGGTGCCGCACCTGCACGTGGAGGAGAGGCTGCACTCCCTGGCCGGCCGCGTGGAGCAGACCTTCGTGGTGACCGCGGTGCCCGACGAGCGGAAGGGCGAGCGGCTGGTGGTGCTGGTCAAGGACTACGAAGACGTCGACGGCCTGTGGCGGGCCCTCAACGGCTCCGACACGCCCAAGCTCTGGGTGCCGGACCGCTCCTGCTTCCATAAAGTCGAGCAGTTCCCCCTGCTGGGCTCGGGCAAGCTCGACCTGCCGGCGCTCAAGAAGGCGGCCCGGGAACTCGAGGACCGCAGGGCCGCGGCATGAGGAAGCTCACCGACGTCCACGTCCACCTGGCGGCCCTGCCCACGCCGCAGAACGGCTGCCGCGTCTCGCGGCGCCTGCTGGGCGGCCCGGTCGGCCGCCTGGTGTCCCGCGACATGGGCCTGCCCCTGGACCAGCCGGAGCAGGCCAGCCTGCTCTACCTGGAACGCCTGCGCGCGGAGCTGCTGGGCTCGGCGCGGGTGGGCCGGGCGGTGCTGCTGGGCATGGACGGGGCCTATGACGAGTCCGGCCGGCTCGACGAGGAGCACACGGACTTCTTGATCGGAAACGACTACGTCCTGGAGTGCTCGGCCCGGGCCCCGGCCCTGTTCCTGGCCGGGGTCTCGGTCAATCCCCAGCGCCGCGACGCCCTCGACGAGCTGGAGCGCTGCGCGGCGCGCGGCGCGGCCCTGGTCAAGGTCCTGGCCAACTCCCAGCGCTTCGACCCGGCCCTGCCGCGCTACCGGCCCTTCTACAAGGTCATGGCCCGGCTCAAGCTCCCCCTGCTGGCCCATGTGGGCTTCGAGTTCAGCCTCATCGGCCACGACCAGTCCGTGGGCGACCTGGGGCGGCTGGTTCCGGCCCTGGAGGAGGGGGTGACCGTGATCGCGGCGCACGGCTGCTCGACCGGGCTGTTCTTCGCGGAGAAGCATTGGGCGCTCATGGGCGAGCTGGTCCGCCGGTTCCCGCGTTTCTACGCGGACGTCTCGGCCTTGACCTTGTTCAACCGGGTCGGGCAACTGCTGCGCATAGCCCGGCACCCCGAACTCTTCGGCCGCCTGCTCTTCGGCACGGATTATCCCCTGCCGGTCTACTCTTATCCGTGCCTGCTGGCGGGTGCTGGCGGGGCCTGGGCCGCGTCGCGCGCGGCGGCCAACCGCTTCGACCGGCAGGTCCTGGTGCTGGAGGCGCTGGGGGTGGAGCTCCGGGCCGACTTCGCGGATCTGGCGGGGGGGAGATAATTCTGGGCGCTCAGGCTGGCGTCGTTCTATCGACCGCCTGAGCGCCCCAGATCCGCACGAGGCCCGTCCTGGGTCCGGAACGCAACGGACTGCAACGGCTGCGTCAGCGACGACCGTCTCGGCACCGGCCGCATCCCGTCACAACCACGACCACGTTGGCGACCACGTCGACACCACCGGACCCAGGACGGGACGACCGACTCCGACAAGCTCAGTATAGCAGACGTCCTTGCAATGTCAAGGCCCAAGGGCTTGACTGGGACCTTTTCCTCCCTGCTCCGCGCCGGCAAATGCGAGAGGCGCTCAAGCTGGCGTCGTTCTATCGACCGCTTTAGCGCCCCTGCACCATGAGTATAGCAGAGGAAGGCGGATTGTCAAGACCCAAAAAAGTCCCAATCCTCGTCGAGGAACGACTTTATTTTTGATATACTCCGCGCATGACCACGATCCTGCTCGTCCTCTCTCTCGCGGCCTGCGCGGCCGAGCCCGCCGTGCCCGCGGCCGTCGAGATCTCCACGCCGGCGGCCGCGAAGAGGCTCGAGCCGCCAGTTCCCCCCGCGCACGCCAAGCGCCTGCTGCAGACCGCGACGGACGTGGCGGGCGACCTGGCGGAGACGGTCGCGTATCTTGAGGCCGGGCAGGTCTACTTCCGGGCCTTCGCGCGCGAGACGCACAGCAACGAGGAGAACCAGGCCATGCTGCGCTTCCTGCGCGAGTATGAGGCCGAGCTCGACACGGCCAAGAAGGAGGAGAAGATCCTCAACGACTGGATCCGGAAGGCCGCCAGCCTGAAGTAGGCCGGCGCGCCGGCCGGCTACTCCTGTTCCGCCTCGCCGAGCTGGAAGACCTGCACGTCGCCCTCGGGCGCGGTCAGCGTGACGACCTTGGTCTTGAAGTTGATGGCGCCGGCGATGCCCGGGACCGGCTTCTTCTTCGGGTCGTAGAGCTTCCCCTTGCGCAGGAGGAACCCCGCGCCGGACTCGTTGTCCACGAACAGGGCGAAATCGCTCCCCGGGTCGCGCATGATGCCGCGCAGGGAGAGCTTGTGGATGCTGAAGTCCTCCAAAGAGAAGGGCTTGGAGGAGGCGCGGCCGGCGCCCCAGCGCGCGAAGGGGTCGCGCAGGCGCGCCGCCGTGTAGATGCTGTCCACGGTCGGCATGGTGGAGACCTTGACTTCCGCCGCGGCCGGCACGGGTGCGAGGACCGCGGCGGCGGGCGTCGGCGGCGCTGGCGCCGGCTTGGCGGCAGCGGGGGCGGCGGCGGGCTTGGCCGGAGCCGGCGCGTGGGTCGGCGCCGGAGCGGGCGCCGG
>JACRDS010000045.1 GCA_016212825.1 Elusimicrobiota bacterium | reverse complement strand
GTGAGGGCGCGTCCAAGGGCAACCTGGGTGCCATCCGCTCCGCGCTGAGCATCTACTACGGCGACATGGAGGGACAGTACCCGGCGACCGTGGAATCGCTGACCGCCAGCGGCAAGTACCTGTCGACGGTGCCGACCGCGAAGGCTCCGAACTACCACTCGGACGCCAGCGGGATCACGTACCAGGCGACGGCGAACGACGGCGGCGGCTGGAGCTACAACAACACCCAGGGCGACCCGAACCAGGGGACCATCCTGGTGAACTGCACGCATACGGACACCAAGGGGACCGTCTGGACGGTGTACTGAGCCTGACGGAGACGGACTGAAAGGGAGGCCTCCCCGCGGGGAGGCCTCCCGGCCTTTCAGGCCGCCGGGGGCCGGATGCAGTAGCCCCGCCCGTGCACGGCGACCAGCCAGCGGTCCGAGCGCCAGCCCAGCTTGAGGCGGATGCGCCGCACGTGCACGTCCACGGTCTTGAGGCTGCCCTCCGAGGGCGGGTCCATGCCCCAGACCTTCTGGTAGAGGGCCGTGCGGTCCTCCGGCTCCGGGCTGCGGCCGGCCAGCTCGTAGAGCAGGCCGAATTCCTTCGGGGTGAGGTGGCCGTACTCCTTGCCCTTGAGGCTGACCAGCTTGCGGCCGTAGTCGAGGACCAGATCGCCCGCGCGCACCGCGGCCGAGGCCGCGCTCTCGGGATGGGAGCGGCGCAGCAGGGCCCGGCAGTAGGCCAGCAGGCGCTCGCCCTTGACCGGCTTGGTGAGGTAGTCGTCGGCGCCCAGGTCCAGGCAGGCCACGTCCTGGCCCTCGCGGTCGTTGCCGGTGAGGATGAGGATGGGGATGCTCGCGGTCTGGGGATCCTGCTTGAGCAGCTGGCAGACCTCCAGGCCGTTCATGCCCGGCATGACCAGATCCAGGACGATGAGGTCGGGCCGCTCCGCCAGGGCCTTGGCCGCGCCGGCCTTGCCGGATCCGGCCTCGTCCACCTCGAAGTCGTGCAGGCGCAGCAGGTCGGCCACGGTGCGGCGGAAGGCGGGGTCGTCTTCGATGAGCAGGGCTCGGGCGGGCATGCGAATATTATATAACTAGCCATGCGCGCGAAGTACCTGCTTTTCCTGCGGGCGGTGCTGGCCGAGACCCTGCTCCTGCAGTCACTCTACGCGCCCGGGCTCATCCTCTCGCGCTGGTGGCTCTGGGGACTGCTCTGCGGCTACGCGGCGGCCGCCGGCGGCTTCTTCCTCGTAGAGCGCTCCCAACGGCTGCCCGGCTGGGGCCTGCTGGCCTCCTTCGTCTTCGACATCGGCATGACCTCCTTGGTCCTGGGAGCCTCCGGAGGCCTGGCCAGCGACTTCTACGTGGCCTACTTCCTGGTCATCCTGAGCACCTGCCTCATCGAGGACATGCGCCTGAGCTTCCTCATCGGCGCCGTGGCCTGCGTCGTCTACGGGGCCATGGCCTTCCCGGGCCCGCGGGACGCCTTCCACCCCTACTACTGGCTGCGCCTCTCCTTGCTGCTGACCACGGCCTTCTTCAGCACCGTGGTCGCGGACCACGCCCGCCAGGTCCAGCGCGAGACCGCGGCCGGCTACGAGCGCCGCATCGCGGACCTGGAGCGGCTCTCCTTGGTCGGCGGCGCGTTGTCACGGATCCTGCACGAACTCAAGACCCCCCTAGGCACCATCCGCCTGGCCTCGGAGAACGTGCGCGAGGGTCTGCGCCGCGGCCGGACCGCGGACCTGGAGCGCCAGCTCGGCCTCATCGAGGGCGAGGCCGAGCGCGCCTCGGCCATCGTGCGCGACTACCTCGACTTCGTGCGGCCCACGGAGCTGCCCCTGCAGCCGCTGGCGGTGGAGGAGCCCCTGGCCGCGGCCCTGGACGCCCAGGAGCTGCGCTGCAAGGACCGCGACATCGCCTGCGCCGCCGCCCTGTCCGGCCGGACCGCGGTCCTGGGCAGCCGCCGCCACCTGGTCCAGCTCTTCACCATCCTCCTGGACAACGCCGTGGCCGCCATGCCCCTGGGCGGGCGCCTCGATATCTCGGTGGAGACCGACGGCGGCGAGGCCGTGGCGCGCGTGAGGGACACGGGCTTCGGCATCGCGCCCGAGGCCCGGTCCCGCCTCTTCGCGCCCTTCGCCACCACTCGGGCCGACTCCGGCGGCACCGGCCTGGGGCTCTCCATCGCGCGCTGGATCGCGCAGAAGCACGGCGGCTCCGTCGAGCTCTCCAGTCCGGGCACGGCCAAGGGCGCCACCGCGACGGTGCGCCTGCCCCTGGCCGCGGCCGCGAAAAGTTAACCGCAAGTTTCATGGCGCGGGCCCGGCGCGGGCCCTATCCTATGGGCATGAAGGCCCGGGGCGCGCGGCGGCGGGGCTCGACCCTCCTGGAGACCATGCTGGCCATCCTCATCATGACCACCGTCGGGCTGGCCCTGCTGGCTATGGTCCAGAAATCCCTGGCGGTTTCGCTCAAGGCGCGCGAGCAGATGAGCTGCTCGCGCATGGTGCAGACGGGCTTCTCCCGGATCAAGAACCTCGACTTCTACTACCTCTTCGCCGCGGACTCCTCCCTGAGCAACCACGGCCTCTGGGCCGCCTACCCCTACAAGGCCGTGCTCGACGGACTGCAGGCCACGCTCGCCGCCTCGCGCTTCGACCGCTTCCGCGTGCAGGTGACCTTCATGCGCCGCGACATCTCGGACGCCAACGGCGACGGGCGCACCTCGGACCTCATCCAGTTCACGGACAACAACTCGGACAACGCCGACGACTACGACACCGGCATCCGCTACTTCGACCAGAACGGGGACCTGGACTTCTACGATACCTACGTCTCCGGAGGCCGCACCGTGGCCGAGCAGCCCGACACCCACATAAAGAAAGTGACCTTCGACGTGTTCCGGCGCGGGCGCCTGGTCTGCTCCCAGACCGAGCTCGTGAGCCTGGAGGGCTTCTCCGGGGACGTCAATCCCTCCAGCGAGGCCAGCCTGGCCCTGCTGGTCTCCACCCCGTCCAACAACGCCTTCCTCTATGCCCTGGACACCGCGGGCCGGGTCAGCGCCTGGAACCTGCCCATCGCCAAGGCCTATCCCTCCGACATCCTGCGCTATCGCGCCGACGCCGTCAGCCCCCTGCTCGTCTCCGGGGAGACCGATCCCCTGGCCGCGGTGAACCTCTATGTCAACTCCAGCGGCATCCTGGCCAGTCCCGCGGCCGACATGAGCGGAGCGTTCTCCGCGTCCCCGGCCGCAGTGACCGCGGCTTTGGCGGAGGGGGCCGACGCGCTGCGCGGCCAGGCCGTGAAGGACGCCTACACCTCTCCCATCGCTGCGCGCGCCCTCATCCTGGACCTCAAGGCCCCGGTCTCCACGGGGACCACGCCCAGCGGCACCGTCCCCACCCGCTCGCCCTACGTCTCCGCGCTCCTGAGCGACCCCGGCATCTCCACCAGCGTGACCAGCGGCATCTGCCCGGACGTCGTCACTCTGAGGATAAACGGCGTGGAAGTCAATCATTCCTACAGCCAGGGCCCGGCGGTCTGGATCGACTCCACGACCGGCACCGTGCCGGTTCTGGACACAGGGACCTATACCGCGGTCGTGGAGTTCGGCGACTACGCGGGCTACAAGGCCAGCGCCACCTGGACCTTCACGGTCGAGGTGCCGGACACGGACAACTCGGCGCCGGCCATAGCCCAGAAGAGCCCCATCGGCATGGCGCCCTCCACCCTGCCCGAGATCTCGGTCAAGGTCTTCGACAATCAGAGCGGCATCATCCCGGCGAGCATCGTGCTCAAGCTCGACGGCGCGGTGGTGGTCGACGCCTCGAACATCGGCTCCCGCTACGACGCGGGCGCGGACCGGGTCTTCTACACGCCGGGCGGGGCCTTCGCGCCGGGCTCGGCGCACACCGTGGAGGTCACGGCCAGCCATTGGGCCAACGACCCCCTCGACAAGGTGACCTCCAGCGAGGCTTGGGATTTCACGGTGCCATGAAACGGTCCTCCCGGGGCGTGACCTTGACCGAGCTCATGATAGGGGTGGCCATCATGGGCGTGGCCGTGGCCGCGTTCGGCACGCTGCTGCGCTCAGTCATCACGGCCACGACCGGGGCCCAGACCAAGGGCGAGGCCCAGGAGGAGACCCGCCAGGCCCTGTCCCGCATCGAGGAGACTCTGGTGCAGGCCAACGAGGTCAAGGTCGCCTCCGCCGCCTATGTCGAGTTCGTCGCGGACATCGACCAGAGCCCGGCCTACGACCGCAGCGCGGATTGGGACGCCGACGGCATTCCGAATTACCGCGACGGGGACCGGGACAACGACGCGCAGCAGCTCCTGCCCGCGGCCACGCAGTGGCGGGCCGGGTTCAACCTCAAGGACGACGACGAGGACGGCGACGGGCAGGTCGACGTCCGGCAGAGGATCTACCTTTCCGGCGGGACGGTCTGGCTCCAGACCAGCCTCGACGGCGCGGCCTGGGGCGCGGGCCGGCAGCTCATGACCAGCGTCTCCACCTTCACCCTGAGCTATTTCGGGAACAAGGCCAACAACCTGGGCCGCAACATCGACCTCGACGGCGACGGCGTCATCTCCGCTTCCGAGATGGACATGGCGGGCCCCCCGGGCGGCATGGGCAACCAGAACGGCGTCCTCGACACGGACAACGAGAGGCGCTACGTCACGGCGATACGCCTCTCTTTGGGCTCCGACAAGAACCAGGACGGCAAGACCGACTATGTGGTGGAAACCGATGTCTATCCTCCGCTGCTGCCGCTCAAGAGCAGATAGGGACAGGGGCAGCGCCTTGGTCATGGCGCTGCTGATCCTGCTCTTCGCCCTGCCCGTGGGCATCGCCTTCTATCAGTACGTGGGCCAGACCATGAAGAGCGCGATGGCCGAGAAGCGCCAGAAGACCGCGGCCCGGATCGCCGACTCCGTGGTGACCGACTACATGCGGCAGTTCTCCCAGGACGCCTACAACGGCCACTACGACGCGGACAAGCTCGACCGGCCCGAGACTTTCTACAGCGCGGGCTTCTCCACGGTCACCTTCGAGGCCGACTCGGTCAACCGCAGCGTGTACCTGCGCGCCGAGGGGGCCTACGGGACCCCGGAAAAGCCCCTGGCCAAGAAGGTCCTGGAGGCTTTGGTCCAGTTCCAGTCGGACCTGGTGCAGTACGGGACCATGATCAACGGCCCCTTCACGGTGTCGGCCAGCAACGTGGCCTACGACGGCGGGTTCTGGACCAACGGCAGCCTCTCGGTGACCGGCGCCAACGTGCGCTTCAACGGCGGCCCCGTGGTGGTCAACGGCAACCTCTCGGGCGCGGCCTCGGTGGTCATCGACGGCGACCTCTACTACTCCGGCACCAGCGCGGGCTCGGTCACGGTGCTGGGCAACCGCTACAACTACATCCCGGCCGTGAACTGGCCGTCCTTGGACTTCGCCTACTACGACGCCCACTATACCTACAAATCCACCGTGGACCGCACCATCGTGTTCAACTCCACCAACAGCTTCACCGTGGTGGGGGGGCCGACCCTGTCCATCCCCTCCAACGGCGCCATCATCTACTGCGAGGACTGCAGCCTGACCGTGCGCGGCGTGGTCAGCGGCCGCGTGTCCGTGGTGGCCGGCGGGGCGGTGGGCAACTGCTCCAGCGCCGCGGGCCGCGTCACGGTCTCGGACAACCTCTACTACGTGGGCGCCAGCTCGATTTCGGCCGGACCGAGCCAGTCCTTCGCCGCCCTGGCGCGCAACTGCGTGCGCTTCTCCAAGACCAGCGCCAACCTGCTGGCCGTGGGCACCTACTTCGTGGAGCAGGGCACGGGCAACATGGAACTCTCCGGCTCCAACGGCTACCGGTTCTGGCTCTACGGGGTGCGCACCCAGGGCATCAGCATCAGCCCCTCCAACTCCTTCAGCGCCTTGCGCTCCATCAACTACGACGCCAACCTGCGCGCCTACCCGCCGCCCGGCCTGCCGGAGAAGGCCCTTCTGGTCAACTGGAACCTGCACTGACGGCGCCTGACCTGGTGTGACAATCTTGCGGTTGCGTGTCAGGGCGCCGCGGCCTATACTCTTGGGTGCTCCGGCCCGCCCATGGCGGTTCCTCGATACTTCCTCACGCGCGAGATTGACTATTCTGTGAGACCCCCCGATTATGATATAAAGGTGCCTCCATCATGAGACTCCGCAGCCGCCGCGGCGTGACGCTCTCCGAGCTCATGGTCGCCATGGTCATCCTGACCGTGGGCGTGCTCGCGGGCGTGAGCAGCTTCCGCTTCATCTCCACGGCCATCGCCCAGTCGCGCCTCAAGACCATCGCCACCAACCTGGCTCAGGAGAAGATGGAGGTGCTCAAGAACAAGTCCTACTTCCTGGTCCTGGTCACCACCCAGACGTCCGTGAGCACGGGCTACGACCCCAACTTCGTCTACGACACGGGCCAATATGCGCCGGAGACCATCACCTTGTGGGGCCTGCCGCCCCTGACCCGGGTGGTCAACGTGGACTACGCCGCGGTCTCCGGCACCAGCGTGTCCACCGTGCCCTTCACCTCGCAGGACACGGGCATGAAGAGGATCACGGTCATCGTCTACTGGGAGGAGCGGGGCATCCCGCGCAAGGTGCAGGTGGACAGCTACTACGAGAACCCCTCGGTGGCGACCTTGTCCACGGGCTTCACCGGCACGGTCAGCATCGCGGGCGGCGGGGCTTTGGGCGCGGCCTTGGTGCAGGTGGTGGGCTCGCCCAAGTGGCGCGCCTTCACGGACGCCGCCGGCTCCTACACCTTCCAGGTGGCGCCGGGCAGCTACACCTTGAGCGCCTCCTCCACGGGATTTACCAGCGTGGGCAGCCCCTCCTACAGCGTGACCGAGGGCATCTATCAGAACTGGAGCCCGGCCCTCATCCGCATCGGCTCGGGCACGGTGGCGGCCGACAGCGTCTACGCGGTCAATCCGAGCCTGGTCATCAGCCAGGTGGTGATGTCCACGGTCCAGGCCGACAACAACTTCGACGCCCAATACATCGAGCTCTTCAATCCCACCACCGCGCCCATCAACGTCGCCCGCAACACCTGCGTGCCCGCGCCCACCTGCACGGACGCCTCGCCCTTGGTCATGCTCAACATCGACTCGTCGGCGGGCTGCACCAACAACCGCACCTGCATCAACAGCCAGCTCATCTATAAGTCCACCTACGTGGCGCCCGGCGGCTACTTCCTCATCGTGAACTGGTCCACGGTCACGGTGTTGGGCCAGACCCACCAGGCCGACGCCTATTTTACGGACGAGCCGGCTTGGAATAACCAGTGCCCGGGCGCCGGCTCCTCGGGCTCCCCGGGCGCGGATTGGAACCCGCCCGGGGTCAAGCGCATCCTCAACAGCAACGGCGGGGCCGAGGCCCACGCCGTGAGCGTCTGGCTCACCGACAGCGCCAGCGGCAACACCATCGACTCAGTGGGCTGGAAGCACAACGCCAACAACCCCGGCCATTGCGAGGGCCTCTGCATCCCCCACAACGGCGGCGGCGCGCCCCACGGCCTGCTCCGGGGGGACCAGATCGTGCGCTTCACCTCCCCCTGCTCGGCCAGCGCCGCCAACGGCCGGGCCTACGACTCCAACAGCAACAGCAACGACTTCTACTTCAACGACGGCGCCGTCGCGGCCGGGCTCTCCTACCGGCCCTTCAGCAGCGCCGACGCGGCCCAGCCCCCCCTCGCCGGCCGGGTCTCCACCGGCGCCTTCGTCTTCGCCGACGACGGCAACTCCGCGGGCGTGCTCTCCACGGACATCGCGGTGGCCGGTGCCCAGGGCCAGGTCTGCCACCGCTCCTCCTTCACCTTGGTGGGCGTGGCCACCGGCACCTGGACCGTGGCCGCCATCTGGAGCGGCTCGAGCGCCACCATCACCAACGTCACGGTGACCACGGGCGCGGTCAAAAGCATCACGGACAACCTGACCGTGCCGGCCTGGCACGTGGCCACCTACAACCACGTGCGCCTGCCCTACAGCTTCCAGGGCGGCGTGGTCGGGGGCCTGGTCTTCGGCGCCGGGCCGGAGTACTCTTTGCGCCTGGGCCCGGCCCAGGGCGGCATCAGGGTGGGGGCCAGCAACGGGGCCTACACCTGGACCGACAACCAGGGCTGGTACGCTTTGGCCGTCCCCACCGGCACCGTGACCATCACGGCCAACGCGGGCAGCGTCAACGCCAGCTACATCGCCAGCGACTACGACGTCGTCGTCTCATCCGGCGGCCTGACCTCCGTGCCCGATTTCCACCTGGCCAAGGGCGCCACGCTCAAGGGCTTCGTGACCCCGGGCACGGGGGGGCTGCCCAACATCCCGGTCAGCGCCTCCAACGGCGGCACCCCCTACGAGGACACCTCGGACGGCACCGGCTACTTCTACATCTTCGTGGCCACCTCGCCCACGGCCTACTCCGTGGCGCCCATCCTCGACCCCATGCAGGGCTACGTGGGCCAGCCGGTCGCCCCGGCCGCGGGCGGCAACCCCATCACGGTCACGGCCGACACCGCGGGCAGCACCATCTGGATCGGGACCTTCACCATCATCGGCGGCATGGGCACCGTCAAGGGCAGCGTCAAGTACAACGGCAGCCCCATCACCACCGGGGTCCTGATCACGGCCCGGGTCGGCGGCGTGGTCACCGACCCGCCCGCCGCGGTGGTGGCCTCCTCGGCCGCGGCCCAGACCGCCATCTACTCCGTGACCAGCCAGGCCGACGGCACCTACACCTTGGAGGTGCGCCAGAGCACGACCACGGGCTACAGCCTGCGCGCCTTCTTCCCGGTGGTGGACCTGCAGACCGGGGCGGTCAGCTATCCGGGCGGGCCCAAGGACCTGGCCGCCTTCACGGTCTGGGCCGGCACCGAGTATCCCAACAAGGACTTCACATGGCCATGAGCCGGACGCGGGGCTACACCATGACCGAGATGATGGTGACGGTGGCCATACTCGGCGTCCTCATCTCCGTGGCCGCGCCGCTGCTGGTGCAGATGACCAACTTCTGGCGGCAGACCACGGCGCGCAACACCATCCAGCGCGACGTGCGCGCCAGCCTCGACATCATCAACCGCTTCTGCCGGCAGGCCCGGGCCGGCACCGTGGTCATCGACCAGGCCGCGGGCCAGCCCCCCTTCTCGCGCATCACCTTCGCCAGCGTGCAGGGCCAGACCATCTCCTTCTACCAGAGCGGCAACCGGCTCTACATGACGCAGGGCAACCGCGTCTCCGTGCTCTCCAAGAGCATCGCCTTCATCGCCTTCACCTATCCGCGCAGCGACGACACCAGCATCGTCTCGGTGGCCATCACCGCGCAGGCCGCCACCTACCTGGGGGGCAGCAAGGCCCTGCAGCTCTCCATCCAGAAAGTGAGGGTCATGAACTGATGGGCAAGGAACGCGGGCAGATCCTGGTGGGGGTACTCATCCTCATGCTGGTCCTGGCGCTCATCGTGCCGGCCATGGTGCAGTACCTGCAGAACGAGGCCAAGTGGAGCGTCAAGCAGGGGCAGAACAGCAACGCTTTCCAACTCGCCGAGGCGGCCGTGGACCGGGCCTACCAGAAGCTCACCGAGTCCACGGGGACCTGGAAGGGCCTGCAGCTGACCGGCAACTCCATCCCCAACTTCCGCTTCGACCGGTCCTACACGGACCTGCCCGGCGGCTCCTACATCATCGCCATCAGCAGCGGCCCGGACGTGGAGAGCGCCACGGTCATCGGCATCGGCCGCGACAAGTACGAGAAGGAGGTCCGGGCGCTCAAGGCGGTCTTCGTCAACTCGGTGCTGGGGGGGGCGGCCATCGACGCGGCCGGCGGCGTGACCATGACCGGCTCCAACGTGGACGTGGAGTGGGGCTCGGTCATGAGCCCCCGGTTCATCTCCATCGGCGCCAAGCTGCATCCCGCCTATTACAGCGCCAGCGGCATAGACAAGGACACGGACGGCCCGGGCGGCATAAACTGCGACCAGCCCAACTGCTGGTGGTGGAAGTCCTATTATGCCGGCGTGCCGCCCACGCCGTTCATCGACTTCATGTCGTATCAGAGCTCGGCCGCGGCCAGCGGGAACACGGGCTGCACCGATGCCAAGACCAAGCTCACGGTCGCCTACTACACCAACGGCAGCCTGAGCGGGTCCTGCACGGACCTGACCGGGAAGACCTTCTACGTGACCGGAAACTGGGACAATTTCGACGGTAAGATCGTGGGCAGCGTCATCGTGCTGGGCAACCTCTCCTACCAGAACGGCGCCTTGACCACGCTCACGCAGTACGCGGCCACGGTCCCCAAGACGGCCTGGAAGAACTACTGCAACGAATGGGCCGCCTACCAGGCTTACGACGCCAACGCCGCGGGCCAGCCCGCCTGCTTCGGCAGCATCAACAGCACCTACCAGGCCAGCGGGGTGACCTACAAGATCTCGCCCACCGTGCGCGGCTTCATGTACGTGGGCGGCAACCTGAGCCTGCCCAACGGCGGGGGCAACGACGGCATCATCCACGGCGCGATGGTGGTCATGGGCAGCGCGGACGTCAACACCAACGCCCACGGCCGCATCTACTATGACGACAACGTGGCGGCCCAGGTCATGGTCACCCGGATCGTGCTGACCCGCCAGTCCTGGCAGGACCTGGTCCTGCCCTGGCCCTCCGGGCTCTGAGCAGGCCCGTGACAGCCCCACTCTTCGGCCTGTTCTTCATATCGGGGCTCTGCGGCCTGGTCTACGAGGTGCTCTGGGTCCGCCAGTTGGCCTTGGTGCTGGGCCACACGGCCGCGGCCCAGGGCCTGGTCCTGGCCGTGTTCATGGCCGGACTGGGCCTGGGCGGCCTCCTACTGGGGCGCCTGGCCGACCGGGTGAGCAGCCCCCTGCGCCTCTTCGGCCTGCTCGAGCTGGGCGTGGGCCTGCTGGGCCTGGCCTCGCCAGCCCTGCTCGACGGGCTCTCCGGGCTTTATCTCGACTTGGCCCGCAGGGGGCTTTCCCCGGCCTTGAGCTGGGGGCTGCAGGCCGGGCTCTGCGCGGCGGTCCTGCTGCCTTCGGCCGCGCTCATGGGCGGCAGCCTGCCGGCCTTGGCCCGGCATCTGACGCGCGCGCCGGGCCGGACCCAGGCCGCGGTCTCCTCCTGCTACGCCGTCAACAGCGCGGGCGCCGCTGTCGGGGCGCTGCTGGCCGGGCTCTGGCTCGTCCCCGCCTTCGGCCTGACCTGGCCGGTCTTCGGCGCGGCGGGGCTCAACCTGCTGGTGGGGGCGGCGGCGCTCTGGATAGCAAGGGATGCTAGGCCTGCCGCAACTCCTGAAGGGAGCCCGGTCAGCGTCTCACCAAAGGATGATCTCTCCTCGGTACAACTGCGTGTTCTCTACGCCGCGGCCTTCTTCTCCGGCGCCGCGGCTCTGGCCTACGAGGTGGCCTGGACGCGCCTGCTGGCCGTGTCTTTGGGCTCCTCGGTCTACGCCTTCTCCTTGATGCTCGCGGCCTTCATCGCCGGCATCAGCCTGGGCGGCGCCCTGGCGCGCCGTCCCGTGCCGGGCGGCCTGGGGCCGCTGGCGGGCATGGGCCTGGCCCAGGCCGGCGTGGCCCTGGCCGTCATCCTGACCCTGCCGCTCTACGAGCGCCTGCCCTACCTGCACTACCTGGCCGCGGGCATGCTGCGCCGCACCGACGGGGCCTTCCTCGTCTACCAGGGCTTCCAACTGGCGGTCTGCTTCCTGCTGATGCTGGTCCCCACCGTGTTCATGGGCATGTCCCTCCCCTGGGCCGCGGCCGCGGCGGCGCGCCGTCTTTCCCGCATGGGGACGCAGGTGGGAGGCGTCTTCGGTCTGAACTCCTTGGGCAGCGTGCTGGGCGCGGCCGCGGCCGGGCTGGTCCTGCTGCCCGTCCTTGGGCTGGAGCGCCTCATCCTGGCCTGCGTCCTGGTCAACCTGGCCTTGGCCGCGGCCGTGGGCTGGACCCTGCTGGCGCGTCCCGTGCAGCGCGGGGCCCTGCTGGCCGGCTGCGCCGCCGCGGCCCTCTGGGCAGCGTTCGGGACCGCGCGGGGCTGGGACCGCCTGCTCCTCTCCGCCGGGGAGTTCCGGGGCCGGCTCTCCTACGACGCGCGGGGCTTTCCCGCCTACCGGGAGAGGTTCCGCAAGCAGACGCTGCTCTTCTGCCGGGACGACGGCGACGCCACGGTCACGGTGGTCAAGGACGGCGACAGCACCGTACTCAAGACCAACGGCAAATCCGACGCCTCCACCGGAGACGACCTGCCCACAGAGATCCTCTCCGCCCAGCTGCCCCTGATCCTGCGGCCGGGGGCCCGCGAAGTCCTGGTGGTGGGCCTGGGCAGCGGCATCACCGCGGGCTCGGTCCTGACCCATCCCGTCGCGAGGCTGGACCTCGTCGAGATCTCCCGCGGCGTGGTGGAGGCCGAACGCTTCTTCCGCGAGCACAACGGCCGGCCCCGGGACGACCCGCGGCTGGCTTTGCACGTGGAGGACGCCAAGACCTTCCTCCAGCTCTCGCCGCGGCGCTACGACCTCATCGTCAGCGAGCCATCCAACCCCTGGATCGCGGGGGTGGGGAACCTCTTCTCGGTGGACTACTACCGCGAGGCCCGCGCGCGCCTGGCGCCCGGCGGGCTCATGGTGCAGTGGTTCCACCTCTACGAGATGGACGACGACACCCTGCGCCTGCTGCTGCGCACCTTCTGCTCCCAGTTCGCGCAGGTGACGCTCTGGGAAATCCCTCCATCCAAGACGGACATCCTGCTCATTGGCTCCGACGCGCCCCTGCCGCGGGATTTCGGCGCCATGGAGTCCGAGTTCGGGAGGCCGGCGGTAGCCAAGGATCTCTCCCGCCTGGGCATAAGCCGCCTGACCACCTTGCTGGCCCTGCAGAGCGCCTCGGGCCGCACGGTGCGCGAGCTGGCCGGTTCCGGCCGGGTCAATGAGGACCAGTTCCCCCTGCTCGAGTACGCGGCGCCCAAGGCCCTCTTCCGCATGGGGGCGTCGGACCTGGTCCTGGCGCGCGACGAGAGGCTGGGCAGCCGGTCCGGCCAGAGCCTGGCCCTGGCGCGCCGGATCGCGGCGCGAGGGGGCCCCCTGTCGCGCGAGGAATTCGCGGAGCTGGCCGGATTCCAGACCCGGCGGGGCGGGGCGCTGGCGGTCCCGCTGCTGCGGGAGTGGTCCCGCCGCTTCCCGACGGATGCGCGGTCCCTGCGGGAACTGGCCCGGCTGAGCGCCGGCGGCGGGGACCCGGTCGGCGGCTTGGCCGTGTGCGAGCGCCTCCTGCTCCTGGCCCCGGACGACGTGGAGGCCCTCAACCGGGCTGCGGGCCTGGAGCTCGACCTCTATCTTCGCGGGCGCTCCTATCTGAGCGAGGCCAAGCCGGACAGGGCCCTGGCCTTGCTGCGCCGTCTGGCCGCCAAGGCGAGCGGAGACATGCGGGCGCAGGCCTACCAGAAGCTGGCCGAGATCCACGCCAACACCGGCAGCCTGGCCGACGTCCGGGACAGCATCGTGAAGGCGGCCGCCGCCGCGGAGTCGGGCGCGGACGGCATCTGGGCGGCGGGGGCGCGCATGGCTCTCGACCGCGGGGACCCCCGGATGGCGCGGGACTTCCTGGGCCGCGCGCTCCAGGTCAATCCGGGAAACACCCAGGTCCGCGGCCTGCTCCAGCGCCTTCCCTAGCCGTACTTTGCTAGAATCTCGTCGTGAAGAGGGGCCGCTTCATCGTCCTGGAAGGGCCGGACAAATGCGGCAAGTCCACCCAGGCGCGCCTGCTGGCACGGCGCCTGCGCCGCCGGGGCGTGCCCTTCATCCACACGCGCGAGCCGGGCGGCACCCGCTCGGCCGAGGCCATCCGCGCCGTCCTGCTCGACCCCAGGCTCAAGGTCGCGCCTTTGGCCGAGCTGCTGCTCTACGAGGCCTCGCGCGCCCAGCACACGCGCGAGAAGATCCTGCCCGCTCTGGCGCGCGGGGTCTGGGTGCTCTGCGAGCGCTACAGCCTGGCCACCATGGCCTACCAGGGCTGCGCCCGGGGCCTGTCTTTGCCCATGATCCGGACCCTGGACCGCATCGCCACCGGCGGGCTGCGCCCGGACCTGACCGTGGTGCTCGACATCCCGGAGTCCGAGTTCGCGGCCCGCGACCGCTCCCGCAAGCTCGACCGCCTGGAGCGCGAGTCCGCGGCTTTCCGCAAGCGCGTGCGCGAGGGCTACCGCCGCCTGGCCCGGCGCCTGCCCGGCTGCGCGCTCATCAACGGCCGCCGGCCTCTGGCCGAGGTGCACGAGGACATCGCGCGCCGCGTGGAGCGCCTGCGGTCGGGTGCGCGGCCGCATTAGGACCTCCAGGAATATGATAAATTAAACAAGCAATATAGTTTATCATGATAAAATAAAGTACAATTTACTTATGTACGAACGCATCCTGAGGCTAGACTCGTCCAAGACGGAGACCTGCTTCTTGCTGGGCCCTCGCCAGACCGGCAAGAGCACGCTGCTCAAGAAGCTCTTCCCGGCATCGAAGTATTATGACCTTCTTCTTTCCGAGGAGTTCGCGCGCTTGAGCAAGAACCCGGCCCTGCTCCGCGAAGAACTGCTTGCCCAGGCCCCCGACGCCCCGGTGGTGATAGACGAGATACAGCTCGTGCCGGCCCTGCTCAACGAAGTCCAGTGGCTCATCGTGAACAAGAATATCCGCTTCATCCTGTGCGGGTCCAGCGCCAGGAAGCTTCGGCGTACCGGGGCCAACCTTCTGGGCGGCCGCGCCGTCCATTATGAGCTTTTCCCCCTGGTCTGGCGCGAGATACGGGATTTCGACCTTCATACCGCCTTGAACAACGGCCTGCTCCCGCGCCATTACCGCGCGGCCGCGGCCCGGAAGCTCATCCATGCGTACATCGGGGATTATCTGAAGGAGGAGATCTCGGCGGAGGTCCTGTCCAGGAGCGTCCCCGTTTTTTCCCGCTTCCTCGAAGCGGCTGCTTTCAGCAACGGAGAGATCGTCAATTACAACAACATCGCGGCGGATTGCGGAGTCAGCGGTCCCACCATCAAGAATTATTTCCAGATCCTTTCCGACACTCTGCTGGGGCGATTCGTGCCCTCGTTCAAGAAAAAACCGAAGCGGCGCGTCATCTTGGCCCCGAAGTTCTATTTTTTCGACCTTTCTCTGCCCAATTTCCTCCTGAAGCGGACGGAGGTGGTCCCAGGCAACGAAGTCTTCGGCAAAGCCTTCGAGCATTTCATCTTCCAGGAGATAACGGCGCACAGCCATTATTCCGGCCTCGAGTATGAAACGGCCTACTGGCGTACGGCGTCGCAGCTGGAGGTGGATTTCGTGCTGGGCGGCGGGGAGGCCGCCGTGGAGGTGAAGGGCGTCAGGGAGACGCTTCCCGGGCATCTCCGGGGGCTCCGGGCCTTCGCGGAGGAATACGCGCCGCGTCGGCGCATCGCGGTCTCCCTGGACAAGGCTCCTCGCATGGTCGACGGCGTGGAGGTCCTGCCGTGGCAGGTGTTCCTGGATAAGCTCTGGGCCGGCGAGATCATGAAGTGACCAACGGCGGTTTGCTAGGATTCCAACGATGAACTTCGGCAAGGTCCAGGGCCAGGCCCGCGCGGC
>JACRDS010000042.1 GCA_016212825.1 Elusimicrobiota bacterium | reverse complement strand
TGCTGCTGCTGGGATTGGCCTTCGCCGAGGAGATTCAGAACTTCCTCGCGCACGACCTCCAGGCGCAGGCCGAGGTTCTCGAGGACGCGCGCGGCCACGCCCTCCTCCTCGCGGATCAGGCCCAACAGGAGGTGCTCGGTCCCCACGTAGGAGTGGCCCATGTGCTGGGCCTCCTCCACCGCGTACTCGAGGACCTTCTTGGCCCGGGGGGTGAAGGGAATCTCCCCGAGGAGCATGACATTGTCGCCCGTGCCCACGATCTTCTCGATCTCGGAGCGCACGCGCCGCAGGTCCACGCCGAGGTTGGCCAGGACCTGGGCCGCCACGCCCTCTCCCAGGGCGATGAGCCCCAGGAGGATATGCTCGGTGCCCACGTAGTCGTGGTTGAGCCTCTTGGCCTCTTCCTGGGCGATGAGGATGACGCGCTGGGCTCTCTCGGTAAACCGGTTCGACATGGATTTTCTCCTGTTACAGCCGCACGGCTGTTCTTGCCGTCGCGACGGACATAAGTATGGCCTGAGGACATTTCATTGTCAAGCCCGCTACATGATACATTTTTCTCGAGATGGCTTTTTACCGAGAATTTAATCGCCCGTAACAGGGCCTTCACGCCTCGCCGCTAAACTTTCCACGACGCCGGAGGGACCATGAAGACCACGACGCTACTCGCGGCCGCCATCCTCGTCATGCCGCCCATCCTGCAGGCCCAATCCCGGGGCCGGCTATCGCGCCCCGCGGTCCGGAGCACGACCGCCGTGGTCCACAAGGCGGCCCCGCCGCGCGTCTACGGGAACACCGTTTCGCGAGTCTCCGCCGCGGTCAAATCCGACCCGGCGATGACCGCCTACCCGTTGACGGTCTCCCAGGCCGCGCGCCAATTGGCCGGCCAGTCAGCGGCGGTCTCCGGCGTGGATTCTTCCCGCGGCGGCCGGCGCACGCGCAGCGGCGGCTGGACCAGCGGCTTCGACAAGTTCAATTTCCGGAAGCAGGGCTCCTTCACGGCCCGCCGGGCCGACGCCCCGGCGGAGTCGGGGGAGCAGACCGAGTCCCCGCCGCCTTACCTCTACACGCCGGGCGCCCTGATCCGCACCGAGGGCCTGGGCTACACCGCCGCCCCCGCCAACGACTCCCGCTGGCAGACCACGGCCCCCGGCTACGCGATCGTCCAGGACCCGAACCAGTCCTTCCTGCTCACCCCGTTCCCGGGCATCCACGTGGGCCCGGCGGACAAGCTGCCGCCCCCGACGCCGGGACGGCTGGGCAGCGCCTCGGGCCGCAACGCCATCACCCCGAACTCGGCGGCCCTGCCGGATGAAGGCTCGGGCGGCTCCGCCGATTCCGGGGGCCACAACCGGGACCAGGGCGGCAAGCCCGACGACCCGAGCGGGCACGGCAACTGAATCCCGACGGTCCCCTGGTCCCAGAACGACCTAGGTCCATAGCCGGCCGTTATCGGTCCCGAAGGCCCCCGTAAAATCCTGCGCCTCTTGCGATAATAGAGGCATGAGGCCGTGCGTGAGGAGAACGCCGTCGCACGGTCCCTGCCCTCCTCCATACGGGCAGGGGCTGCGCCGCACCGTCGCCGCGTCTTTGGCCGCCCTGCTGGCCCTGCTCGCCCCCGGGCCGCAGGCCTGGGCCGCCGCGGTCAAGACCGGGGTCGCGGCCTCCGGACAGTCCCTGCCGGCCGGACGGATCGTCGCCCTCCCGGACGCGGTTTCCGGCGGCATCTCCGCCCTTTCCTCGGGGATCAGCCTCGATCTCGGCGGCCGGGCCCCGGCCGCGGTCCCCCAGATCAAGGACTCCGGGATCGGCGCGGCCCTCCCCTCCGCGCCGGCGCTCACTCTTCCCGCCTTCCAGGTCGTCCCCGCCGCCCAGGTCCAGACGCAGGCCAAGATCGGCGGCCTGGCCGAGCAGTCCGCTCCGGTCCTGGACGCCGTCGCGGCCCCGAAAGCCTCCTCCGCGGACCTCCATCGCGGCGGGGCCGAGCTGCAGCGGATCCTGGGATCGAGCCTGCGCCGTCACGCGGCCCCGGCGGACGTCGAACTCGGCCCGGCCGAAGAAGGACCGATCCAGACCCCGGCGAGCAAGCTCTCCGCAGCCCGCGACGGAGCGCAGGAGTCCCCGGCATCGGAGCCCGTACCGGAACTCACGCCCGAGCAGAAAGGGAAATTCCGTTTCTACTCCGGAGCCGTGGCCGCGGTCAAGGTGGGCATCGAAGGGCTCAACCTGGCCGTGCCGCTGCTGCTGCTCAATACCCTGCACGCGGCCATGGCGGTCTCCACACTCTACCTGGCGGCCGAGGTGGCCAGCATCTTCGCGGGCCTCGTCGGCGGCGCCTTGGTGGACCGCATCGGCGCGCGCCGCGCCCTGGTCCTCAACGGCTTCGTGCAGGCGGCGGCCATCATCGGCGTGCCGATCGCCATCGCCTCCGGCGGCGCCCTGGCCCTGCCCATCGTCTACGCCCTTTTCATGCTCAACGGGATCGCGTCCGAGCTCTTCGACGTGGCCCGGCGCGCGGCCCTGCCCCAGATCGTGGGCCAGAACGAAGGACTCCTGCGCAAGTACAACGGCAGCCTCTACGTCTGGCGCGAGATTGCGGCCACGGCCGGAGTCCTCGGCGCGGGCTGGCTCGTTCACCACATCGGCGCCATGGCGACCATCTGGATGCACCCGGCCTTCTGCGTGGCCGCCGCCCGGGCGGCCCTGCGCCTGCTGAAACAAGGCAAGTCGCCCGCGGCCGCTGCGGCCGCTGCGGCCGCGCGGCCGCAGCGGCCTTCCGACGGGCTCAAGGCCTGGTGGGATGACATCAAGCGGGGGACCAAGTATGTGGCCTCCGAGAAGAAGCTGCGCACCATCGTCCTGGTCAACATCCCTCTCAACGCCCTGCACAAGATCTTCCACACCCTGGTCGCCGTGATCTTCGCCTCGCAGGTCCTGCACAACCCGGCCATGGCCGCGGTCATGCTGGGAGCCTGGAACATCGGCGAGTTGGCCGGCGCCTTCTACCTGGAGCGCCGGGGGCCGCAGAGCCGGCTCTCCAACTGGCTGCGCCTGGCCGCGGCGGCTTCGCTGGCGGTCTGGGGCTGGTGGCTCTTCCCCTCGGCCTTGGTAGGGGTGGCGGTCTCGGTATTCCTGGCCGCGGCCATGATCGGCAACGAACTGGGAACCTCCTCCTACATGCAGGCCAGCGTCCCCGAGAAAGAGCTGGGCGCGGTGACGGGCTTCGTCTACGCCTTCGCCCGGGCCGTGGGCATCCTGGCCCTGATGCTTTCGGGCTTCGCCTGGGACACGCTGGGGGCCATGGGCGGCTTCCTGGCCCTGGCCGTCTTCTTCACCGTGGCCGCGCCGATCTACTGGCTGGCTTCACGCCGGTTCGCGGGCGATAAGATCGACCACCCGGCCCCCCCTCCCCAAGACTAGTCCGCTCCAGCGCCCCGCCTCAGGAAGGACCGCGAGGCTCCCAGCAGGGCCCGATACACTTCCCGCACGAATGCGCGGTCCAGGCGGGAGCGCCCGGCCTGCCTCGCCGCCTGCCTCAGAATGTCGGCCTCGCGCCCGGGGTCGCGCAGCCGGGTCTTGAACGGCGGCATGGCCGCGACGAGGCGCTGGCGCGCGGCCAGGAGGCGGACGATGCGCCGGTCGACGGCGTCGACGCGGCGGCGCAGGGCGGCCAGCCGTCTAGAGGCCGAAGCCGCCCTTGTACTCATGGAACATCTTGGCCAGGATGAGCAGCTCCGGGTGCGCGTGCTGGAGCTTGGGCAGGACCACTCGCACGCGGTCGTGATATGCGGCGAGCTTGGCCCGGAACTCGGGCGAGAGCGACTTCTCCTCCCAGCGGCAGCGCTTGAAGTCCAGGATCACCTGGCTGCGGCAGCGCTCCAGGGACTGTCCCAGGTCGCGCCACATGCGCTCGGCTTCGCTGCCGCTGAGCCGACCCTCGAGCTTGAGCCAGACCTCGCGGCGGGCGTGCAGGTACTCGACCTGCATCCGGAACTGCCGGGCCTTGACGCGCGCGGCCATCGCCTCCCAGACCTGCTGGCTGGCTAGGAAGAAGCCGGGCTGGCGGTAGGCGGTGCGCTTGAGCTTGGGATGCTGGAAGAGGTCGAGCTTGAGCTCCAGTTGGGTCCAGGCCGCGGCGCCGACCGCGGCCCAGGACATGAGCCGCTCGCCGAAGGTGGGCGCCCCGACCGCGGCGTGGATGCGGCCCTCCAGCTCCCCGATCCAGCGCCGGATGTTGCGGTTGGGCCCGAAGACCCGGCCGGCCTTGAAGATGGGGTAGGCATGGCGGATGTCGCGGGCGAAGACCTCCGCCTTCTTGGCGAGCATGGGGTTGGGAGAGTCCTTCAGCTTGAGATAGCCGTTGAGCCAGGCGTCCACGGTGCGATAGAT
This sequence comes from Elusimicrobiota bacterium, assembly GCA_016212825.1. Lineage (GTDB taxonomy): Bacteria > Elusimicrobiota > Elusimicrobia > UBA1565 > UBA9628 > UBA9628. The sequence continues at coordinate 7,869 of JACRDS010000042.1, read as the reverse complement.
GCTGGGCCCCAGGCGGCGGTAGTCCTCCGCGAAGCAGCGCCGCTGGACCTTCTCGATCTGGGCCGCGGAGAGGACCGGATGCTTGACCATCGCAGTGAAGCCGGAGGCGTTGCGGCAGTAGCGCTCCGGATCGGCGGCCAGGTCCGCCCGCAGGCGGCCTTCCTTGATGACCCGGTCCCAGTAAGGGGTCCCGGGCGTCGGGCCGTAGATGAGGAACTGGGTCAGAGCCGGCTTCATGGCCAGCAGCCCGTCGAGTTCGGAGGCCACCGTGGACTCGTCCTGATAGTCGAAGCCCACGATCATGGAGGCGAGTATGGTGATGCCGTGCTCGCGCAGCTCCCGGAACACCTCCTCGGCCGAGCGGCCGGCCCGTTTGTCATACCCCGAACGGGTGCCCTCGTAGCCGATCCAGACCCCGTCGATGCCCATCTCCAGGAGCTCCTCGATCTTGTACTGGCTGAGGGCCTTGATGCTGGCGAAGGCGAAGATGGAGAGCGGCCGCCCGGACTTGATGACGAGGTCCCGGAACTCCATGGCGCGCTCTTTGTCGAGCAGGAAATCCTCGTCGATGACCGTGAAGGACATGTGCGGGTCCATGTCCAGGTAGCGCTCCACCACGTTGTAAAGGTCGCGCCCCGTGGGCAGAAGCTTGACGTGCTGGCGCTTGAAGAAGTGCGAGGTGCAGCAGAAGTCGCAGCCGTTGGGACAGCCCAGGCCGGCGAAGATCATGCCCGTGTTGCCCGCGGGCCGGCCGAAGACCTTGAGCTTGCTCACGATGAGGGGGTGGTGGTACGGTCCGGGCCGATGCTCCTCGCCCAGAAGGTCCCGGAAGAACTCCACGCCCTCGCCCCGGCAGATGTGGTCGCCGTAAGGCTTGAGGTACTCCTCGCCCAGCACCGTGCCGTAGCCGCCCAGCACGATCTGGCTCTGGGGAGAGTGCTCCCGGATGAGGGTCACGATCTCCTTCATGCGGTGGAAGGTGGAGAGGATGAAGGAGACTCCCACGTAGTCGTAGCCCTTCTTGAGTTCGCGGATGAGCTCGGCCCGGGAAGGGTACTGCAGGACCACGGTCGGGGCCTGGATGTTGGCGGCGATGTACTCGAGGGAGAAATGGTGGTGCACGGCGCGCGGGCTGAAGATGCCCTGGGCCCGGGTGACCTGTCCGAAGAGCAGCTCGTAGCCCACGCTGGGCCCGTCGCCGTGCTTGGGGCCCAACGGCCGGCAGATGCTGGTCAAAAGCAGTCTTTTCATCCTCATATTTTAGCTTTTCCCCGCCCCCCTGGCGAGCCTTGCCAGGACCTCGTCGGCCCGGGTCACCACGGAGAAGCCGCGCGCCAACGAGCGCAGCGCGGAGACATGCTGCTCCTCGGTCCGGGACGCGGTGGCGTCCGCCGCCACGAAGGTGTGCCAGCCCAGGTCGAAGGCGGCCCGGGCCGTGGACTCCACGCAGAGGTCGGTCTTGACCCCGGCCAGCACGAGTTGGGAGACCCGGGCGGCGCGCAACCGCGCCGCCAGCTTCGGATTGGAGAAGACGCTGTAGCCGGTCTTGCGGTACACGTCGGCCGGCCGCGGCTCGAGGACCGCGGCGACGCGGGCCTCGGGGGAGCCGGCCCGGCAGACCTCCCCCCACCAGCCGGCCATGAGGCCGCCGTCCTGGCGCGGGTCGCGGTGCGCGTGCACGCTGAAGAGGACCGGCCGCCCGGCCCGGCGGAAGGCCTCGACCAGGCGCCGCGTGTTCCAGAGGGCCGCCCGCGCGGGAGGCAGGTAGGCGGGGGAGCGCCGGTCCAGGAAGAACTCCTGCATGTCCACCACCAGCAGAGCGGCCCGGGCCGGGTCGAAGGGGACCGCCCGCGGACGCTCGCAGGCCAGGGCCTTCAGCCAGCCCGCGGCCTTGCTCCCGATGGAGTCCACGGTGACGTAGCTGCGCGCTTCGCGCTCCCGGGCGCGCAGGGCGGCGGCGGCCGCCGCCTTGAGGCGCCGGGACCAGAGCTGGCCGCAGGAAGTCTCGCCGTCGAGCTCCTCGGCGGTGCTGGGGGAGAGGATGACCGTGAAGCCCCGGCGCCGGAGCCGGCACGCCGCGGCGCCCAGGTCGGCCGGGGTCCGGTGCCAGACGCGCACGCACCCCCCCCGCAGCGCCGTCTCCGTGGGATTGACCGGCGTCACCTTGACGAGGAAATGCTCCGGGTCGAACACCCGCGCGATGGCGGAGTCATCGAGCCCCTCCCCCGGTCCGGGGGCGAAGTTCAGGGTCACCTTGCGGTCGCCCGGCCGCATCCAGCGCCGGCCGAAGGCGGCCACCGTCTCCAGGCGCCACTTGCGGATGGGGACGATGCCGCTGCGCCGCACCTCGTCGGCCGCATGCAGGGAGAACTGCAGCTGGAAGCGGCCGTCCGGATAGCACTCATCCTTGAGCCGGAGCAGTTCCTCGAACCAGGGCTCCGCCACCGGGGTCCGCGGCGCCACGGTGGAGATGCTCGCGATGAGGCCGCAGTTGGGGACCTCCCGGGCCAAAGACCGCAGGGCGGGCAGGACGGCCGGGTTCAGGGAGGGCTCTCCCATGCGCGCGAAATGGACCTTGACCTTGGGATGGCGCCGCAGGTCCAGCGCCGGGTTGCGCCGCGCCACGAAGCTCACTTGTTCGAGCATCTCGGCGGATGTGAGGTTGCCGCCGAAGCCGGCGGCCCCGGCGTCGCACATGCGGCAGCCCACGGCGCAGCCCACCTGCGTGGAGATCATGAGCACCCATTTGCGCGTCTTGGGCACGCCGGGCTCGCGGGTGTCCACGAACTCGACGAGGCGCTCCCGGCCCGCCGCTCCCAGGTCGGCGAGGTACAGGGTCCCCAGCCCCCGGGCAGTGCGGGTCTCGACGATCCTCACGCGCGCCTCTCCAGGAAGGCGGCGCAGCGCATGGCGGCCTTCATGCCCTCGCCCGCGGCCACCACCACCTGGCGGAAGGGCTCTCCAGACGCGTCGCCCGCCACGAAGAAGCCGGGGGGCAGGCGGCGGGAGGGGAACGGCAGGGGCGCGGCGCTCTTACCCACCAGGACGAAGAGTGCGTCCACGGGCAGGCGCAGGCGGCCGCCGGGGGCTGAAAGATCCAGGGCCTGAAGACGCCGGCCGCCCTGGAGTCCGCGGACCTCGACGCCGCGCATGAGGGCGATGCGCGGCTCGCCGCGCAGGCGTCTGAGCAGGAGACGATGCGCCTTGATCCGCTCCCCACGGCAGAGCAGGTGCACGCGCCGCGCCTGCCGGGCCAAGGCCAGGGCCTGATGCGCGGCGGCCTCTCCCCCTCCGGCCACGGCCACGGTCCGGCCGCGCCAATCCGCCACGGAGCCGGAGACGGCGTGCAGGAGTCCGCGCCCCCGGAAGCGGCCCTCGCCGCGCAGACCGAGGTCGTTGAAGCCGGCGCCGGGGCAGTACACGACGGCGCAGGCCCGCAGGACGCGGCCCGAGGCGAGACGCAGCGAGAATCCGCCCGAAGTGCGGGCCACGGCGCGCACGTCGGCGCGCGCGGTGCGCAGGCCCCAAGTCCGGGCCTGGCGCACCCAACGCGACATCAGGGAGCCGCCATCCACCCCCCTCGGGAATCCCGGATAGTTCTCGATGCGGCCCAGCCAGCGCGCCTGCCCGCCCAGACCGGCGCGCTCCAACAGGACGGCCCGGTAGCCGGCCCGGGCCAATTGCAGGCCAGCGGTCAGGCCCGCAGGGCCGCCGCCCACGATGGCGACCTCCCAGGCGCGATGGTTCGGCATCGCTGTGATTCTACAATTTATCATTACCTACAAACAATTTTCAGAAGAATTCCATTTTACCGGCTTTCAACCATCCCGTAACAAATAGGTCTTGAAATCCGCAGGCACCCTGTTATACTATCGTGATCAACCAGGAGGCGGTCATGCAGAATGACATCCATCTTCATGTGGACCTCTCCGTTCCTAGACGGACCATGACCATCTTCCTGGCGGCGGCAATCCTCATCACGGTCTCCCCGGAGATCGGCTCGGAGAACGTCACCCTTTCGACCTATTACCCGGCCCCCTCCGGTGTGTATAACAAGATGATCACGACCGGGGACGCGTACCTCGCCACCCTCGCCGGCAGGAGCGTCGGCATCGGCACCTCAAGCCCGCAGGCGAAACTGCATGTCATGGGCTCGATCCGCACCCAGGGCACCGGGCCGTTCCTTGACGCCTACGACGGCGGAGCCGTCGCGCGGGTTTCCATGGGCTACTCGGCCGGCAACATCATCAACTTCTCGCGCAACCCCGGCGCCGGCATGACCGACTTCATGACGATCAACAACGCCGGGACGGGCGAGATCGTCCTCCGCGGCGGCCATGTCAGCCTCGGTAACTCCAACAGCGGGTTCGGCGGGACCGTGCAGCCCAACTATCTATACATCAACGGCTTCGGCGCGGGGTGCGACGCCTTCCCGCGTTCGGCCGCCGCGAACGCGACGAACCTCTGCGCCGCGACCCAGTACGCCACCTTCACCCAAGGCCTCTACATCAACGGCATCTCGTCGCAGGCCAAGGGCCGGACGGCCTGGGTCACGCGAGTCGGCGGCACCTCCAGCGGCACCGAGACGGACCAGGTGCTGGTCGACACCCCCGGCCAGAACTTTCAAGGCCTCGTCAACGTCAACCTGGGCCGAATCAACAGCAACAACGGGGCGGTGTCCTTCTTCTGCTGCACCAAGTAGGGCCTGGCTACAGCGGGACGAGTTCCGTGAAGCCGTAGAGGGCGGCGTAGCTGGCCCAGACTCCTTCACAGCGCGGCCGGTGCCCGCACCGGGCGCAGTCCGGTCCCATGGTCTTGAGCACGTCGCGCTTGACCTGCTGCCAGACGAAGCGGTCCCGCATCGGCCCCTGCTTGGTGGCCATGCTCACGTCGTTGCCCGGGTCGAACCCCCCCTCGTCGAGGTACTTGGGCCAGAGATACTCCAGGAGGCGCGGCGAGGCCCCGGCGAGCTTGAGCGCGCACTTCGGTATTCCTCCGAAGGAGAGGCGCAGGCGCGGCTTCTTCTCGCTGCCCAGGAGCAGGCGCACCACCGCGGGAATGGCCTCGCGGTAGGACGGGGTCCAAGCGGGGTCGGCCCGGACCTCGCCGTGAGGCCAGATGTAGTTGAAGCGCACGTCGCCCACGCCCAGGCCTGAGAAGAAGCGGACGAAGCCCTCCATGCCCCGCAGGTTGGGGCGGCAGAGGACCGGGTTGAGCGAGATGTCCCCAGGCAGGAGGCCGCGGTCCCGGAGCGCGACCAGGTTGCGCACCGCACGGACCTTGCGCGCCAGCGCGCCGGGCACGCGCATGATGAGGCGGTCCTCGACGCGCGCCTCGTGGCTGTGCACGGAGACCGTCACGCGGGTGAGCCCCGCCTCCACCAGCCGGCGGCAGAAGGCGGGGTCCGCCAGGCGCATGCCGTTGGTGCAGATGACGACCTTGGAGTAGCCCAGGCTCCGGGCGTAGGCCACGCAGTCCACGATGTGCGGGTAGACGGTGGGCTCCCCGCCCAGGAAGCCTGCGGCCCGGCAGCCCTTGGCGTAGAAGTGCCTCAGTTCCTCCTGGACCCGGCTCAGGCCGGCCCAGGGTTCCTTGGCGTCGCGGTTAACGCTGCTCATGCAGAAGATGCAGCGGCTGTTGCAACGGGTGCCCAGATGCACCTCGATGCGCCTCGGTTCCCGCGCTGGGCTATCCTTCATCGGGATGGATGAGCAGGGACGCTTCCGCGACCCGCGCCCAGGAGATGCGGGCCGCCGCGCGCAGCCAGCCGGCGCAGTCCATGGTCCGGACCCGGTCCGCGTAAGGGTACTTCTCGCGCGGGTTCTTGGTCAGGTCGAAGAACGCCGTGACGGGCCGCGCCCCGACCACTCCGCGCAGGCCGCGCAAGCAGTCCCGGAAGGCGTGCTTGCGCACGAAGACCACCACGGGCTCGCCGGCGCGGGCCGCCACCGCGCGGAAGACGGACTGGTCGCCGCGCTCGTCGTAGAATACGAAGCTGAAGGCGCGCGAGCGCGGAGCCTCGACCCAGTCGAAGCCGCTCAGGGCCAGGACCGCGGTCAGGCTCGAGGCGCCGGCCAGGGCCCGGACCGGGACGCCGCGCCGGCGCAGCTCGCGCACCAGCCAGCCGCCGGGGTCCATGAAGCAGGGGGAGCCTCCCGAGGAGACCATCCCCACGTCCTCCCGACCCAGGCGCGCCAGGACCCGGCTCAGGAAATCCAGGCGGCGCCGGACCGGAACTTCCAGGAGCTCCTTGCCGGCGCAGTCCAGGCGCAACTGCGCGAGTTGGGCCCGCGCCTGGGCGGCGTCCTCGACCAGCAGGCAGCGCAGGCGCTTGAGCTCGGAGACCGCATGGAAGGTCATGTCCTTCCAGTCCCCGATGTGCCAGGGGATAAGGAGGAAGGCGCCCCGGGGCCGCGCGCTCATGCCGCGCCCTCCCGGGAGAGGCGCAGGGCTTTCCGGGGGACCTTGCCCGCCCGTTCCAGACGCGCCAGGACGGAACGGAGCTGCTCCAGCAGGCGGGCGGCGACCCGCACCGGAGACCCGCCCGCCTCCCGCCGGGCCGCCTGCAGGAAGGCCGCCTCCAGGATCCGGAGCAGGGCGGCGTCCGCCGCAGGAGAGACCAGCCGGGACGGCTCGCCGTGAAGGATCAGGCCCAGGGAGCCGGCCCGGCTCATGCTCGCCTCGCCCGCGGCCAGCCGGTGCAGGCACAGCCGCCAGGACCCTTTGCCCGAGCCCAGCGAGAAGCGGGCCTCGGACATGCCCTCGAGCTCATCGGCGTCGAGGAAGCTCAGGGCGGCCTGGAAGAGCCGCCGCGGGGTCGGTCCGCCCGAAGGCAGCACGGCGCCGGGGAAGACCTGGTCGAGGTCCCGGGAGAAGAGGGCGCGGAACCTCTCGCGGGAGACCGCGCCGCGGTCGAGCAGTTCGCGCAGGGCGAACTTCCTCATCTCCCACCGCGGCGTGAGGCGCAGCCCCCTCCAGGCCTCGGCCCGCGGAGAGAAGGCGTCCTCATGGGTCCCTTTCTGATAATACGCCAGCTCGCCGGCGATGCGCGAGCGCGCGGTCGGACCCAAAGAGAAGACGGAGACGGGGTGGGGCGCGATGTCGTCGTAGACCCAGCGCAGCCGGGGCAGGGGCTCGCGCCGGAAAAGCCAGTCGTTGTCGCGCAGCGCGGGGCGCTCGGGGCGCATGATGTAGCCGTGCCGGCCGGCCGCGGCCGCGGCCGCGGCCCCGACCTCCCCGTAGCGCTTCTCCAGGTCGGCCTCGAAGCGGCGCCTGTCCCCGCCGTAGTGCGCGGAGAGATAGGCCGTCGTGGGCTTGACCGGATAGACCGTGACCGTGCTTGGGCCCAGAGCCAGGACCCTGTCGAGGGTCTTCAGGAAGGAGTCCTTGGCGTCGCCGCGCAGGCCCACGAGCAGGTCCATGTTGAGGATGAAGCGCTTGCGGCCCAGGATGAGCCGCGCCGCCCGGGCCACGGTCTCGTAGGTCTGGTAGCCCCGGTTCTCGCGGCGCAGGACCTCGGGCCGGAAGGACTGCACCCCCATGCTGATGCGGTTGAAGCCGAACTCCTCGAGCACCGCCAGCTTGTCCGCCCCGGCGCTGACGGGGTTGAACTCGAAGGCCCGCTCTCCCTCGCCGCGGAAGGAGTAGCGCCTGAAGAGCGGCCCCAGCAGGCCGCGCAGCTGGCTCGGGCTCAGGAGGCTGGGCGTCCCGCCCCCGATGTAGAGGGCCTCGAAGCGCCGGCCCGCGAAGGCCGGGGCGAAATACTCCAGTTGCTCCCCCAGGGCCGCGAGATAGCGGCTCAGCCAGCGGCTCTCCTCCAGGGGCACGGAGTAGTAGCAGCAGTAGGCGCACTTCCGCCGGCAGAAGGGG
>JACRDS010000041.1 GCA_016212825.1 Elusimicrobiota bacterium | reverse complement strand
CTTGAGCTCCATGGTCCGCCCCAGGATGATGCGCAGGGTCTTGACCCACTCGCTCTGCAGGTTCTCGACCACCAGGATCTTCTGGGTGTTGGCGTACTCCGGGAGCAGGTCCTCCCAGGGCATGTAGGCCAGCACCTTCTTCTGCATGGCGCTGAAGAACCGGTCCACCTCCTTGGGGGCCAGCGCCCCCGGGAGGTTGGCCGCGTTGACGATCACCTCGAACTTCTCCAGAGGGAAGTGCAGGGCCTTGATCTCCTGGAACATGTTGTAGGTCGCCTCGAAGTGCGCCCGCTGGGGCAGGCAGGTCCAGAAGATGAGGTCGGCCAGGTCGAAGGAGAAGATCTGCATCGGGAAGAAGGGGTCCACGTCCAGGAACAGGTCGTAGGGCTCGGCCAGCGAGCCTAGGATCTGGACCACGAGCTGGGGAGAGAGGCTGAGGATCTCGGAACGCTTGGAGGCCAGGGGCAGCAGCCCCACGCCCCACTGGGTCATGGGGATGCGGCCCTTGAGGAGCTTGCCCAGGCCGGTCGGGTTGTCGCCCACGAGCTGGGCCATGCTGGCCAAGGTCGGCGGGTTGACGCCCAGCAGGTAGGAGAGGTCGTTGCGGCAGAGCGGGTCCATGTGGACGATGATGACCTTCCGGTTCTGGCTCCCGGCCCAGGCCAGGGCCAGGTTGAGGCACAGGGTGCTCTTGCCGACCCCTTCCTTGGGGCCGGTGAACACGAGCACCCGGCTCGGCTCTTTAGCGAGCCGCCCGGTCTCCGTGCCGGTCGTGACATCAGCCATAGGAGGGCCCCTCTATTTCACGATCTCCATTGTAATGAAGAGGAAGAGCGAGGACTGCGTCTCCACGATGCTCGAAGTGGTGAAGAGCAGTCCCAGCAGCGGGATCCGTCCGATGTAGGGCACCCGCGTCTTGGTGACGTTCTTGGTGCTGGACTTCAGGCCGCCCAGGACCAAAGTCTCGCCGCTCTTGATCTCGACGGAAGTCTGGATCTGCCGGGTCACGAAGGAAGGCACCGTGGTGTTGCCCACCTGGACCGGCTTGGAGTAGTCGGGGTTGGAGACCTCCAGCTGCATCTCCGCGCGGATGGTGTCCTTCTTGTTGGGGTTGATGACCGGCATGATGTTGAGGATGACGCCGTACTTCTTGAGCTCCACCCCCACGCTGCCGGTGGCGCCCGTGACCGGGTAGGGCTGTTCGCCGCCCACCACGAAGTTGGCCTGGGACTGGGCCTGCACGATGACCTTGGGGTTGGAGAGCAGCTGCGCCTTGCCCTCGGTCTCCAGCATCTTCAGGGACGTCTGCAGGGCCGTCTGCCGCGCGAAGTCCCCGATCCGGTAGATGCCCGGGATCTCCTTCTCCGCGAAGTTGATGCCGCTCTGGAAAGGCCCCCATGAGAAACCTGTGTCGAACTCCTTGGAGCCGGAGAGCTCCACGATATCAGCCGAGACGGCCACGAGGGAATCCTCGGGCTGCGCCCAGAGGCGCCCGGCGCCGAAGAGCAGCGCCGACGCCAGAAGGAACCGCACTCCCAGTTGTCTCAGCATGATGTCGTACCGTTGCAGCTCGAAACGCCTCTCCGTCGGGTCCGTCGACTTGAACAGCTTGCGGCAACTCGCCATCTCCATCGGATGCATCTCGACGTCGCCCAGCCCGCGCAGGACCACGCTCGTGTCGCCCTGCTTGACGGCCAGGGCCAGATACTGCGCCTCGTTGGGATTGAGAGCCAGCGCCACCATGGCCTTCTCCGAGAAGGCCGCGGTCTTGTCCTCCTTATCGGTCGCGGCCTTGGCCTGCTTGGCGTTCATGCCCTGGCCGAGGTTGGTGCCCACCGCGATGACCAGCACGTTCTGCAGGATGGTCGCGGTGACCCGCTCTTTGCGCCCGTCGGCCATCACGGCCTCGAACGTCACCAGGACGTCGACGCGGTCGCCCGGCTTGACCAGAGCCTTGAGCTCGTTCTCGATGCCCAGGATGGCGCCGCGGTAGCCCGGCGGGATCTTCACGCTCAGGCCGGCCTCCGGGGACAGCGAGATCAGGGCCGACTGCACCACCTGGTTGCCCTTGGGCACGCGCACCCGGGTGACCAGGTTGGCGATGAGCTTGATGTCGGCCGGGGTCTTGACCTCGAAGGCGTCCTGCTCCATGAACTTGCGCGGGACCTGCATCGGCTCGACCATCTCCTCCTTGAGCACGGTGCGCTCCGGGATATCGACGCGGGCGATGAGGACCTGGCCGGTCTCGTAGGCGGAGGAGAGGGCGCGCTCCTTGCTGGTGAGGACCATGAGGTAGAAGATGGCGGCTCCCATGGCCAGGACCATCGGCACCAATATCCCTTTCTTTTCCATAGTCAGTAGCTCAACGGCTTCTCGATGGGCATGCGCACCACCGCAGAGATCGTGCACCAGCCTCCGCCCGGCCCCTGCGGGCAGAGGATCTTCGAGGACATCAGGATGCTGCTCAGCGGGAAGACGAACTTGATGGGGTTGCTCCCCGTGACCACGAGGTCCGCGTTGGTGGTCTGAGCCTGCGTGTCCTGGAAGGGATGGTTCTCCACCTTGCAGTCCACGCTCGCGGACAGGATGATCTTCTTCATGAGGCCCTCGAGGTACGTGCCGCAGCCGGCGGCTATGCTGCCCGACGAGTTCGCGTGGGTCATGCCGCCGATGCGCGCCACCTCGTAGGTCGCGTGGTTGAGCAGGATCATCTGGAACGACATGTAGCCCATCTCCATGATCGTGAAGACGATGGTCAGGAACACGGGCAGGACCAGGAGCATCTCGACGAGGACCTGGCCCGACCGGCCTTGCCTCCGACCTTTCATCGACACGACACCCCCTCAGGACCCGTCAGGGTCCATCTTCCCTGCGTGCGACTGCGACTGCGGGCTAGTTGCCCTGGCCCAACGACCCGGCCGCGCCCGAGATCATGGTCTGGATCTGGCTGAAGAGTCCCGGCATGAAGCGCTTGAGCGCCACGCCGGCCACGAGGACCACGCCGACCACGACGGTGAGCATGAGCAGGTACTCGACGGTGTTCTGACCCTTGCGGCTCTTCAGCCATCCGCGCATCGCTTCCAGTTTCTTCATACGTTTCGCTCTCCTTGCACGCTCAGTAATAGGTCTTCAAGATCTTGACCCCGGCCAGGATGAACAACTTCTTGAGCTCCCCCTGGATGAATCCGTACATGGCCGCGAAGCAGGTCACCAGGACCATCGTGGTCAGGATGTACTCGACCGCCGCCTGCGCCGCGCGCCAACGCATTCCCTGATGGCGCACGGCCCGGCTCGCTCCCGCTCGCCGTCCCGACGTTCCCAGAGCCATATACGACATTGAGTGTATCAGCCACGCTTTTCCTTGTCAATAACCCGTTCATAAAATATCAATTAAAACTTGACCTTGAAGGAGAACTGGTCCACCGTGCCGAAAGCCCCGAAGGGCATGTAAGCGTAGTCCAGGGCGATCCCGTAGCCGAAGGCCCGGGAGGTGAAGAGGCCGAATCCGAAGGAGAGCCCCGAACTGCGGTCCAGGCGCAGGCTCTTGAGGGTGCCGTCGAAGCTCTGGCCGTGGCTGTCCGCGTTGTGGTAGCCCATCCGGAAGGTGACCTGCCCCACGTCCAGGTACTGCTCCGGGAGGAGGAATTCCCCGCCCACGCCGAAGTGGGCGTTGGAATCCGAGGCCTGGCTGAGCTCGAGCCCGAGGTTGAAGAAGTCCCCCAGCCGCAGGGCGGCTCCGCCCCGGGTGGTGGACGGGACGTTCTCCCGGTTGGTGCCGAAGTTCTGCACCGCGAAGCCGAGGGTCAGCGTGCTGTTGGGCTTGAGCAGGAGGCCGAAATCGCCCACCACCGTGTCGTGCACCGAATTGGCCAGGTCCTCGTGGACCACGCGCAGCCCCCCTCCGAGGAACAGCTTCTCGTACCAGAACGACCGGGCCACGGCGAGGGTGGCGAAGCCGTCGCGCACGCTGACGTTCTCGCCGGTCTGGGGGACCCCGGCGCTGTCGCGCGCGTCGAAGCCGGAGACGCTGAGGTAGGAGACGTTGGCGCCCCAGACCGTGCGTCCCATGGGGTGCGCGTAGCCCATGTAGAGGGGAGAGTCCACCTCCTCGATGTAGCGCAGGTAGGAGTAGGTCCACTCCTTCTGCTGGGCCAGCGCCAGCCCGGCCGGGTTCCAGGTCAGGGCGTCGGCGCCCTCGGCCAGGGCCACGTAGGACTCCCCCAGGGCCATGGCCCGGGCCGACCCCTGCTTGAGCTTGAGGAACTGGGCCCCGCCGGTGCCGGCCTGGTCGGAGATCGCCCAAGCCGCGGCCCGGCCGCCGAGCAGCCCGAGGCACGCGAAAAAGACGATCGAGATCCTCTTCATCGGACCAGGAACTTCTTCACCTTCTGCAGCACGTTGCGGCTGCCGTCGGTCGACTCGAGGCGGATGAGGGCGTAGTAGACGCCCCGCGCCACGCGGCGCCCGGCCGCGTTGGTGCGGGTCCACCGGAAGCACTTGACGCCCGCGTTCGTGGAGCCGCCGTCGACATAGTCGTTGGCGGCCTGCTCGCCGAAATCCTGGTCCAGGACCTGCTCCCCGCTCAGGGTGTAGAGCTTGAGCTTGGCGCGGGCCTGGAAGGGGGTGAAGATGACGATGAAGGCCTCGTCGCCGTCGACCGGGTTGGGGTAGACGTAGCTGAACCGCTCGAACTCGCCCTGGGGGTCCTCCGACAGGTTGCGCACCACCGCCACGTCGTCGAGCGGCCGGTCCTCGGCCAGGGCCTGGGCGTTGACGACGTTGCCGGTCTTGCTGTCGATGGCGTTCATGTCCGTGGAGGCCACGATGGTGAACTTGTAGTTGCCGTCCGGGGTGCCGCCCCGGCGCAGGTCCAGGCCGTCCCAGACCTCGGTGATCTGGGTGCGCGCCGGCCGCACGCCCACGATGCGCTTGACCAGGGACACGGATTCCGGCGGGGTGGGGTTGCCGTTCCCGTCGAAGACCGTGCCCGGCCGGTAGATCTTGACCGCCACCTTCATGGTCTCGGAGACCTGGTAGAGGATGCGCGCCCCCTCCCCTTGCGTGACCAGCGGCGCGATGGCCACGTCGTAGATGCGCAGGGGGTCGTAGGAGATGGTCATCTGCGCCGTGGAGGGCGAGGAGAGCTGGGAGGCCACGTCCTGGGCCACGGCGCGCACCAGATAGAAGCCCGGGAGCGGGAAGTTGCCCCGGTCGTCCCGCCCGTCCCAGACGTCCTCCAGCAGCAGGCCGCCGTCGCGCACCGCCCCGGCGAATATGGTGCGTATCACCTGGTTGGGAAGGTTGTTGTTGAGGACCTGGACGGTCACCGAGGACTGGCGGGTCAGCGCGTAGTTGATGGAGAAGGGATGCAAAGTGATGGTGGCGCTGGAGTTGAAGAGCTCCGGGACGGTCGGCTGCACGTTGAAGGTGGTGAAGATGATGGCGCCGCGGCTGACGGTGAGGGTCCCGAAGATGCGGTCCGCGGCGTAGTACTGGGGCGTGGTCGTGGACTGCGCGACCAGGGTGTAGACATAGCTGCCGTCCGGGACCAGGAGGCCGTTGGCGTCCCGCCCGTCCCAGTACTCGGTGATGCGCATGCGCCCGGGGCGCGTGCCGTGGAAGCTGATCATGGGGCCGACCGCGTTGCCCTGGGCGTTGACCGTGTTGGCGCAGGCGGTCCAGGACATGCCGCAGGGCGGCCAGGTGGAGGTGCTGTTGAGGATGACCGTGCCGGGCGGATAGATGTTCCAGACCACGTTCATGGACTGGGAGAGCTGGTAGTTGAGGGTGATCGTGTCCGACGTCCCGGACATGAGGGGGGTGGTCAGCACGTCCGTGATGCGGAACAGGTCGACCGGGAACGAGGCGGAGACGGTGGAGACCTTCATGGGGCACATGGGGTCCGCCGCGGTGAGCTGGGCGAGGTAGGTCCCCGAGGTGACCCAGCGGCCGGTGTTGTCCACCGCGTCGCTCCAGATCTCCTGGTTGGCGAAGAGGCCGGGCCGGACCACGTTGTCGGCCAGGGTCTTGACCAGCCGTGTGCCGGTGTAGTCGAAGATTTTCATGCTCGTGATGGCGTCGCGGCCCAGCGAGTAGCGGAAGACGAAGGGGTTCAAGCCCGAGATGGCGGGGCTCGAGCCGATCACCGTGGGGCTGGGCGCCACCTGGCTCAGGCCCACGAACCCCCGGATGACCGGGATGAAGCCGGTCTGCGCCTTGGTGGTCCAGATGCGGCGATCCGTCCCAGCGCCCATGAAGGCCGATCCGTTCTGGGAGGGCAGGGAGGCGTAGATGACGAAGACGTAGTCGCCGTCCTGGCACAGGGCGTTGCCGTTCAGGTCCCGGCCGTCCCAGAAGTTGAGCACGGAACTGCGGCCGACCTTGAATTCCTCTATATGGCGCACCAGCGGCGCCTCGCTGCCGGGATTGCAGTTCCCTATCATCGCCTTGAAGTCCTTGGGCCCATAGGCGATGATGGAGCCGCCTGCGTAGACAGGCGCCGCGCGTTCCACGTTCACTGGGTCGTTAACGTTGTTGAGGTTCCCGCAGAACTGGGTGTTGGGAGGGTAGATGTCGATGTAGACCGTGGCCGGCTCGGTGAGGACGTAGCTGAGGGTGGCCAGGGAGGTCGCCCCGCCCAGCAGGGGTTGGACCCGGATGTCCGTGATCTGGAGCGGGTCGATGCTGACCTGCCGCGTGGTCGGATAGGAGAGGTCGCCCCCGAACTGGTCCGCGGCGTAGGCCTGCAGCGTGGCCAGGAAGATCCCCGGCGGCAGCAGGTCCCCGTTGTCCGCCCGGCCGTTCCAGGCGTCGCCGTTGAGCAAAGTGCCGTTGGGCGTGCCCTCGCCCACGCGCGCCACGCCCGGCAGGACCGAGCGCAGCACCCGGCCGCCGGCCGGGTCGCTGATGGTGATGTACATCGAGGCGTCCTTGGAGAGCCGGTAGGTCAGGTTGTAGGGCTGGGCGTAGACCCCGGAGGCCCCCACCACCGTCGGGGAGGAGCGCACCACGTGGACGTTGGTGACGTCCACCATGATGGGCTTCTGCAGGACGAAATCGCCGTAGACGTCCCGGGTCGCGCCGGAAGGATAGGCGCGCTGGGCCGTGATGGTGATGTTGCCGCTGGACCCGGTCTGGTTGGTCTGGGCCGTGACGCGGAAGCCGTACTGGCCGTTGGTCTTGCCCAGCTCGCCCTGGATGTAGTAGCCGCCGTCCCAGAGCACGCAGTAAGGCTTGAGGGGCGCGCCGTTGGAATTCGAGTCGGCCGGCAGCACGCCCGGGGCGTCCACGAAGAACGTGCGCAGAGGCGGGGTGGAGCCGGCGTCGAGCGGGTTGGCCCCGTCCTGGTACTTGATGACCTCGAACTCGACCATGTCCAGGGCGACCTCGTCGGAGCCCGGGTTGTTGTAGCCGATGCCGGCGCAGAGGAACACGTCGGCGTTGCAGGTGTTGTTGCCCAGCCCGGTGCCGTCCGTCGGGTCGTCGTCGCCGTAGGGCACGTTGCTCCGGCACAGGGCGTTGGTCTCCGCCACGGTGCGCTGGTCGAACTCGATGCGCGGGTCGTTGGAGATGTTGCCGTTCTGCGGCTGGAGCCCCGTGCCCGTGCCCTCGTTGACGTTCGTGCAGTCGATGGAGGCCCCGACGGCATCCCGGCAGTTGCCGGCGCTCCCGTCCATGCAGAAGAAGTGCTTCTGAGTCGCGTCGTAGTAGCAGTAGGCGCCGGAGTCCTTGACCACGAAGGACTGGTCGATGAAGAGCTGGACCTGCGCCTGGGCCCAGAGCCGGGCGGGCAGGAGGAGGAAGGGCAGGGCGGCGCCGAGGAAGACCTGCGCCGCGCCTCCGAGCCGCTGTCGGTTCATGGAACGCATACCTTTGGCGATGAGAAAATAACTTAAATCTGTTGCCGGCTTATTGCTGCCATGTTAAAAGATTGTAAACAATCTCCAGCCGATGCGGTAGCGCATCAGCGCGAAGCCGGTGCGCCGCGCCGAGGGGCCGGCCAGGGCCACGATCTCCTCGGCGCGCGGCTTGACGGCCGTCCCCGCGGCGGCCAGGCCCAGGACGCTGTCGTCGACGGGGGCGGCGCAGACCGGGACGAACGAGTCGTCCCGGATCTCGAAAGCCATGAGCCGGCGGCCGCGCGAGTCGAAGAGCCAGAGGCGGCGGCCCAGCCACTGCATGGCGGTGGGCACCAGCTCGGAGGGCAGGGCGTAGGCCTTGGCGTCCGACTCGTCGGAGCCGTGCCGGTAGAGCGATTTATTGACCGCGTCGTAGGACCAGAGGGCCGCGCCGTCCCAGGCCAGGGCCGTGGGCGCCGGCCCGGGCGTGGGCTTGGCGTAGAGCACGACGGCCGGGTCCCGCGGCTGGTGGCGCACGATGCGCGCCTGGGCCGCGTCCAGGGTGTAGAAGCGCTCCCGTCCCAGGGCCAGGGCCACGGGCCGGTACACTCCCAGGCCAGACACCTTCAGGCTGCGCACCGGGGCCCGGAGGTCCCGCGGGTCGAGGGCCTCCAGGGTCCCCTTCCAGTCCGAGACCCAGAGCAGCGAGCCGTCCGAGGCCAGCGCGGTGGGGTTGTCCAGGGCCAAGGCGCTGGCGCCCAGGGTCTGGAGGCTCCAGCCGGTGAGCCAGCGGCCCAGCGGCCAGGCGAGGACCGCCAGCACAGCGGCCGCGGCCAGGGCCGGGGCGAAGCGGCGGCCCCAGGACGGACGGGGCGGCTGCCAGGAGTCGCGGGGGACGTCCGCCGCGGGCCGGGTCTCGAGCTGGGCGATGCGTCCCATGACCGCGGCCAGCTTCTCCGACGTGGCCGAGGTGTCGCGCAGGTTGCGGGTGAGCTGTTCGGCGAACTTGACCTGCGCCTGGTCCTGGGCCGCGCTGGACGCGTGCCAGGCCTCGCGCTCCTTGCGCAGGTTCTCCTCCCAGGCCGAGAACTCCAGGCGCTGGGTCTCCCAGGCCGAGCGCTCGCGGTCCCAGAGCTCGCGCCACTGGGCGCGCTCCTCCTCCCAGATGCGGGAGAGCTCCTCGAAGTGCTTCTCGACCTCCGCGATCTTCTGCACGGCCTTGGCGCGTTCGGCCTCGGACTCCTGGCGCACGCGCCGCTCGCGCAGCAGCTCGGCCAGGGTCTTCTCCAGGGCGCCCCTAGCCTCCCCCAGGCTGTCGGAGAGGCCCCGGGCGGCGTCGTCGGCCCGCTGGGACTCCTCCTGGCGCCGGGCGGAGAGGGCCTGGAGCTCCTGCAGGTCGAGCAGGTACTGCTGCTCGCGCTTCTCCCAGCGCCGCTCCTCCTCGCGCCAGCGGGCGGCCTCCGCCGCGGCGGACTCCCGGGCGGCCTCGACCAGGGCCTTGAGGTCGCGGCGCTCGGCCTCGGGCCCGGCGCGCTCGTCGGCGAGCGCCTTCTGCGCGGCCTCGAGACGGGAGCCGACGTCCATGACCTGGGCCACCACGAGGTCGTCGTCCGCGCGCACCTTCTGGCGCAGGGAGGTCAGCTCCGCCTCCATCAGCGCCTGCCTCTCCTTGAGGGCGTTGAGGGCCGCTTCGCGGGCCTCCAGGAGCTCCTGCCAGCGGGCCTCCTGGCGGCGCTGCTGGCTCTTGAGCATGGCCACGGTCTCCCAGGCGACTTCGCTGGAGGCGGCCACGGAGACGGAGGCGGGAGGCGGCGGCTCCGCCGGAGAAGAGGAGATGGATCCGACCTTCTCCCAGAGCCGGCTGATCTCCTTCTGCAGGTCGTCCGGAGAGACGTTTTCCACAGCAAGGGGAGTTTAGCAGACCAGCACGGGGAAAGTGGTGTCGGAATTGTTAAGGGTTCACTTTTGATATCATGCGGCTGATGGAAGACGGCAAGACCCGGCTCTGGACGGCCCTCATCCCCGCGGTCCTCCTGGCGCAGACCCTCTGGCTCGGAGCCGGCGGCGCTTCCGCCCCTGATCCCTGGTGGCATCTCAAGACCGGGGAGCTCATCCGCCAGACCTGGTCCTTGCCGCGCAGCGACCCCTTCTCCTACGTCCTGGCCGGCCGGCCCTGGACGTCGTTCGAATGGCTCTTCCAGGTCGCGCTCCATCTCGTCTACGGCGCGGCGGGAGGAGCCGGCCTGGCCGCCCTGCGCGCCGCAGCCCCGGCCGCCGCGTTCCTCCTGCTCTACCGCCTCGGGAGAGCTCCCTTCTGGGCCGGACTCCTCGCCTCCCTGGCCGCCCTGGCGACCAGCGGCTGGTTCGTGGCCAGGCCTCAGATCTCCGACTTCCTGCTGCTGGCGGCCTTCCTGACGGTCCTGGACTCCCCCCGGCCGGGCCGCAAGGCCTGGCTGCTGCTGCCGGGCCTGCAGCTGCTCTGGGCCAACCTGCACGGCGGCGCGGCCCTGCTGGGGGCCGGCTTGGTCCTGCTCAAAGCCGCGTCATGCTTCCGGCGGGACCGACGGGCCGCGGGAGGCTGGCTCGCCCTGGCCGGAGCCTGTCTGCCCGCCATGGCGGTCAATCCCCACGGCGCGGGCGTGTTCGCGCACTCCGCGGCCGCGCTCTTCTTCCCCGGCCAGGAGTTCGCCGGCGGCTGGAGGGGCATGACCTCCCCGCTCAGCTGGCAGGGAGCCTGCCTGGCGGCGGCCGCGGCGGTCGCGGTCTGGGCCTGGGAGAGCGAGCCGCATCTCGCCCTGACGGCGCTGGCCCTGGCGGCGCTGGGCTGGTTCGAGGCGCGCCACCTCCACTTCGCCGTCATGGCCGCCCTGCCCCTGGCCGCCCGCCTGCTCGAGAGCCTGCGGCCCGTGCGGACCGGCCGGGGCCGGGCCCTGGCCGCGGCGGCCCTGATGATCCTGCCCTCGGCACTCTTCCTCCTGCTCGCCGCCCCGCGCCAGGGCCGCGCGGACCTCCCCGACCGGGCCGTCCGCTACCTCGACGACAACGGCGTGACGGGCCGCATGTTCAACACCTACGGCCTGGGCGGCTACCTCATCTGGAGGGCCTGGCCCCGCCGCCAGGTCTTCGTGGACGACCGCGACGCGGCGTACGGGGCCGAGTTCATCGCCGAAGCCGCGCGCTGGAGCCGCCCCGAGGTCTGGGAGCGCCTCGACGCCCGCTGGGGCTTCGACTACGCCCTGGTCGGCAACTCCCCGGGCTACGCCGCCGGCGTGCTCGACGCCTCGCCGCGCTGGGCCCTGGTCTTCTGGGACGACGCGGCCCTGGTCTATCTCAAGCGCACCCCGGCCCACTTCGCGCTCATCCGGCGCGACGCCTACCGCAGGCTCCAGCCCAACCAGCTCACCTTCGCCTACCTCGCCCGGGACCTGAAGGACCCCCGCAAGTCCGCCGAGATGCGGGCCGAGCTCGACCGCGCCGTCGCCGGCTCGGAGCTCAACGTCAACGCGACCCAGATGCGGGCCTTCGTCCTGGCCGAGGTCGGCCGCCCCGACGACGCGGTCCGGGACCTGCAGGACGTCATCCGGCGCTTCCCCCGCAAGCCCGGCCCCTACATGTCCTTGGGCTGGTTCCACGAGCGCTCCCGCCGCCTGCTCGCGGCCCGGCAGGTCTACGAAGAGGGCATCCGCGTGGCGAAGTGGAGCGGCGACCGGACCTCCCGCGCCTACCTGGAGAACAACCTGGGCTCGGTGGAGTTGCGCCTGGGCAACCGGGAGCGCGCCCGCAAACTCTTCGCGCACTGCCTCAAGCTGGAGCCCCGCCACCCGCAGGCGCGCCGGAATCTGGAGCTGCTGGAGAAGGGCGCGGGCGCTATCGTGCCCTAAGCAGCCGCAGCAACTCCTGGTTCGCCTCGCTGAGGTCCACCCCGGAGTCCTTGTAGTCGCGCAGGATGCGGCGCACCTGGTCCGCCAGGACCGGGTCCGGCGCGCCGCCGGCCCTGGCCTTGCCGTAGGCGGCCCAGTCCTCCTTGAAGAAATCGAGTCTGGTCTTGGCCCGGAGCCGGCGCTGCTCATCGAGCATGCGCTCATGCTCCTCCACGGCGCGGCGGTGGCGCTCCTGCAGCTCGGCGAGGCGCTTCTTGACCTCGGCCTCGGACAGGGTCCTCTCCACCAGCTGGCGGCGCAGGTCCTCCATCGCGGCGCGCAGCTCGGCGAGCTCCTGCGAGAGCTTCCACTGCTTGACCTCGGCGGCCTCCAGGGCCGCGATGAGGTCCTTGCGCTGGCGCAGCTCCTCGCCCAGGAGCTTCTCGTACTCGCCCTCCGGGTTGGAGGCGCCGAAGCGGAAGAGCAGCCCCACGCCGTGGCCGACCATGGTCGGGCCCTGCATGGGCACGGTCATGGCGTAGCCGAGCTCCCCTCCCAGCATCCTCCAGCCCAGGCCCCAGTTCCAGGTCTTGGAGCGGTCCCCGAGGCTCAGGCCGGTGCGGCCGGCGAAGGAGCCGTAGCGCGCCGTGGCCCACCAGCGCTCCAGGCCCGCGGCCGCGGTCACGGTGCCGGGGCCCTCGCCGGTGGGCTCGCGCTTGGTCAGGTCCAGGGCGACCGTGAAGCCGCGCACGGCCTCGGACACGCCGAGCTTGGCGGTCAGCGGGGCGCGGCCGTCGGGCACCTTGGGCCGGGTGAAGTTGAGGATGGAGAAGCCCGCCGTGTACTTCTCCCAGAACCGGTAGGAGGCTCCCAGGTCGATGGTCCCCTGCAGCACGCCCTTGGCCCCGTCCGGGGTGCGGGAAAGGAGCTTGAGGGTGCCGCCCAGGTCCAGCCCGCCCTGGTCGAACTCCTTGAGGCCGCGGGTACCGTAGCTGAACCCCACCCGCCGGTCCACACCGGCCGACTGGCGCTGGCCGTAGAGCCAGGAGAGGCCGAAGGTCCCGTTGAAGATGTCCTGTTGGACCGGGATGCCGGCTCCCAGGGCCATGATGTCGGCGTTGGTGGGCCCGGTCGGGGTCTGGAACTGGCGCAGGTAGTTGAGCGAGGCCTGCGTCCGGCGGATGCTGCCCAGGAGCGCGGGGTTGTACACCACGGCGGAGAGGTCGTCCGGGACCGCGGTCATGGCGCCGCCCATGGCCGTGCCGCGGGGGTTGAAGCCGGAATCCTCGAATCCCGCCCGGGCGGGGACGCCGGCGAAGAGCAGGACGGCCAGGAGCGCGAGCCTCATCTCAAGGTGGCCTATTATACTCAATCTGATAATCCTCGGGGTCCAGGGCGGCCGCCGCCAGAAAATCCCTCTGTCCGCCCGGGTCGCGCCTAGCCTCGCGCAGCGTCCCGCTCAGATAATGGGCGAAGGCGTAGGACAGCAGGATGTCCCGCGCGTAGCTCTCCTCGGCCCGCAGGGCCGGCCCCCGCCTCAGGATGGAGAACTCCCAGACGTCGTCGGAGGAGCGTCCCGGGGCCGTGCTCTGGACCAATCCCGCCGGATAAAGGCTCTCCTGCCCCAGGCCGAGGCGCTCCAGGTTCTGCAGGGACAGTCCCAGGACATAATCCGGTCGCGGGCCGGATGAGGCGTCCTGGTAATGGACCAGCCTGCGTGCTCGACCGTCCGGATGAGCCAGGTCCAGATAACGCGAGGCGTAGATCGCGGTATCTCCCCCCGCCGCGGCCGTGCTGCCCGGGGGCAGCGAGCGGCGCAGGTCCTTGACGTAGTCATAGGCGGAGAAGTCGTCCCGGTGCGAGGCTTGGGCGCCGTTCTGCCAGAGCGAGCCGCCAGCGGCGGCGGCCGCGGCCAGCGCGAACACCACCGGGCTCTTGCGCCGCTGCACCCAGGCCAGGCCGAAGCCGGCGCAGACGCAGACCACCAGCGCGGGAAGGACCAAGGCCGATTCCAGGACGGTGCGGGCCACCCAGCCGCTCAGGTCGAAGCGCGCCGCCAGGAAGAATGCCGGCCCTGTTCCTATCAAGATGAGGGCCAGTCCGGCCGCGCGGCGGCGGCTTTGCCGCCACATCTCCGCGCAGCCCAGGATCGCGAGGCCGACGATGACGGGCGACGTGCGCCTCCAGACCTCGCCGAAGAAATGTCCCAGGAGGCTCGCGCCCAGACCCAGGCTCATTGGCCGACTCATGCCGGCGGAAAGACTCCAGGTCCCGTATTCCTGCCGGGTGAGCACGGCCCAGGCGCGGGAGAGGCTGCCGAGGCTGATCCAGAGGAAGAGATATGGGGACAGTCCGAGGAGGAAGATGGGCAGGCATTTCTTGATAAGCTGGGCGCGGCCTTTCCCCCACCAGAGCACGAGCAGGCCGGGGATTGCCAGGATGAATGCTTGGTGATTGACCAAAGCCAAGCCGAGCAGGAATGCACTGCCCGCGGCCCTCCCTTCATCGGCGGGCTCGCCGGAGCGAGGTGCCAGAAGCAGGAGCAAAGCCAGGAAGAGTCCGTGCAATGAGTACATCTCGCAGAGGAGGCTGAACTTCCACAGGGGGGCGCTGAAAGCCAGCGCCAGGGCCGCGGCCAGAGCCGGCCATAGCCCGCAGGACCGGCACAATAAAAGGAAGACGACGGCGGAGCAGCCGGCCCCGGCCGCGGCCGAGAGGAGATTGAGGCGGTAGGCGGGGTCGCCCCACGGGATGATGGTGATCCAGGCTTTTCCGAGCAGAGCGTAGAGGGGATAGCCGGGTGGATGAGCGGGTGTGGCGGTGAGGGCGGCGGCGGCGAGGTCGGCGCTGTCGCGGGGGGCGACGGTGGGGTAGGCGGTCCAGGCGTAGAGGGCGAAGACGCCGAGGAATAGGAGCCACGGCAGGGCCCGCTTCATGGGGAGATTGTAGGAGATTTGACTGCGGTTTCGACGAAAGCGGCGATCTATCAGGGTTATGCCAGGCTAGGCGCCGGGCTGCGCCGGCGGCCGGGCAGAGGGCCTGGTCGAGAACGCGATGTGCCAGTTATCCTCCGTCTTCCCGTCTATCAGGAGGCGCCACACATACCGCCTGCCTGGCTCCAAAGGGATCGCGCCCACATTGAATGCTATCGGGACGTCGAGAGTAGACCCGACAATCATTCCCGCCGGACGCCCGACCTCGAAGTTGGCCGCGATCACCATGGGGGCGTTGCCCGCGGGGGTAGGAACGAGCACCGGATGGTAATCGCCGTCCAGGAGTTCCACCTTCAGCTCATGTTGGTGGTTCGTGTCATTCCAGGGCACTTCAATTTTGATTGCCAGCGCGGACGGGCAAGGATGCGGTCCGGTTATGGACCAGCCTCCACCCATGATATACAGCTTGCCTTGGATCGATTGCGCGAAATCGGCAAGCATCATCGTCACCTTGATCTTGGGAGCTGCGGGGATATGCGATTTGGGTTTCATTTGGACGCTCCTCAGTATGTGTAGACTAAGCCGCCCTTCGCGGAATCGGCGACGAGCACCGCGGAGCCCGCGGCGACGTTCTCGGATGCGTACGGAGAAGCCGGCAGCGCCGCCCGCGTCTTGACCTCGGGCTCGCCGAACGCGGCGTTGAACGAGCGGCGGACGAGAGCCTCGATCTCCGGAACGACGAACTGCACCTGCTCCTTGGGTATGAGGAGCGTGACCAGCCTCATGCCCAGGGCCTCAGCGATGCGATAGAGCCGCGAAAGGGATGCGGCCGGCAGCCCCCCTCCTTTCAGGTCGCGGCAGATGTTGCTCTTGCTGGTCTGGGTGGCGTCCGCCAGCTGGGAATAGGACCAGCCCTTCTGCTCCAGGGCGGCGAGGATCTGCGCCTCGAGCTTGAAGGCCGCATAGCCCTCCTCCTGCCGCTTGCGATATTCCGGATTCTCCGCTTTTCTTTCCAGCAGGCTCTTAGTTCCCCGGGTCCCCATAGTATGTCGCCCCCTTGAATCGCCTAATGTAGTCGTCTCGATACTGGACGGAGAGTGCGAGCGCGTCCAGGTCTTTCTTGGTCATCTTCCGCGCATGCTTGTGATAGGCGTTGGTGATGATGACGACTCCCCCTTCGGCCGTGAAATTGAAGAATCTTTCGTCCCGCGGCTTGAAGGCATAGATCTTGTTGGCGGGGTCTTCGATGCGGTACATGGTCTTCGGGAGGAGGGTGCCGTAGGGCCGGTCGCAGAAGTAGCGGATCATGCTGTCGAGCCGGTCTTGGTCCGCCTCGGGCAGGTCCCGGTAGTAGTCGTAAGCGGGCATTTCTCCCCTCTCGGTGTAGTACCATTCCGCGCGAAAGGACCGTCCCGGATAGATGAGGAAGTTGTCGGGGATCTTCAGACCTGTGTTCCCGGTCTGTTATAAAGGTTATCATATGTGATAACTCTTGTCAAGGCCCGAGTCTGGTCCATACCATTTATACGAATCAGAGGCGTTTTAGTTCCATGCCCCAGTCTCATGACATGGAAAATTTACCGAAATGTCGCGGACTGCGCAGCAGGACGCGGCAGCCCGACGCGACCCTTCCTCAGGAGCGCCTTAAGCGCCCCAATTCTCGAACCCCAGGCCCGGGTCGCAGCGCAGGCTGCGCCCCACCCGGCCGCGGCGCAGGCGGTGGCTGGCGGCCTGCGCGAGCATGACCCCGTTGTCCGTGCACAAGATCGGCGGCGGGATCTGGATGCTGATCCCATGCTTCTGGGCCGCCTCTGAAAAGGCCTGGCGCAGCCGGCCGTTGGCCGCGACCCCTCCCCCCACCACCACCTGCTTGACCCTGAAGTGCAGGGCCGCGGCTATGGTCTTGCGCACCAAGGTCTCCACCACCGCCTCCTGGAAGGAAGCGCACAGGTCGGCGACCTCGCGCCGGGAGGGCGCCCTCTTGAGGTCGCGCAGGTGATAGAGCATCGCGGTCTTGATGCCGGCGAAGGAAAAGTCCCAGGTCCCGGGCAGCATGGGCCGGGCGAAGGCCACGGCCCGGGGGTCCCCCCGGCGCGCCAGGCGGTCGATGACCGGCCCGCCCGGATAGCCCCGGCCCAGCATGCGCGCCACCTTGTCGTAGGCCTCGCCCGCGGCGTCGTCGCGCGTGCGGCCCAGCAGGCGGTAGCGGCCCGGCGCCCGGCACAGGAGCAGGTCGGTGTGCCCTCCCGAGACGATCAGGGTAACGAGCGGATAGCGGAGCTTCCCGCACAGCTCGGCCGCGAAGACGTGGCCCTCCAGGTGGTTGACGGCCACCGCCGGACAGCCCAGGGACTCGGCCGCAGCCAGCGCCGCCATCTTGCCCACCAGCAGCGGACCCATCAGCCCCGGGCCGCGGGCGAAAGCCACCGCATCGACCTTCCGCCCTTCGAGCGCGGACTCCACGACCTCGGCGATGCGCTGCAGGTGCGCCCGCGCGGCCAGCTCCGGCACCACGCCGTGGAAGCGGCGGTGCAGACGGATCTGGGAGGAGACCACGTTGGAGAGGATGCGGCCGTCCTCCACCACGCCGGCGGCGGTCTCGTCGCAGGTCGTCTCGATCCCCAGGATCTTCATCCCACGCCTAATGTGGGGACACCATACTCAATTCAACCGACACGACCTGTCCCCCAACGCCCCGGCCGTCCCCCGTGGGGGGCCGGCCGGCTTCGCGCGTTCCTCAGGAACGCGCGAAGGGAATTAAGTATGGTGTCCCCGAATTCCCCGATGCCCAGGACCCGCATCTCAGCGCGCCCGGTCCTTGAGGCGGCTGACGGCTTCCCCGCTCTTGAGCAGGACGGCCGCCCGCTCCAGGAGTTCGTCGCGCACGGTCTCGTCCTTGCCCACCGCGGAGCGGGGCTTCTGGCCCGGCTCGTAGATGGTCTCCCACTGCGCGAAGATCTTCTCCTGGACGTCGTGCGGCACCGGGGCCGCGATGTCGGGGGCGATGCCGCCGGTCTTCTTCTTCTCGTCGCGGTGGATGGAGCGGCCTTTCGGGGTGTAGTAGCGCGCGATGGTCAGGCGCAGGGCGCAGTTCTTGGGCAGGGGGATGACGGACTGCACGCTGGCCTTCCCGTAGGTGCGCTCCCCCATCAGGACGGCGCGGCGGTGGTCCTGCAGGGCGCCGGCGATGATCTCGGAGCCGGAGGCGGATGCCTCGTTGACCAGGACCACCAGGGGCAGGTCCTCGTATAGGGCCCGGTGCCCGCCGCGGAACTCCTGGCGGCTGTCGGGCCGGCGGCCCTGGGTGTAGACGATGAGCTTGTCGCCGCCCAGGAAGCTGGCGGCCACGTCGACCGCGGCGGACAGCAGGCCGCCGGGGTTGAAGCGCAGGTCCAGCACCAGCCCGGCCAGGCCGTCCCGGGACAGGACCTGCAGGGCGTCCCGGAAGTCCCGGCTCGTGTGGGCGCTGAACTCGTTGATGCGCACGTAGCCGATCTGGTCCCCCAGCCCGCGGTGCAGGACGCTCTCGATCTTGATGCTCTCGCGGGTGAGCGTGAACTCCTTCTCGACCCCGTCCGCCGCGGCCTCCGGGCTCCTGACGGGCGCGGTCCCGGTCGAGGTCTTGACCCCGGCGCGAGCCTCCGCCTTCTTGTCCGGCCAGCGCAGGACCGTGAGCTTCACCTGGCTGCCCACCGCGCCGCGCAGCTTCTCCATGGCGTCGGCCACCTGCAGGTCCTTGGCGCTCTCGCCGTCGATCTCCACGATGCGGTCGTCCGGCAGGAGTCCCGCCCGGTAGGCGGGCGTGCCGGGCAGAGGGGTGAGCACGGTGAGCCAATCGTCCTTCATCACCATCCGGATGCCGATGCCGCCGAACTCCCCCTCCGTCTCGGCCTTGATCTCGCGGTGATCCTGCGGCTCCATGAACTGCGAGAACGGGTCGAGCGTGCGCGCCAGCCCCGCCGCGGCGCCGTAGGTGAGCTTCTGGACGTCGGGAGAATCGACGTAGTTCTCCCGCACGATCTCGAGCACGTCCACGAGGAAGCTGAGCTGCTCGTAGGTCTTGTCGTCGCCCGGCGCCGGGACGGCGGGAGCCGTGCCGCCGAAGGCGGGAACCGCCAGCGCCGCCGCGCACACGACACTCCGCAGGATGCTCCTCATAGCCGCCTCCTATGGCCTCTGGCGGAGCCAGTCCAGCGGGTCCAGCGCCTCGGTCCCGCGCCGCAGCTCCAGATAGACGGGCCCCTTGCCGGCCCCTCCGGCGACCCGGCCCAGGACCTCTCCGGTCGCGACCGACGAGCCCTTGGGCTTGAGGATCTCCCCCAGCTCTCCGTAGATGCTGAAGAAACCGCCGCCATGGTCGAGGATGACGACCTGGCCGTAGGAACGGAAGACCCCGGAATAGATGACCCGCCCCGCCCCTACCGCCGCCACCCCGGCCCCGGCCGGAGCCGACAGGGTCACGCCCTGCCGGATGACCCAGGTGTTGAGCTCCGGGTTGCGCTGCCGGCCGAACGGCTTGGCCACGACGCCCTCCACGGGCCAGGGCAGGGAATGGCGCGGCAGTTCGAGGGCCGCCGGCCCCTGGCGGGCGTCGCGGGCCGCCGCCCCCAGCCGGGCCAGCAGCTGCGCCAGGGCGATCTTGGTCTCCTCGAGCTCCCGGGCCCGCTTCTGCGCCGCCTCCACGCGGCCGCGCGCCTCGGTCACGGCCGCCTGCGTGCGCTCGAACTCCTGCCGGACCTGGGCCGCTTCGGCTTCGGCCTGGCGGCCGCGGTCCTTGAGCTCCACCGCCTTGTAACGGGCGGCCTCGGCCGCGGCCTCGGTCTTGTGCAGGGACCCCCGCAGGCTGGCGACCATGCGGACCTTGTCCTGGAGCAGGGCGCGGCGGAAGGCCTCGGCCCACAATCCTCCCCCGCCCCAGGCCTCGTCCCGGGACGCCAGGGCGGCGGCGTAGTCGCGCAGCTCCCGCTCCAGGGCGGTCGACCAGAAGCCCGAAGCCAGGTTGAGCGCTCCGAGGCGGGACTTCAGCACCGTCCGCTTGTTCTCCGCCTCATGGATGTTCCTGCGGATGGCGCCCAGGCGCCGGCGGGTGTCCGAGTCATGGCTGGCGAGCTTGCGCAGGTCCCGGCTCAAGGACGCCTCCTGGCGGCGGTAGGCCTCCAGCTCGGACTTGGTCTTCTCATATTCCTTCTGGATGCGGGTCAGGTCCTGCTTCTTCTCCTCCAGCTCCCCCGCGTCAGCCGCCCCGGGAAGGCCGAGCAGGAGAGCCGCCAGAGCCAGATGCCGGAGGTCCATGCGGGCCCCTAGGGCGGAGAGAAGAGCGCCCCCGCCAGGACGGCCGCGGCCCAGACGGCGAGCTGCTGGCCGACGGCCGGCATCCCCCACCAGGGCAGGTACTGGCGGGCCGGCCAGGCGGCCGCCAGGGCGCAGAGGACCCCCAAGGAGGCTCCGGCCGCGGCCGGGAGCCCCGCGGCCCGCCAGGAATCGGGGGCGCGTCCCCACCACAGGTTCGCGGCCAGCGCCGCGCAGGCCAGGCAGAGCAGGGCGCTGAGGATGAGGCCGAGGAAATGCCCGTAGAGCCGGGCCTGCAGGATGGCCCGCACCTGGCCGGGACGGTAGCGCAGGTCCGACCATTCGGCGACTCCCCGCAGGCCCGTGAGCCAGTCACCGAACCGGCCGAAAGCCCCGTCCGCGGGACGGACCTCGAAGGCGGGACGCAGGGGGTTGTCCCCCATCCAGGTGACGGAGTCCACCAGCTCCGGGTCGTCGCGCCTCAGCGCGGCCAGGGCCGCGTCGCGGGAGACGAAGCGCGCGTCGCCGACCTCAGGCTGGCCGAGGAGGCGGTCGGCCAGGACCTTCTCCTGGCTCTCCGAGACGTCGTCTTTAAGGAAGAGGAGGACGCGGAAATCGTCGCGCAGGACCGTCTCGAAACGGGCGACCTGGGTCCGCACCAGGACCAGGCTCTCGCCGGCCAGGCCGGCCATCACCGCGAAGAGGAACGCCAGGGACCGCCGCCCCGCAGGCTTCATGCAGGAGAAGTATAGTAAAAATGCGGCGGGGAGACGCCCGCGCCTACTTGTAGGGGACGAACACCCGGGAGGCGGCGGCCGCCCCCGAGCCCACCCAGGGCAGGAGCATGAGGAGAGTCAGGACCAGCAGCAGGGGAGACTGGCCGGCGGCGAAGCGGAGGAAGCGGCGCAGTTCCGCGGCGGCCGGCCGCCGGGACCGCGGGGCGGCCGCCGGCGACCGCGGGGCCGGGACCATCTTGACCACATCGGGATGGGCCAGGAGCCGCCGCAGAACGGTGATGGGGACCGAAGCCTCCACCACCAGGACGGTCTCGGTCGTGCCGGGGACGGTCTGGGTGCCGATCGTGCGGCGCACGCGCAGGCCTGGAGCCGCGAGCCGGCTCTCCAGGCCCGCCACGGCCTCGGCCGGGGAGCTGTCCCTGGGCACGCGCACCCCCATGAGCATGTCCGTGGTCGTCTCCGCGGCGAGCCGGCGCGGCGAGGGGTTGAGCTCCAGGCGGGACACGGCCGCGACCCCCATGGCCGCGCCCACGCGCTCGGGCGGCATCCAGCCCCACAGCGCCACCTGGTCCGGGCCCGCGCCGACGGCGGCGGGCTCGAAGCGGGAGTCCTGGCGGAAGCCCGCCAGCCGCCCCAGGTCCGCGACGGCGTCCTTGAGCGTCGCGTCCGGATGGTTCTTCAGGTCGAGATTGAGGGTGACGAAGACCTCGGGGGCCGCTCCCGCCGCTGCAGGAGCTCCGGGCCGCTCGCTCCAGGCGCCGGCCAGGACCGCGTTCTGGTCGCGCTCCGGGCCCGGCGCGCCCGCGCCGTCCGTAAGGACGTCCGTCCGGACGGCACCGGCGGAGCTTCCGATACCGCCGGCGGCATCCCGCTGCCCGAGGATGTGGGCGTCGTAGTCCCTGCGTCCCAGGGCCGCGGCCTGGTCCGCGCTGACGCCGCCGATCTTCTGGGGCGGGAGCTCCATGGGCGCGGCCAGGCCCTCCCAGAGGGAGTAGCGCTCCCGGTCCACCTCCTGCGTCGCGGCCGGCGCGGACTCCGGAGCCTGGGCCTGCGGCCGCGGCGCCGCCGGGCGCGGGCGGATCAAGGCCGGATGCAGGGCCGGAGGCTGGGAAGGCTTGACGGGCGGCGCGGAGACCGGCACGGGATGGAGCCCCGGACGTTCGACGACCTGCGGCACGCTGCCGGGATACAGGCTCCCGCTCTGATGAGCTCCGGTCTCGATGGCGTCGCTGGCGTCGGGAGGCAGCTGGGTGTATCCGCCGCCTCCGCCTTCCCCGATGAACTTGTTCTGGAAAGCGGGCCGCGCGGACGGGGCCTTCTGGATCTGGGCGCAGGAACCGGGGACAGGAAGGGCGCTATGGAAGACAAGGCTCGCGAAGAAGACAAGGATTCCCATGAAGGGTCTCGCCTCGGTCGCCCAATCTTATCACAGATCCGTTCCTAGGTCAATAGTCCTATCCGGGCCGGGTCTTAGGACCCAGGCCTCCCAATAGGCATGCGCGACCAGGACAGCCGTGCCGACCGCGAAACCGGCGGCGACCACCACGGCCGTCTGTCCCAGCACCAGCCAGGGCGCGGCCTCGGGGCGGCCCAGGGCCGCGATGACCCCTATGGGGAAGAAGAGGCTCAGCCAGAGCCAGGGACGGGGGTCATCGAGCCGGCAGTCGGGCTCCGCGGGCTTCTCAGCCGCGGCTTGCCGCCCGACGAGATACAAGGCGTGCATGAGCGCCGGCAGGCCGATGAGGAACTCCCGCCAGCGCCAGGGCCACCACCACAGGGCCTCGGAGCCGTCGGCCGCGGCCTGCAGATACCGCCACAGCGGCGTGTCCGCCAGCAGCAGCCGCGGCCGCAGCAGCAGGACGGCCGCCAGCGCCAGAGCCGCGCCCTTGAGGAAGTCCAGGTAGGTCGGCGACCGCACCAGCCCCCGCCCCAGGCCGCGCGCCGAGACCGGATACAGGGCCAGGCCGCCAATGACCAGCGGCCAGAGCATGGTCGACAGCGCCAGGCTCTCGGGAAGCGCCGCCGCGTCGCCTCCGGCGAGAAGTATGCCGACGACCAGTCCGGCGGCCGCGGCCGCCGCGCCGGCCAGCAGGGAGCCCAGGGCGATCTCCGCCCCCGGCGACGCGATGGGCCGCGCCTCGCGGATCCTGACCCGCAGGTGCTTGAATCCGATGACGCCCAACCGGACCGCGATGATGGGGCCGAGCACGGCCAGGCCCCAGGCCAGCATCCTCAGGATCGGAGGCAGCGCGCCCCGGCGCGCCGCCTGCAGGCCGGCCGCGTCCGTGCCGATGAGTCCGCGCTGGCGCAGGGGCCGCAGGGCGGCGCGCACGGCGCCCAGGGCCGTCTCCGCGTCGTCGGCGGAGTCGAGCCTCAGCAGCAGGACCCGGCCGGGCTGGCTGTGGATGGCGCGCAACAGGGACGGCAGAGGGGCGGGCAGGGAGACGCGGCGCGGCGGGCGCAGGGCGATGGGACCCGGGCCGGCGAACCAAGCCGGGCCCGAGGGGTCGAGATGCAGCGGCGCGAGCCCGAGAGCCACGGCCAGGGCCAGATCATCCGAGGATGAGCCGATCCTCAGGCCGGGATCGGGCTCGCGGACGAGTTCGATGAGTCCGTGGCCGCCGGCGGAGGAGGTGCTCAGCACCAGGCCCTGGCCGCGCAGGCTCTCGGCCACCCGGCTGAAAAGCTTGGGGTCCCTGATCCACAGGACCGTGGACTTGAGCGGCGCGTTGGCCGAGATGAGCCCGACGCTCTTCCATTTGGCGATCTCGGGGCGCGTGAAGACCAGGACCTCGCCGGAATCGGCCAGTTCGCGCAGGGTCTGCATGCGCAGGACCATGGCCCCCACGCCCATGGCCTGGGCCCTGGCCCAGAAATCCGGGAGCGCGGTCCCGGAGGTCGAGCAGGCGGCCGCCGCCTCGCCGGCGTCGATGGCCGCCAACGAGCGCGGGGCGGGCTTCTCCACGAGCCCGGCGGCGCCGGCCAGCAGGAGGAAGGCGGCCAGGCCCAGCCACGGACGCACGCCGACGCCGGGAGCGGCCGCCATCAGACGCTCGGCGGGACGCCGCGGCCCGCCGCGGCGCGCTTGAACAGCTCGAGGTAGCTGCGCACGGAGCGGTCCCAGGAGAAGTCGCTCTCCATGCCCGCGCGCACCAGCCGTCCCCAGTCCGCCGTCCCATGGGCGTCCAGGGCGCGGCCCAGGGCGCGGCCGAAGTCCCGGGCGTCGCCGGGCCGGGCCGTGAACCCGTTGGCCCGGCCGCTGGGCTGCTCCGTGACGGTGTCGCGCAGGCCGCCCGTGCGCGTGACCACGGGGACGCAGCCGTAGCGCATGGCGATCATCTGCCCCAGCCCGCAGGGCTCGAAGCGCGAAGGCATCAGCAGCATGTCCGCCGCGGCGTAGAGGCGGTGGGCGAGGCCCTCGTCGTAGCCGCAGTGGAAGCGCGCCGAGGAGCCATGGCGCCTGGCCCAGCCGGAGACCCGCTTGACCAGAGCCGGGTCGCCCTCGCCCACGCCCACGAACCGGCAGCGCCGCAGCCGCGGCGTCAGGGCCTGCAGCGCGAGGTCCCAGCCTTTCTGCCGGTCGAGCCGCGCGATCATCCCCGCCAGAGGCGCGCCCGGAGCGGCCCTGAGGCCGAGGTCCGCGAGGAGCTTCGCCTTGCAGACGGCCTTGCCCTGGGGGTCCGCGGCGCCGTAGCGCTGCGCCAGGAAATGGTCCCGTTCCGGGCTCCAGTAGTCCAGGTCGATGCCGTTGAGGATCCCC
This sequence comes from Elusimicrobiota bacterium, assembly GCA_016212825.1. GTDB lineage: Bacteria > Elusimicrobiota > Elusimicrobia > UBA1565 > UBA9628 > UBA9628. Next base: position 6,805 of record JACRDS010000041.1, on the reverse strand, counting down.
GTCAGCCGGTCCCGGCGGCGGCGCAGCAGGGCCTGCAGGCCGTGGCCGCCCGCCGGGGTCTGCAGCTCGTGGGCGTAGGTGGGGCTGACGGTGCTGAGCCAGTCCGCATGAGCCAGGCCGGCCTTCAGGAAGCTGTAGCCCTCCGCCTTGCGGGCCGGCGCGGCGTCGGCCTTGGCGAAGCCGGCCTGGAGGAAGCTCTTCAGGGGGAAGACCCCCTGGTAGGCGAGGTTGTGGATGGTGAGCACCGAGGCGGTGCCGGCGAAGAAGGGGTCCCGGGCGTAGAGGGTCCTGAGGTAGGAGGCGACGAGGGCGGAGGGCCAGTCGTGCAGGTGGACGACGTCCGGCTTGAAGCCCATGGCCTTGGCCCCTTCGAGCACGGCCCGGCAGAACACCGTGAAGCGCACGTCGTTGTCGGGATGGTCGCGGCCGGCCGCGCCGTAGAGCCCCTCGCGGTCGTAGAGGGGCGGGCAGTCGATGAACTGCACGGACACGGAGCGCCACTGCATGTAGCGCAGGGAGACCTGCACGGACCCCGCCCCCAGGGGGATCTCCAGGGGGTAGGACATGCCGCCCTGCAGGGCCGCGGACTCCACGGCCCGGTACTTGGGCAGGAAGAGCACCACGTCGTGGCCGGCGGCCCCGAGCTTCTGGCTCAGGGTCCCGACCACGTCGGCCAGGCCGCCGGTCTTGCAGAAGGGGAAGGCCTCGCTGGAGGCCAGGAGTATCCTCATTCCCCGGCCTTGTCCTCTGCGGGCGGCGCCGGCTCGTCCGACGGCCAGATGGGCCCCGACGGCGCGGGAGCCGCGGCGGCCGCGGCGGGAGCGGGAGCCTCCGCGGGCTGGAACTCGTCGATGGGCGGCAGGTCCTCGAGGCTGCGCAGGCCGAAGTGGCGCATGAAGTCCGCGGTGGTGCCGTAGAGCAGTGGGCGTCCCACGCTCTCCTTGCGGCCCACGACCTTGATGAGGCGCTTCTCCAGGAGGGTCTCCAGGGCCGCGATGACCTCCACGCCGCGGATGTCCTCGATCTCGGCGCGGGTCAGGGGCTGCTTGTAGGCGATGATGGCCAGGGTCTCGTGCGCCGCGGTGGAGAGGCGCATGGTCATCCTCTCGGCGAAGAGCTTGCGCACCAGCTCGCCGTGCGCCGGGCGGGTGGCCATCTGGAAGCCGCCGGCGATCTCCAGGACCTGGAGGGCGGACTGCTGGTCCTCCAGCTTCCGGCGGATCTCGCCGACCAGGGCGCCCAGGCGGGCGGCGTCCCTGACCTTGGTGAGCTTGCGCAGCTCGTCGAGGCTCAGGGGATGGTCGGTGATGAAGAGCAAAGTCTCGAGCTGGGCCCGCAGCTCCTCATCCTGCGGGGGCGATGCTGGCGTCTGGGACATCGGCGCGGACCTCCTTCTTGTAGACCGTGATGGGTCCGAGATTGCCTTCCTGCCGCACGAATATCTTCTCCATCTTGACGAGCTCGAGCATGGCCAGGAAGCAGGCGAGGATGCCCCGCCGCTTGCGCTCGTCCGAGAAGATCTCCTCCCAGCTCACCGCGGGCCGGGTCTCGAGGAGGAACATGATCTTGGCCGTCTTCTCCTCGATGGGGAATTCCTCGCCGACCACCTCGCGGGTCTCGGGCTTGACGCGCTCCAGGATCTCGCGCAGGCTGCCGAGCAGGTCGAAGAGGCTCAGATCCAGGGACTTCTGCGACTCGTCGAAAGTGGGGGTGCCCCGGAAGAAGACGTCCTTGAACTCCTCGGCCTTCTTCTCCAGGAACTTGGCCGCCTCCTTGAACTTCTGGTATTCGAGGAGCTTGGCCTTGAGCTCGGCCGTCGGGTCCGGGCCGGCCTCCTCCTCCTCGCCGGGCTGGGAGGGCAGCAGGGCCCGGGCCTTGATGCCCAGCAGGGTGGCGGCCATGACCAGGAACTCCCCGGCCAGGTCGAGGTTGAGCTCCTTCATGAGGTCGAGGTAGGCCAGGTACTCGTGCGTGATGTGGGCGATGGGGATGTTGTTGATCTCCAGATCGTCGCGCTTGACCAAAAACAGGAGCAGGTCGAGCGGGCCCTCGAACATCTCCAGATGGACTTGGTGGCTCATCTCAGCCTCATGGCGCGGCGGACTTGGTCCAGCGTGGACCTGGCGGCGGCGGAGGCCTTGCGGGCGCCCTCGGCCAGCAGCTCGTCGACTTTCTCGGGCCTGGCCGCGTAGCTCTCGCGGGCCTTGCGGAACGCGGAGAAGGGGCCGTCGAGCGACTCCAGCAGGTGCTTCTTGTCGGCCACGCAGCCCAGGCGGCCGGCGCGGCAGTCCTCGCCGATCTTCTCCCAGCCCGTGGTGTAGAGCTTGTGCAGGGCGTAGACCGAGCAGCCGGGCGGGTTCTCGGGGCAAGGCTCGGGATGGCCCGGGTCGTCCTTGCGGATCTTGGTCGGGTCCGTGTACATGGACATGACCTTGGCCTTCAGGGTGTCGGCGGTCTCGTAGATGTCCACGGTGTTGCCGTAGGACTTGGACATCTTGCGGCCGTCCGTGCCCGGGACCTTGGGGGTCTGGGTCAGGAGAGGCTGGGGCTCGACGAGCACGGGGCCGTAGACGTGGTTGAATTTGCGGGCGATCTCGCGGGAGAGCTCCAGGTGGGGCAGTTGGTCCTGGCCGACGGGCACGCGGCTGCCGCGGTAGAGCAGGATGTCGGCGGCCTGCAGCACGGGATAGCCCAGGAAGCCGAAGGTGCGGATTTCGTATCTGGAGGCCGCCTCCCCTTCCGCCGCCTTGTGGTCCTCCCCGTCGGCCGCCTTGCTCAGCTTGGTCTTGGACAGCTCCTGGAGCTGCTCCTTCCAGGTGGGGTTGTTCTCCAGCCAGGAGAGCGGGGTCACCATGCCGAGCAGGACCGCGAGCTCGGCGTGCTCCGGGACGTCCGACTGCCTGAAGATGACGCTCCTGGCCGGGTCGAGGCCGGCGGCCAGCCAGTCCAGGACCATCTCGCGGACGTTGGCCCGCAAAGCGGCGGTGTCCGCGTAGCCCGTGGTGAGCATGTGCCAGTCCGCCACGAAGAAGTAGCAGTCGTAGCGGTCCATGAGTGACACCCAGTTCCTGAGCGCGCCCCAGTGGTTGCCGATGTGCAGGCGCCCGGTGGGACGCATACCGGACACCACGACCTCCCGGCGGTCTGGCATGGCGGCTATCTTATCAGATATGAGGCTTCTGACTCTAATTCATCCTCGCGAAGCGGTCAGCCGCCCTTGCGCTGCTTCTCGACGAAAGAACTGAACTCCTGGCCCGTCCCCATGATCTCGGCCTCGAGGCGGGTGGCGATCGCGTGGAGCGCGTCCGGCTGCACCACGGAGGCGATGTACGCCAGGCCTTCCACGGCGTAGCTCATTGTCTTCATGGGGTCGCCGCTGCGCTCCTGGACGAGGTGCGCCAGGGCCTTCAGGATCGCCACGGCCCCGGCGGGGAGGTCCTTCTCGATGAGGACCAGCCCGCGCATGGCGCCGAGGCAGCAGTCCACCAGGACCGCCCGGGTGGTGGCTCCGGGCTGCTTGAGCTCGAGGGTTACGATCTGCAGGATCAGGGGGCCGACGCTCTCGGCCGCCTGCGGGTCGTCCTTGAGGCCCGCGACGACCGCGTTCTTGACCTTCTCGCAAAGGGCGCTGTTCTCTGCCATGGCGGTATTATAGCGTTTGCAGCCGCGCGAGGAACAGCCCCGTCCGGCAGATCGTCGTCCCCTTGACAGGTCAAGGGACTAGGCCTATACTTGGGTGTGGCGACACTATCCGCAGACCGCATCCTGCGCAGCCTGATCGCGCCCGCGGCAGTCCTGCTCCTCGCTTCGTCTCCGCGGCCAGCCCGGAGCCAACCGCCTCCCGACGGCGTCAGTCAGATTCTGATCGCGGGCCGTTCGCTGGGCTGGGAGGTCAAGCCCGCGGTCCTGCTCGGGGCCAAGGACGATGTCGAGCGCCGGCAGCGGGCTCAGGCCATCGCCGAGTTCCTGGTGCGGCAGAGGTTCTCCAACGCCCCATACGGCGGGGAGCTGGCCCACCAGGCGGCTTCCATCGCCGCGGCCCTGGGCGATATCGTGGCGCCGGATGCGACCGGGAACGTGCTGGATTACCAGATCTACCACGGATTCGACGGCAACAAGCTCCTCATCAACAAGTTCTACCGCGACAAGACCATCCATCAACTCGTGGGCAAGTTCGAGCCCACCCTCTCGGGCTGGAGCGACGGGGCGGGAGCTTCGGCCGCGACGTGGACCGGCTTGACCCTGTGGATGCGCGGGGTCGCCTCCCTGCAGGATCACAAGCGGCCCTTCTTCATCTACAAGCAGTACGTCGGCGGCTCCATGGTCGAGAAGCCGGAGGCGCGCATCGAGGCGGACTATGGCGCCCTCTCGCCCATCGTCCGGAGGACCGTCGACATCGAGCGCCGCCACGAAGGCGGCGCCGTCGAGGTCCGCAAGGAAAAGGAGACCGATGTCCTCTACTCCGCGCCGAGCCTGATCACCACCTTGATCCAGATCGGCGACGAGCTCTCGCCCGGCGCGGTCCTGCGCAAGGGGTTGGGCGGGATGGACCCGACGTGGTCGCCGCCGTGCAGCTCGAAGGACCTCGCCGCCCTGTTCCCGGACCCTCCGACGAGGCACCAGGGAGACCGCGGCACCTGCCATGTGTTCGCCACCATCGGCCTTCTGGAGTCCGCTCTCAACAGGGCCTATGGGGTCGACATCCCGTTGTCCGAGGACGACTTGGCCAGCAGCATCTCAGGGGCCAAGGTCCTGCCCAAGGCCGACAACGGGGGCAACGTCGAGGTGGATTACTTCGTCGCCAAGCTTGCGGGCGTGGCCACCCGCCGGGCCGTGCCGTATCCCGGCGAATGGCGGCCTCTTCCCAAGGGATTCGAGGGCAAGGTGCTGGAGAACGCGCGGCGCCTGACCGGAGAAGCGGCCCCTCCTCCCGCGGTCCCGGCCCAGCCTCAGGCCTCTCCGGCGGCGTTGGAGCAGGAGCGCCGGGATGTCCGGGCCGCCCTCCTGCCGTTCACCCTGGACAGCGCCTTGCGCCCGCCCTTGGCCCCGGACCTAGGAGTGCGCCAGGTGATCATCAACCATCTCTGCGAGGAGCGCCCCGTGGCCGTCGGACTCAACGTCGTCTGGCTCCCCGAGTGGGACCAGCCCGACCCCGGGAAGACTCCCTCCGACAACCCGGTCGCCATCACCCTGGCGTCCAAGGGGCATGCCGTCGTGATCACCGGCTTTGAGGAGTATCCTCCAGGTTCGGGCAGGCATCGCTACAAGGTGCGCAATTCCTGGGGTGGTGAGAACCCCTATATCTACGACGAGGATCTCTGGCGCGTCATATCGTTCAGCGCCGTCCGCGTGGACAAGCGCGCCACTCCGCCGGCCCTCCTGCGTCTGGCTTCGGGACGCTGAACCCTGAGATGGGGCCGCCGAATTCTCGGGAGAGTCCCGTGTCAGGGGGTGAATCCCAGGCTCTTGAGGTATTCCAGGTAGATCTGGGTCGTGGCTGAGAATTTCTGGAAGTCCTGGCGCCGGACGACGTCGTCCGGCGAACTGGGCTTGGACACGAAATTCTTGTAATAGGACCATTCCGCCGTCATGCTCCCGACCACCTGGTCCGGCGTGAGCCCCGTCTTGGCGGTGAAGTCGGCCGCGAATTCCCGGCGGATGTTCTCCAGACCCAGGCTCTTCAGGGGGACGAACTGCTTGGTCTTGAAATTGTAGATCTCTATGGAGTCGGCGGTGGCCAGATGTCCCCAGTTCTGCTGGCCGGACATGTCGAGAGTCACTCCTTCGGGCGCCTTGATGCGCATGAACTGCCCGGGCAGATTCTCCATGGCGAAATGGCCCTTGATGCCGGGGATCTTCGATGATTCCGCGGATGCGTAGAATTCGTAGCCCAGGTTCGTGGAGCCGCGCATGGCGAGCTTGGGCTTGAGCACGAGGCCCAGGCTTTGGATCTTGTTGTTCAGTATGGTCCCGGCCAGCCACTGGCTGTTGGCCGCGCGGTAGACGTAGCCTTTCCCGCTGTCTTGGTTGGCGATGCGCACCAGCTCGTCGATGTGCTGGGCGAACTCGTCCTTGGTGGCACTGTAGCCCTGGTCGAGCACGTCTTGCAGCGACTTCATGGGCGCGTCCGAAGGGCCGGCCTGGTTGCGCTTCCGGAGCTCGGCGAGCTTGGCCTCGGCCGTGTGGTTGATGCCCTTCCAATCCTCCGGAGGCTTGGGCGTCCCCTCCATCTGGCCTTCTGCGGACTCGGCCCGCTGCCGCAGCTTGGACTCCAGGATCGGCTCGGCCAGGAGCCGCTCCTCGGAGCCTTGCAGCTCCGCCAGACGCTTGTTGAGGGGCTCGATCTTCGACTTATAGAACTGGGCGGCCTGATCGCCTGTCAGTTGAGCGCTCTCTTTCTTCGCCTTGTCTAGCTCCGCTGCCGTCTTGAGCCGTTCCTCGCGCAGGGAATCCATGTCCCGGCCTTTGCCCGTCGCCGGGGCGTCCGGCTCGGTTTTGATCTCCGCATGGAAGCCGATCTTCTCGAGGACCTTATCGATCAGCTTCTTGGCCGCGTCGGCCGGCCCCGAGTCGGACAGCTGCTCGCGCGACTGTCGCTTGGCCTCGGCGAGCTGCTCCTTGTGAAAGGCGTGATCCTTCTCGAACTGAGCCTGGTAATCCTCGAAGCGCTCCGGGACAGACTCGGGGTCGATCCCTTTGTACTTTTCATAGACCTCCCGCAGTCCTTGCCTCCTTTCCTCTCCGCGCGCGACCAGGTCCTCCCAGAAGCCTATGTCCAGCTGGTCGTCCTTGTTGTTCTTATAGT
>JACRDS010000040.1 GCA_016212825.1 Elusimicrobiota bacterium | reverse complement strand
CGCATAATGGCGGCGGCCGGCCCCCGAAGGTATACTGGAATCACGCCCCCCTCGGGGCCATGCGCCGATGAACATCCGCCTCAAGCTGCTCCTCAAGATCCTGGCCGTGGTGGCCGGCGCGGAGTTCCTCTGCATGGCGCTCATCAGCCAGCTCTGGAAGCTGCCCTCGGGCTGGCTGAGCACCTCGCTCGACACCGCCTCCCTGACCCTGCTCATCGCCCCGTTCTTCTATTTCTGGCTGTTCCGGGAGATCGGGGAGAAGACAGCCTGGCGGCGGGCCCACCAGAACATCAACGCACGCTACCAGACCCTGGTTGACAACATCGCCGCCGGGGTCACCCTCATCGGACCGGACTTCCGCATCCGCATGGTCAACTCAGCCGCGGCCCGGCTCTTCGACAAGGATCCCGCCTACTTCACGGGCCGGGAATGCTTCCGGGAGTTCGAGAAGCGCGGCGAGGTCTGCGCGCACTGCCCCGGCCGCAAGGCCATGGAGACCGGCCGGTCCTGCGAGGTGGAGACCGAAGGGGTGCGCGACGACGGCGGCAGGTTCCGAGTGCGCATCCACGCTTACCCGGTCTTGGCCCCGGACGGCCAGGCCTCCGGCTTCATCGAGCTCGTGGAGGACATCTCGGCGCAAAGGCTGGTGCAGGCCTCCTTGCGCGAGAGCGAGGAGCGCTACCGCAGCGTGGTGGACAACGTCGGCATCGGCATCGCCCTCATAGACCCGCAGATGCGCATCCTCTCGCTGAACCGGCAGATGCGGACCTGGTTCCCAGGCATAGACCCGGGCCAGAAGCCCGTCTGCTACCGGGCCTACAACACTCCCCCGCGCGAGGAGGCCTGCTCCTACTGCCCGACCCAGAAGACCTTCCAGGACGGCCAGGTGCATGAGGCCGTGACGGACACCCCGACCCCGGACGGCATCCGCCATTACCGCGTCGTCTCCTCGCCCATCAAGGACGCTGACGGCCGGGTGACCGCGGCCATCGAGATGGCCGAGGACATCACGGCCTCGCTGCGCCAGACCCGCGAGATCGAGGAGACCGCCCGCGGCCAGAAGGCCATCGACGAGCTGCTGCGGCTGTCCCTCTCGCCCGGCGCGCTGCCGCAGAAGCTCGAGAAGATGCTCGCCCATCTGCTCGCCGTCCCCTGGTTCACGGTGGAGGGCCGGGGCTGCGTCTTCGTCCTGGAAGGCCCGGCCCTGGTCATGACGGCGCAGCTCGGCCTCTCCGAGCCCGTGCGCCGGGCCTGCGGCCGCCTGCCCCTGGGCCGCTGCCTCTGCGGACGGGCCGCACGGGACGCCGAGGAAGTGCTGGCCGCGGACCTCGACGAGCGCCACGAGGTGACCTATGCCGGCATGCACCGGCACGGCCATATCTGCCTGCCCCTCAAGGGCGAGGGCCAGGTGCTGGGCGTGCTCAACCTCTACCTCAAGGCCGGGGAGAAGCCGGACCGCCGGGCCCTGGACCTGGCCCGGGCCGCGGCCGACATCCTGGACGGAGCCATCCTGCTGGCCAAGTCCGAGGAGCGCTTCCTGCAGTCCCAGAAGATGGAAGCCGTGGGCCAGCTCGCCGGCGGGGTGGCCCACGACTTCAACAACATCCTGACCGCCATCAAGGGCTACAGCGAGTTCCTGCTGGGAGACTTCACGGCCGGCGACCCGCGCCGGGAGGACGTCGCGGAGATCCGCCGGGCCGCGGACCGCGCCGCCTCCTTGACCCGCCAGCTGCTGGCCTTCAGCCGCAGGCAGGTCCTGGCGCCCCGGTCCGTGGACCTCAAGGAGGTCGTCTCCGCCATGGCCCCGATGCTGCGCCGTCTGCTGGGCGAGGACGTCCGGTTCGAGGCCCGTCTCGACCCGCGGCCGGTCCTGGCCTTCGTGGACCAGGGGCAGATGGAGCAGGTGCTCATGAACCTGGTCGTCAACGCCCGCGACGCCATGCCCCAAGGCGGCGCCGTGACCGTCAGCGCCGCCAACGTCCCCCGCCCCGGCGGCCCGGGGCCCGCCGGCGTCCTGCTCGCGGTGGCGGACACGGGCCTGGGCATGTCCCCGGAGGTGCTGGCCCACCTCTTCGAGCCCTTCTTCACCACCAAGGAGAAAGGCAAGGGCACGGGCCTGGGCCTCGCCACCGTCTACGGCATCGTCAAGCAGAGCGGCGGGGAGATCGAGGTGGACAGCGCCCCCGGCCGGGGCAGCGTCTTCCGGATCCAGCTTCCGGCCAGCCAGGAGGCGGCCGCGGCGCAGGGCGCCGCCGCAGCGGCCGGGCCGCCCCCTGCCGGGACCGAGACCGTGCTTCTGGTCGAGGACGAGGAGGCGGTGCGCGCCCTCTCCGCCCGAACGCTGGCGCGCGCCGGCTACCGGGTGCTCTCGGCCGGCGACGCCCGATCGGCCCTGGAACTGGTCCAAGACGGCTCGGTAAAGGCCGACCTGCTCCTGACCGACGTGGTCCTGCCGGGCCTCAGCGGCCCGGACCTGGCCGCCAGGCTCCTGCAGGCGCGGCCCCGCCTCAAGGTGCTCTTCATCTCCGGCTATGAGGACGGCATACTCGCCAAGCACGGCATGCTGGCTCCGGACGTGGTCCTCTTCCTGAAGCCCTTCACGCCCGACTCGCTGCTGCGCAAGGTGCGCGAGGTCCTGGACGCGCCGGCCTCGTGAAAGCCCGTCGCCACAAATGTTATAACTTCTCCGGAGGCGCAGAGCCTCCGGGAGCCTGATGCTTTCCAACAAGAGGATCGCCGTGGTGGGCGCCGGCCACATGGGCGCGGCCCTCATCGGCGGCATGCTGCGCGCCAAGCTCACCGCCCCCAAGAACATCACCGCCTCGCGGCACAGCGAGGACGCCCTCGCCGCCCTCAGGAAGGACTGGGGCGTCAACACGACGACGGACAACAAGAAGGCCGTGGCCGGGGCCGACATCATCGTCCTGGCGGTCAAGCCGCAGGTCTCCCCCCAGGTCCTGGCCGAGCTCTCCTCCGTCGTCAAGCCCGGGCAGCTCGTCGTCAGCCTCATGGCCGGCATCACCACCAAGACCATCTCGCAGAAGCTGGGCCAGCCCTGCCCCGTGGTCCGCTCCATGCCCAACACGCCCTGCCTGGTGGACGCGGGCGCCACGGCCGTGGCCGCCGGAGCCCACGCCGGGCCGGAGGGGCTGGCCCTGGCGGAGAAGATATTCTCCTCCGTGGGCCAGGTCGTGGCCCTCCCCGAGACGGCCATGGACGCGGTCACCGGCCTCTCCGGCACCGGTCCCGTGTATATCTTCATGGTCATCGAGGCCATGATCGACGGCGGGGTCAAGATGGGCATCCCCCGCGACGTGGCCACCAAGCTCGCCACCCAGACCGTGCTGGGCGCGGCCAAGCTCGTCATCGAGACCGGCAAGCATCCCGCCATCCTGAAAGACGAGGTCACCACGCCCGGCGGCACGGCCATCAACGCCATCCACATGCTCGAGACCAAGGGCCTGCGCAGCGTGCTCATCGACGCGATCGTGACCGCGACCCAGCGCTCCCAGGAGCTCAGCCGCCTCTACGGCGACTGAATGACGCCCACCGCGATGCCCGCCCATCAGCCCCTCGAAGAGATCGTCCCCGCCACGCTGATCACCGCGCGCGAGCATCTCGAGGAGGTCGTAGCCGAGCTGCGCCGGGAGCCGCGCATCGCCATCGATACCGAGTCGAACGGCTTCTACGCCTATCAGGAGCGGGTCTGCCTCCTGCAGATCTCGTCGGCGCGCGAGGACTTCATCCTGGACCCCATCGCGGTCCCGGACATCTCCGCCCTGGGCGGGTTGACGGCCGACCCGGGCATCGAAAAGGTCTTCCACGCCGGCGAGTACGACGTGCTCTGCCTCAAGCGCGACTACGACTTCCGCTTCGCCGGCCTCTTCGACACCATGATCGCCCAGCGCCTGCTCGGCGCCAAGGAGCTGGGCCTGGCCGCGGCCATCCACCGACACTTCGGCGTGACCCTCTCCAAGAAGCTCCAGCGCGCGGACTGGGGCATCCGCCCCCTGAGCGAGGCTCACCTCAAGTACGCTCAGTTCGACACCCACTACCTGCTCCGGCTCTCCGACATCCTCAAGGCCGCCCTGCGCGAGAAAGGCCGGGAGGCCGACGCGGTGGAGGCCTTCGCCGAGCTCTGCGAGCTCGAGCCCGTGGTGCGGGGCTTCGACCCGGACGGATTCTGGCGCCTGTCCGGCCGCAACCGGCTCTCGGGACGCCAGTTGGCCTGCCTGCGCGAGGTCTACCTCATGCGCGAGACGCGGGCCAAGTCCCTGGACCGGGCGCCCTTCCGCATCATGCCGGAGGAACTCATGGTCAGGCTGGCCGCCGACTGCCCGGACAGCGAGCAGTCCCTGGCCAAGGTGCGGGGCATGACCCCCTATCTCCTGCGCAAATTCGGAGGAGCCATCCTGGCCGCCCTGGAGCGGGGCCGCGCCGCCCCGCCGCCGGTCGAGCCCCCGCGCACCAGCCTGCGCCGCAGCAACAAGGAGCGCCGCCTCTTCGAGTCCCTGCGCCAGTGGCGCAAGGAGGCGGCCGCAGCCGAGGGCGTGGAGCCGGTGGTCATCCTCGACACGACGGCCCTGCAGGAGATCGCGCGGGCCGGCGCGGCCGGGGAGGCCGAGCCTCTGGCGGCGCTCTCCGAGCTCAAGCTCAACCGCTACGGCGAGTCCCTGCGCAAACTCCTGCATCCAAAATCCTGAGCCCATGACAGCCCCCCTGCCCCGCCTCCTGGTCGTAGACGACAACACGGACCTGCTCGAGTTCTTCCAGCTCGCCATCGCGCGGGAGGGTTTCGAGGTGTCCGTGGCCGAGGACGGGGCCAAGGCCCTGGGGATGCTCTCCTCCTTCAAGCCCGACATCATCCTGCTCGACCTCATGATGCCCGTGCTCGACGGCTTCCAGTTCATCGACCGGCTCAAGGCCGAACGGATCCTGGACATCCCGGTGGTCATCATGACCGGCTACTGGGAGGAAGGCCGCGAGCGCCAGCTGCGCCAGGAGCCGATGGTGGCCGAATTCCTGCGCAAGCCGGTCAAGCTCAACGAGCTTCTGCCCCTGCTGCGCGCGGTCCTGGCCAAGCACCGGCCGTAAGGACCATCTGGGGAAGCCCTGCCTAGGTTCATTTTCTCCTCTGCCGGCGGCCTTTAGACCCATCCTCTCCGGACGGGGAGTTGGTACACTTTGGGCATGACGCGGAAGACCTCGAAAGCCCTGGCCGCCGGCCTATCCCTGCTCTTCGTCCTCACCGCCCCGGGCTCCGAGGCCTTCCAGGCCATGGCCGCTGTCGTGGTCCAGCAGCGCGGAGCAGCCGCCTCCCCCGTCTCCGGACAGGTCGGAGCCCTCCGGACGGCCGGGACAGGCTCGCTGGGGACCACGCTCCAGGCGCCCGGGGCCCTGAGCCTGCAAGGCTCGCTCTCCCTGACCCCGGCGCCCGGAGTGAAGGCGCAGGCCGTCATCCCCGGGGCCTCCCGAGCGGCGCCGGACATCGCCGCGCCTGCCCAGATGGCGCGCGTCTCCCCTATCGCGGCCCCCGCACAGACCCCCGGCATTGCCGCGGCGGACGCCCCCACGGCCCTGGGCGGCCTCGCCCAAGGCGTGGAGCGCATCGAGACCGGCTCCCGGCAGGACGGCTCGGCCCAGGATCAGCGCCAAGCCATAGACGAGCTTTTCCTGGGCAAAGGCCTCCTCGCTCCCGCGGACGTCGCCGCTTCCCCCCTGGCGTCCCAGCCCAGCGGTCTGGAGCCGCCGGCGCGCCTTGGCGCGCCGTCCCTGAAGGCGCCGGCCGTTCTCCTCTCGCCGGAAGGGACGAAGCCGGAGCGCAGCCTCAAGCGCACCCTGCGCGTGGGCTGGCTGGCGGCCATAGCCCCCATCGCCTTCACCTTCCTCTGCGTCACCGTGGCCCAGGCTCTCGGCTACGCCCTGCACCCGGGCTACCAGAGCCCGACCCCGAGCATCATCACCCCGCAGACCGTGGCCGCCACCTTCGGCATGGCCGCGGTCCTGGCGCCGGTCTCCGAGGAGATGGTCTTCCGCTCCGGGCTCATAGGCGGCATCCGCAAGCTCACCAAGCGCGTCCCGCTGCTGGGCGAGTTCTGGATCCCGGCGCTGGTCAGTTCCGTGATTTTCGTGGCCCTGCACGAGCTTTCCGACCCCCTGCTCTTCTTCACGCGCCTGGTCCACTCCCTGGTCCTGAGCTGGGCCTATCACAAGGAGGGCCTGCCTTCCTCCATCGCCGCGCACGCCTTCTTCAACGGTCTGCTGACCCTCCCCTTGGTCTTCGCCCTCCTGCCGGGGCCGGGGCCGATCATCGCCGGCGTGCTCGCGGCGGCCTTGGGGATCCTCTACACCTGGCGCTCCATCAAGAGCCTCCGGGCCCAGAGGGCGGACCGCGCCTCAGGGAAGGTCCTGCCCTTCGAGCTCTCTTCCAAGCAGTCCTTGTGGCTGGCCGGGCTGCTCCTCTTGGGCTACTACCTGCTGGCGCACAACCCCATCTGGTTCCTGGGCGCCATGGGCTACGCCTGGTCCGCGCTCAAGCGCAAGGACTGAGGTTCAACGGACCGGCCGCTCACGGAGCATCCCGAGCTCGGCCATCTTCCGGCGCAGGCCTTCCGCCATCAAGCCGTAGCCTCTGGCGCTGCAGTGTCCGTCGAAGACGAGATACTCGCCGCGGCGCCCTTCGGAGATCACACGGCCGAACGCTTCCGTATGGTCGACGAAAGGCACGGAGATCCTCGCGGCGAAGTCCTTGTTGCGCAGGTCGGCCTGCAGGGGATAGCTCTGCATGAGCACCGCGACCCCCCGCCCGCGGCAGACCGCCACGATGCGCTCCAGGTCGCCTTCCATCCAGGCGGCGATATCCTCCGCCCGGACCTCCTCATCGCGGACCAGCGCGAGCACCTGGCGGGGCAGGGCGGCCTCGGGGAACCTCTCCCGCAGCTTCTCGAAGAACCCCACGATCTCCCGCCGCGCGTCGGGGCCTTCGCGGGAGAAGCACAACCCGACCAGCACCCCGTAGTTGACGTTGTCAGGCGAGCCGGGATCCGCCTCGACCCCGCTCATGAAGGCGCTGACGGCCTCCCGATGGCGGCCCGCATGGGTCAGACTCACGCCCAGGCCGTGATACGCTCGCACGTCCGCGGGGTTGAGCGCCACGACCCGGCCGTAGCACCCCGCCGCCTTGGCAAAAACCCCCCGGTCTGACAGCCCGTCGCACTCCCTGGCCAGGGCGTTGGCGCGCCGGATCCTCTCAGCCGCGGCCGCCGGGAGCGGCCGGGCGGCCGGGCGGCGCAGATCCCGCCAGAGGAGCTTCGCCAGCTTGAAGGTCCGGACCCGGTACAGGCCGTCCAGGAGCGCGGCGCTCCAGGTGCGTCCACTCCGGAACGAATGGTAGCCGCGCAGATTCCAGGGATTGGCCATGCCGGCGAGCAGGATGACGAGGTCCGGCCTCACGGTCTCGAGCCGCGCCTCCAAGGTCGCGAGGATCTGGCTGGTGTTGTGTCCGGGCACGCCTCCGTTGACGACCACGAAGCGCCTGCGGCCGCCGCCTTCGTTGAGCAGTCCTTCCAGCTGCCGAGGGTAGCTCAAGTCGCGCGGAGCCCCGTTCCCATACGTGAAGGAATCCCCCAGGCAGAGCACCACGAAAGCGCCGGGCGGCCGCTCCGGCGCTCCCGGGGGGATGCGCTGCGCCGCGCCGAGCAGGAAGGCGGCGAGCCTCCGGTCGATCATGGGCCGATCTCAGTCTTCCAGGCGGAAGATGATGTCCTGAGGCAGGCTGACCGGGACCGGATCGCCGTTGAGGCCGACGGCCGGGGAGAAGCGCATGCGCCGGCCCACTTCCCGGGCCGCGATGTCGAAAGCCGTGCCTCCGGAAAAGGCGATCTCCACCGGGTCCACCTTGCCGTCCACGCCGATGTGGAGCTTGACGCGCACCGCGCCCTCGCGGCCGGCGCGGCGCTCCACCTCCGGATAGAAGCGCCTGAGGTTGGCCAGCAGCTCGTCGCGGTTGAGCAACTTGGGCCACGCGCGCAGGGGCGCGCCGCCGTCGCCGGTGCCGCCGGGCACGCCGGTGTCCGAGCCCAGCCCCGAGCCGCCGGTCCTGGCCGCGGTGCCGGTCCCCGACTGAGCGCCGCCCGGGGTCGGCGCCGGTTCGGGAAGCTTCTCCAGGACCTTGGTCTGCGCCCCGGCCGCGACCCACTCCTTCTCTTTGGGCGGCTCGGGCGGGGCGGGCTTGGGCGGGATGACGTCCTCCGCCGGCTTGGGCAGGCCCCTGGCATCGGGGGCCTCCCGCTTGGGCGCGCCCAGCTTGGCGGCGCCGGTGCCCAGGCGGGGCTCGAACATCTCGAGGTCCACCTCGGGCGGCAGGCGCGGCTGCAGGCTCTGGTAGATCCTGCCGCCAGCGAGCAGCCCCAGGTGCAGGGCGAAGGACGCCGCCAGGCATTTCTGGAACAGGTCCGGGCCCTTCTTCTTGTTCTCTGCCATCGCTGCGGAGAGGCTACTTGGCTTTGACTTCGAGGCCGACCTTGCGCACGCCCGCGCCGCGCACCACATCCAGGATTTGGACAATATCCCCGTAAGGAAGGTTCCGGTCCGCGCGCAGGGCCACGCGCAGATCGTCGCTCTTGGCCGCCAGAGCCTTGAGCTCCGCGCCCAGCTGCTCCTCGCTCACGCGCCGGCCGGAGAGGGTGAGCTCCTTCTGGGCGTTGCAGACCAGCTGCAGGGCCTCGGTGGCCGCCTTCTCGTGCTTGGACGCCTTGGGCAGGTCCACCTTCATGGCCCGGTTGTGGATCAGGGGCGCGGTGGCCATGAAGATGATGAGCACCACCAGGATGATGTCCACCAGCGGGGTGACGTTGATGCCGGTGATCGGCCCTTCGTTGTCCGCCGCGGTCGCCATGTCAGGCCTTCTTGTGAGCGGCGGGCGCATGCTGGGTGCGCACGTGCGCCAGCAGGATGCGGCCGAAGGACTCGGTGCGGGCCAGCAGGTCCTTAGTCTTGCCGGAGAGATAGTTGTAGGCCACCACGCAGGGGATGGCCACGAAGAGCCCTACCGCCGTAGCCACCAGGGCCTCGGAGAGCCCCTGCATCACCACCTCCGGGCCCGAGCCCTGCTGGGCCAGGTCGTGGAAGGACTTGATGACGCCCAGCACCGTGCCGAAGAGCCCGATGAAAGGGGCGTTGTTGCCCAAGGTGCCCAGGATCATGAGGCGCCGCTCCAGGCCCCGCTTCTCCGCGAGGGTCGCGGCCACCAGATGATCCTCCACGCCGGCCGGGCCGTGCTTGGCCTGGGCCAGGCCGGCCAGCAGGATACGCGAGGCCGCGCCGGGATGGCGCGTGACCGTCTTCTCCAGGTCGGCCAGCTCCTCGGCGCACATCCCGCCCAGGAAGGCGGTGTCGAGGCCGGCCAGGGCGTCCTCCTCGCGGCGCAGCAGGATGGCCCGCTCCACGATCACGGCCACGGACACCACCGAGCAGATCAGCAGCAGGTAGATGACCCAGTCGCCGCCGGTGAGCGCCAGGCTGGTCAGGAATTTCAGGTCCATAGGAGGCTCCTCTAGGGATTCGCGGGGACGTTGAACTTCTGCAGGTTGAGCAGGGCCGAGCACATCTCGGCCTTCACCATCTGGTGGCTCTCGAAGCCGAACCACTGCAGAATCTTGATGTACTCGTCGGCGCCGCCCTGCTCGCCGAGATAGCGGACGGCCATGGCCCGCACCAGCCAGTCCTGGTCCTGGGCCAGGCGCAGCAGGATCTCCCGGCCGTAGATGTCGCCCAGGCGCCACATGCCGGAGGCCGCGTAGACCTGCAGGGGCTTTGACATGTCCACGCGCGCCGCGTTGGCCACCGGGAACTGCACCGCGGGGTCGCTCAGGAGCAGCAGGGCCTCCAGGGCCCCGAAGCGCACCGTGATGTTGGGGTCCACGATGGCGCCCTGGAACAGCGGCAGGTAGCGCAGGTCGTGGGTGTAGGCCAGGGCCGCCATGGCCGCGGCGCGGATCTGGACGTTGGTGGCCAGGCGCGCCGCCTTCTCGAGCTCGGAGACGAGCTGCAGGTCGGTCACCCCGGCCAGGCCCTCGGTCAGGAGGAAGCCCAGCTCGGTGTAGCGGGTCTTGAGCTTGTAGCCCGTGGCCGTGGAGAGCTTGGCGAGGTTGCCCACGGAGGCGTCGCGCGCGGCCTGGGTGTCGGGCCGGGCGTCCATGCGCTGCTGCAGCAGGCGCAGCAGGTGCTGGTTGATCTGGGGGTCCAGGGCCGGCTGGTCCTTGACGCGGCGGGCCTTGACCACCAGGGGCTCCAGCTGGAAGGCGTCGGCCAGGGCCGGGAGGGCCGGGACCGCGGCCGGCTTGGGCGCGGGCGGGGTCTCGCCCTCGGGATGCCGCTTGGGGTAGAGCTTGAGGGCCGCGATGCAGTACTCGGCCACCACGAAGTCGTTGGTCGTCTCGCGTCCGATGCGCGAGGCCAGCAGGTCGTAGTCCTGCGCCTCGCCGTACTCGCCCAGGTAGCTCGCGGCCATGGCGCGCACCAGCCAGCTGTAGTGGTCCAGGAAGCTCCGCAGGCGCAGCAGGCCGGCCGGGTCGCCGAGCTTGGCCATGACGCCCGAGGCGTAGACGCGCAGGATGGGCTCCTGCTCGCGTTCCGCGACCCCGGAGAGCAGGGGCAGGGCCCGCTGGGGGTTGTCCCAGATGAGCAGGGCCTCCAGGGCCCCGAAGCGCACCGCGGGGTCGAGGTGGACGAGCGCCTCGCGGAACACGTCGTAGTGGGCCGCGTCGTGGGCCCAGGCCAGGGCGATCATGGCCGCGGCGCGGGTCTCGCCGTCCGTGTCCCAGCGCGCCAGGTTGATGAGGCGCTCGCGGAAGACGGGGTCAGCGTTGCGGGAGAGCGCGTCGGAGAGGGGGATGCCCAGGGCGAGGTAGCGGGTCCTGAGCTGGTAGCCCATGGGCGAGCCCAGGCTCAGGATGTCGCCCACTGGAGTGCCCATCTGGACCTGGGAGACGTCCACCTTGAAGCGGCGCTTGTCCTGGACCAGGTCCACCAGGGCGTTGGTGATCTGGGCGTCGGTCTTGATGGGAGCGGGGCCGCCGGGGGTGGCCAGGGGCGGGTTGCCCAGTTGGAGCGGCGGCAGCCTGGGGATCTCCCCGATGCAGCCGCCCAGGGCCAGGGCCGCGGCAGCGACGGCGGCGGCGCGCCAGTGTCTCATGGCCTCATTCTACCTTTTCCCGGTTTCATCTTCATGTCATCTTCACGACGATGTCGCCGATGAGGTCCGCGGCCTCGTCGCCCCGGTCCGCGGCGTTGGAGAGGTGCCGATAGATCTCGCGCAGCTTGAGGATCTCCTTGACGTCGTCGAGCTTGAAGAGCTCGGCCAGGGCCTCGCGGTAGCGGTGCTCCACGAAGTTCTCCGCCTTCTTGGCGCGCACGATGTGCTGCTGGCAGACGTTGGGATGGGTGGTGATCAGCGGGATGGCGGAGGCGATCTCCTGGGACGCCTCGCAGAGGCCCTCGGCCATGCGCTTGAGGTGCTCGTTGGGCCTGGCCGCGAAGAGGTTCATCTCCTCCACCGTGGACTTGGCGTAGTCGATCATGTCGTCGATGGCTCGCGAGAGGGCGTAGATGTCCTCCCGGTCGAAGGGCGTGACGAAGGAGAGGTTGAGCTCCTCGATGAGGATGCGCCGCATCTCGTCGGCCTCGTCCTCCAGGCGGACCACCTTCTTGTCCCGCTCGGGAGTGGGGTCCGCGAGGTATTCCTGCAGCGCCTGCATGCCCTCGGCGGTCTTCTCCGCCTGCTCCTTGAGCATCTTGACGAAGTCCCGCTTGGGCGGGAAGAAGATGTCGCGCAGTGCCATTCAAGCCCCCTTGGAAAAGTGGAAGACGACCCGCATGAGGAAGTAGGATGCGGCGGCCAGGGCGGCGGACGCCGGTATGGTGACGATCCAGGCCAAAGCGATGTCGAAGGCGTTGTTCCAGCGCACGGCCTTGATGCGCTCCGCGCTGCCCACGCCGGCGATGGCCGAGGAGACCACGTGCGTGGTGGAGACCGGCCCTCCCAGCAGTGCCGCGGACATGATGACCGCGGCCGAGGCGCTCTGCGCCGCGAAGCCGTTGATGGGGCGCAGGCGGTAGATGCGGTCGCCCACGGTCTTGATGATGCGCCAGCCGCCGATGGCGGTCCCCAGGCCCATGGCCGCGGCGCAGGCCGCCATGGCCCAGCGGGGCACGGCGAAGGCCGGGATGAGCCCGGCGGAGAGCAAGGTCAAGGTGATGATGCCCATGGACTTCTGGGCGTCGTTGGTGCCGTGGGACAGGGCCAAGGTCACGGCGGAGACCACCTGCAGGCGCTTGTAGGCGTCATTGAGGCGCGGGGTGAAGCCCCGGGACAGGAGGAGCAGTATCTTCTGCGACCAGTAGCCGGCGAAGAGTCCGACGACCGGGGAGACGAAGAGGACCGTGACGATGGACAGGAAGCCGTGCAGGTTGAGGTGCCGCGGCCCCGCGGCGGCCAGGACCGAGCCCGCCAGGCCGCCCACCAAGGCGTGGCTGGAGGAGGAGGGCAGGCCGAAGTACCAGGTGATGATATTCCAAGCGATGGCCCCGGACAGGGCCGCCAGGACCACGGCCACGGTGGCGTCCTCGGGATGGATGATGCCCTGCCCGATGGCCCGGGCCACGGCCGTGCCGAAGATGAACGGCCCGAGGAACTCCGCGAGCGCGGCGATGACGAGCGCGCTCTCGGGCTGGAAGGCGCGCGTGGAGATCATGGTGGCCACCACGTTGGCCGCGTCGTGGAAGCCGTTGACGAAGTCGAAGCCCACGGCCAGGACGATGATGACCGCCACGGCGACAGGGACGACGGTCAGCAGGTCCATGGCTGGAGGACTAGATTATACCCATAATCCGCGGCATGAAATAATTCCGACACACGGCTCCGCTACACTGTCAGAGAAGGCGCAACAGCTTAGGCGCAGCGCGAACGACAACAGGACGACATCACTCGGACTCTCCTGCCACGAGCGCCGCCCTGGGGGCAAGCCCCCGGGGCGGCTTGATTTCATAACGGCTGGCTGCTCACCCCCGGCGGGGCGACGAGCCGAGCCATTCAACGGCCGGATTCTGGCGCTGTTGTTTCCTCAAAGCGCCTCAATATCTTCTCCAGCCACCTCTGGTCCATGTCGTCGAAAGCCGCGGCCGACGCGCTGTCCACGTCGAAGACGGCCCAGACCTTCCCGGTCTTGTCGCGCACGGGCAAGGCGATCTCGGAGAGGTTGCGCGGGTCGCACTCGATGTGGGCGTCCCCCAGGGCCTTGACGTCCGGCACCACCAAGCCCTGCCCCGAGGCCGCCACCCGGCCGCAGACCCCGTGCATGGGCAGGGGCGAGCAGGCCGGCCTGTCGCGGTGCGGGCCCAGCACCAGGCTCCCCCCGTCCTGCGCCAGCAGGTAGAAGCCGCACCAGGAATAGGGGCTTCCCGCGAAAGCGTCCCAGAGGATGTCCACGACCTCCCGCATCATGCGGTCGGCCTTGAGCTCGCGCCGCCGCCACTTGCGCTCCAGGGCCAGATGCGCCTTGTCGTAGCGCGCCCGCGAAGGGCGTGTTCTGAGGCGATTCTCTTCGGCGGACCGGTCTTCGGGAAGGTCTTCCATTTCAACTCCTCTCGGATGCGAGCTGGCCGCAGGCTCCCTGGATGTCGGAACCCAGGCTCTGGCGCAGGGTCACCTTGAGCCCGGCCGCCAGCAGGCGGTCCTGGAAGCGCCGGGCTTCCGGCTCGGAGGACGGCCGCCACGGTCCCTCGATCGGATTATAAAGGATAAGGTTGACGTGGAACAGCCCGGGCCGGCCCAGGCGGCGCACGAAGGCGACGAGAGCGTCGGCGTCGCCCGGCCGGTCGTTGACCCCGGCCAGCAAGGCGTACTCCAGCATCACCTTGCGGGAACTCGAGCCCAGATACCGCTCCAGCGCCCGGGACAAATCGGCCAAAGGGAAGGTCCTGTTGGCCGGCACCAGCCGGCTGCGCAGCCCGTCCTCGGCCGCGTGCAAGGACACGGCCAGGTTCACCTGGGGGAAGTCCTCGCCGAAGCGCTCGATGCCCTTGGGGATGCCCACGGTGGAGACCGAGACATGCCGGGCCCCGATGCCGTGCTGCTTGGGGTCCAGGACCCGCCGGAGGCTCTCGGCCACGGCCTCGTAGTTGGCCAGCGGCTCGCCCATGCCCATGTAGACCACGTTGTCGAGGCGACCCTCCAGGCCCTCTTGGCGCATGTTCTGGCGCCAGAACAGGACCTGGTCCGAGATCTCCTCCGCGGTCAGGTCGCGCACGAAGCCCATGGCGCCCGTGGCGCAGAAGGCGCAGTTGAAGGCGCAGCCCACCTGGGTGGAGACGCAGGCGGTCCAGCGCCGGGGGCTGGGCCGCAGCAGGACCGTCTCGATGACCTTGCCGTCGAGCAGCGCCAGCGCCGCTTTGCGCGCCAGGCCGTCCGCGGAGACCCGGCACTCGCGCAAAGAGCAGCTCAGGATGGGGGCCGAACGCGCCAGCTCCTGGCGCAGTTCCAGGGGCAGGACCGAGACTTCCCCATAAGAGGAGACGCAGTGGCCGTACACGGCGCGGCGCACCTGGTCGAGCCGGTAAGGAGGCAGGCGCAGGCCCTTGATGACCTTGGCCGCCCGCCCCAGGTCCACTAGGCGACCCCGGCCGCCGCGCGGCCGCCGGCGGGGGTCAAGGCCTTGGCCGCGGCGAGGCGGCCCGAGCGGATGCAGTCCGACAGCCCCGCGCCCCGGTAGGATTCGCCGGCGAGGATGAGGCCCGGATGGGACTGCAGGCAGGACTCCAGGCGCCTCAGGCGCAGGGCGTGGCCGATGGTGTACTGCGGATGGGCCGCCGGCCAGCGCGCCACGCGCGTCCAGCGCGGGTGGGCCTCGCCCAGGCCCAGGATCTCGCGCAGCTCGGCGCGCACGACGCGCGCGGCGGCGGCGTCATCCCCCGAGGCCGCCTCGCCGCCGACCCAGCCGCGCAGCACGGCCAGGTCCGCGGGCGCCCGCCCGGGGAACCGGCTCGAGGCGAAGACCGCGCCGGCGAGGCGCCGCCCCTCGGACCGGGGGACCAGGAGGCCGGCGGCGTCGAGAGGATGGGAGAGCGCCTTGCGTTCGTAGGCCAAGGTGACCACGGCCGCCGCCGAGTAGGGGATCTCGCGCAGGACGCCGGAGACCTCCGGGTCGACAGGCTCCAGGACCTGGGCCAGGGCCGGGGCCGGCAGGGCGCAGACCACGACGTCGAAAGGCTCGTTGGAATGCGGGGTGCGCACCTCCCAGCCCCCGTTGCGGCGCGCCAGGCGCACGACGGGAGCGCCCAGGCGCAGGCAGCCGGAAGGCAGGCGCTTGGCCAGGGCCTCGGCCAGGGTGGAGAGGCCGTTGCGCAGGGTCACGGCCAGGGCCGGGTCCGCCTCCGCGGCCAGCCGGCGCATGGGCGACTTCCAGCAGCCCCGGAGCAGCCCGCCCCGGCGCTCCATGTCGGCCAGATGCGGGAAAAGGCTGCGCACGCTCAGACGGCACGGGTCGCCCAGGCAGGCCCCGGCCAGGAGTGGCTCGACGATCCTCGCCACGGCCTCCGGCCCGAGGCGCCGGCCGAAGAAAGCGCTCAGCGACTCGTCGGCCTCCCCCTCTTCCGCGGGCAGGAACGGCTCGCCCAGGAAGCGCAGCCTGCCCTTCCAGGTCAGCAGGCCGCTGCGCAGGAAGGACAGCCAGCGCGCGGGCACGACCTGCCCCACGCCTTCCGGGAGAGGCGTCAGGCGGCCGCCGGCCAGCACCAGGAAGAGGCGGCGCCGGGGGTCGCTGTGCAGGACGTCGTGGCCCAGGCCCAACTCCCGCACCAGCTCCATGGCCTGGGGCTGGGCCGCGCCGAAGGACTCGGCCCCCGCCTCGTAGAGCACGCCGTCGTGCTTCTCGCTGCGGACCTTCCCGCCGACGCGGGTGTCCGCCTCGAACAGGACGATGTCGGGCTGGGGTTGGCGGCCGCCGCCGCGGCGGCGCAGCTCGTAGGCCGCGGCCAGCCCGGTGATCCCGGCTCCCAGGACGGCTATGCGGCGCGGTCGGGCCTGGTTCATGGCTGGATATGATACTACACGGCCAAGAGGGTGTCGGCCGTGCGCAAGGTCTCCAGCAGGGCCTCGCCGGTCTTGGCGCGCAGGAGCTTGCGCCGCAGGTTCTCGTTGGTCAGCAGCGCCGCGATGCGGCTGAGGATCTTGAGCTGGACGATGGGGGTGGAGACGGGGGTCAGGATCAGGAAGACCAGGCGCACCGGCACGTTGTCCGGGCTCGGTCCGGGCACCGGTTTGGCGAAGCGTCCGACCGTGACGAAAGGCCGGGAGAGGCCGGGGAGGCGGGCATGGGGCACGGCCGCGCCGCGGCCGACCGCGCTGGGCAGCTTGGCCTCGCGGTCGAGCACCGCCTTGAGGACCTCCTCCTCGTTGAGCTCCGGGACCGCGGACTTGAGCCGGGAGACCAGCAGGGCCATGGCCGCCTTGCGGTCCGAGGCCTGCAAGCCCACCGCGACCGCGGGCCCGACCACGAGGTCGGCGAGGTTCCAGGCCTGGGGCAGGTCGAACTCGTCGTTGATCTCGCCGACGAGCTCCTCCATGATGTCCTCGAGCGTGATCAGCCCGCTGACCCGGCCTTGGGCGTCCTTGACCACGGCCATGTGGATGCCCTTGTCCGGGAAGGTCTTGACCAGCTTCTCCAGGGACTCGCCTTCCGAAACCTCGGCCAGGTCGCGCTTGATCTGGCGCAGGTCGGGCGCGGCGCCCTCCGCCGGCTTGAGCACGAGGTCCTTGACGTGCACCATGCCCACCGGCTTGTCCGGGCCGCCGGCGCAGAGCGGGTAGCGGGAGAAGCGCCGCAGGCGGACCGTCTCCAGGTTCTCGGCCCAGGTCTTCTCCGCGGACAGGAATGCGATCTTGTCAGCCGGGACCATGGCGTCCGAGACCTTGGCCGAGCCCAGGTCGAAGAGGTTCTCCAGCAGGAGGAGCCGCTCCAAAGGGAAGGAGCCCTTCTCCTGGGTCTCGCCCAGCAGCACTCGCATCTCCTCCTCCGAGACCGCGGACTCGGACTCTGCGGCCGGCTTGAAGCCGAGGAGCTTGAGTATGCCGATGGAGAGGCTGGACATGAGGACGACCACGGGCCGGATGGCGCGGGCGTAGAGGCGCAGGGGGATGGCGCCCCACAGGGAGACCAGGTCCGCCTTCTGGATGCCGATGGCGCGGGGCACGAGCTCGCCCAGCACGATGTGGGCCAAGGACAGCAGGGCCAGGGCCAGGGCGAAGGCGCAGCCGTGCAGAACATGCCCCGGCAGGACCACGCCGAAACCGGACAGGACCCCCTGCAGCCAGCGCGCCAGGGCCGGCTCTCCGATCCAGCCCAAAGCCAGGCTGATGACCGTGATGCCCGCCTGGCTGGCCGCCAGGTAGTCGTCCAGGCGGCCGAGGATCTCCTGGACCTGCACGGCCCGCAGGTTCCCCTTGCGCGCCAGCAGCTCGATGCGCGAGGCGCGGACCTTGACCAAAGCGAACTCCATCAGGACGAAGAATGCGTTGCCCGCGATGAGCAGGGCGCAGATGGATATCAATGTGAACATCGCGAGTATTATATGAATAAACGGACGAACTATGATATAATCCCGGATAGCTGGAGGGACAATGGCAGAACCCCGCGAATTCAAACCGCTCAAGGAACTGGGCACCATCTCCCTGTCGGAGACCACCCAGATCAAGTTCTACGTGGACGAGTACAAGGGCTACAAGTACGGCTCCATCCGCACCTTCATCCAGGGCGACTCCTACACCGGCCCGACCAAGTCCGGCATCACCCTCAACGCCGGCCTGCTCGACGGCATCCTTCCCGTCCTGCAGAAGCTGCCCAAGGAGCCCGACACCCTGGAGGACAAGGAGCTGGCGCGCTTCCCGAAGAAGGCGGGCGTCGAACTCGTGGTGCGCATCACCATCTTCCGGGACACCACCGGGGTGGACTTGCGCGAGTGGGTGGAGGATTCCTCCTACAAGGGCTGGTCCAAGAAGGGAGTACGCATCCCTTACAAGGAAGTGCCCCAAGCCGTCTCCTATCTTAAGGAGATGCGCCAGCTGGTCGCGAAGGAATAGCCCGGGCCGCCCCTGGCGCGGGACGCCATTCCCTTCTATAATAGAGCTATGCCTTCCCGCGCCCTCCTCCCGCTGCTCCTGCTCCTGGCCTGGGCCGCGCCCGCCCGCGCCGCCCTGGAGCCCGCCCCGGCGGCCCAGGTCGTGGCCCAGCTCGTGGCCCGCATCTTCGAGCAGACCCACTACAATCACCGCCCCATCGACGAAGCCCTCTCCCGCCAGTGGCTGCACGACTACCTCGACTACTACGACTACAACCACATGTTCCTGGAGAGATCCGACGTGGACGAGTTCGAGGCCCGCTACGGGGCGCGCCTGGGCGAGCTGGCCCGCGACGGGAACCTCGCCCCGGCCTACGAGATCTTCGACCGCTTCCTCAAGCGCGCCGCGGAGCGCAAGGCCCTGGTGGAGAAGCTGACGGCCTCGACCGTCACTTTCACGGACGACGAGAGCCTGGTGGTGGACCGCCACGAACTGCCCTGGCCCGCGGACGCCCGGGAGGCGGCCGAACTCTGGCGCCTGCGCGTCAAGTTCGAACTGCTCCAGGAGCGCCTGGGCAGCGCCAAGCCGGAGGAGCAGGCCAAGACGGTCCGGACCCGCTACGAGCGGCTCCTGCGCAGCTTCACGGAGTTCGACGCCAACGACGTCCTGCAGTTCTATCTCAGCGCCCTGGCCCGAGCCTACGACCCC
Organism: Elusimicrobiota bacterium; assembly: GCA_016212825.1. Lineage (GTDB taxonomy): Bacteria > Elusimicrobiota > Elusimicrobia > UBA1565 > UBA9628 > UBA9628. The sequence continues at coordinate 25 of JACRDS010000040.1, read as the reverse complement.
CACTCGGACTACATGGCCGCCCCGT
>JACRDS010000039.1 GCA_016212825.1 Elusimicrobiota bacterium | reverse complement strand
GGCGCGGGCCGGGCGGACGGACGGCCCTGGCCGCCGCCGGGGCGGGCTCCCGGCGCCGGGGCGCGGGGGCCGGACGGACGCGGCGCGGGGGCGCCGACGCGGACGGACGGAGCCTGGGGACGCATGGGCGGCGTCGGCTTGGTGATCTGGACGGGCAGGCCGGGCTTGGCCGGGGCCGCCGGAGGCGCTGCCGGAGCCGCGGAGACCGGCCTGGCCGCCGGCGCCCCGGGGGCGGCCGGGGCCGGCTTGGCCATGGGGACAGGGGGCTTGGCCGCTGCCGGAGCCGCGGCGCTCGCCTGCACGGCGGCCGCTGGAGCGGGGGCCGACTCAGGCTTAGGCGGCGGGGCCGGCGGCTTGGGCAAAGAGGCCCCGGGCGCCAAGCGCGTCACGGTCGGGCCCGTGGATTGGAGGAGCTTCTTGCGCTTGAAGAGGTCGAAGGCCGAGACGAGGTTCCGGGAGGGGGGAGCGATGGAGCCCTCTTCCTGCACGGAGCGGGTCTCGGCCGCCGCCTTGCGCACGCCGGAAACGCCCTTCTTGGAGGCTTTGGAGGCCTTGCCCTCGGCGGCCGGCTTCTTGGCCGGCTTCTTGGCGGCAGGGCTCTTGGCGGCCTTCTTGGCCGGCGCTTCGCTCTTCTCAGCCTTCTCGGTCTTCTTTTTGTCCATCAGATTGTCTTATGCTAGCATTTATGAGGCCGCGTCGTCCTTGGCCTCGGGGGCGGCCTCCGGCGCCGCCGGCTCCTGGGCCGGAGTCTCCGGCGCCGCAACCGGAGCCGCCACGAACTTCTTGGCGCCGGCGATGATCTTGGCCGCCGTCTTCGGGCCGATGCCCTCGACTGCGGTGAGCTCCTCGGGCGTGGCCGCGGCCAGGCGGGCCGGGTCCGTGAAGCCCGCGGCGGCCAGGGCCTCGGCGGTCTTGGCGCCCACGCCTTCCAGCGCGCGCAGTCCGGCTCCGCCCTCGGCGGACGCCTCCGGAGGGACCGTCCTCACCTCGAGCTCCCAGCCGGTGAGCCGGCAGGCCAGCCGGACGTTCTGCCCGTCCTTGCCGATGGCCAAAGAGAGCTGCTCCTCGGAGACCAGCACCTCGGCGCGCTTGTTCTCCACGTCCATGACCCGGACCGAGACCACCTTGGCCGGGGCCAGGGAGTTGGCGAGGTACCTCTCGATCTGCGCGTCGTAGGGGATGAGGTCGATGCGCTCGCCCGCCAGCTCGTTCATGATGCTGCGGATGCGCGAGCCGCGCAGGCCGACGCACGAGCCGACCGGGTCGATCTTGGGGTCGCTGGACTTGACCACGACCTTGGCCCGGAACCCAGGGTCGCGGGCCACGGCCACGATCTCCACGATCTTGTCCCCGATCTCGGGGACCTCCAGCTCGAAGAGCCGCTGCAGGAACAGGGGCGCGGCGCGGGAGATGACCACCTGCGGCCCGCGCTGGGCCTTGTCCACGCGCAGGATGATGGCGCGCACGTTGCCGCCGATGGGGTAGCGCTCCCGGCGGATCTGCTCGCGCACGGGCAGGATGGCCTCGGTCTTGCCGATGTCCACCACCACGTTGCGCTCCAGGAAGCGGTGCACGGCGCCGGTCACGATCTCGCCCTCCTTGGGCTTGTACTCGTCGAAGAGGCTGTCGCGCTCCTTCTCGCGGATCTTCTGGGCCAGGACCTGCTTGGCGGTCTGGGCGGCGATGCGCGCGAAGTCGGTGACCGGGGCGGGCAGGCGCAGCTCGTCGCCGACCGCGGCGTCCTTCTTGAAGCGGCGCGCCTCGGGCAGGCCGATCTCGAGCTCCGCGTCGGCCACGGTCTCCACCACCTTCTTGACCACCGCGGCCTTGAACTCCGCGGTCTCCGGGTCGATGGAGGCCTCGATGACCGCGGTCTTGCCCACGTGCTTGCGCAGGGAGCTGACCACGGCCTCCTCGATCATCTTGAGGATGTCGTCCTTGCGGATGTTCTTCTCGCGCTCGAGCTGCTCCAGAGCCAGGACCAGTTCCGATTTCGCCATGGTTGTCAGACCTCCGCCCGGTAATCCAGCCGGGCTTCGTCGATGAGGGGGAGGGGGAACTCGAAGGGCTTCCCCTCGCACTCGACCTTGACCTTGCCGTCCGAGAAGCCGGCCAAGATGCCTTTGAAATTGCGCCGGCCGTCCTGCGGGAGCTTGAGCCGGACAACTACGGCCTGGCCCGCGAAGCGGACGAAATCCTTCTCCTTCTTGAGGACCCGGTCCAGGCCCGGGGAGGAGACCTCCAGGACGTAGGAGCCCGCCACCGCGTCGGCCTCATCGAGCAGGGCTCCGATGCGGTTGGAAAGGTGCTCGCAGTCGTCCAGGCTGATGCCGCCCGTCTTGTCCAGATAGAAGCGCAGGATCTGGCGGCCGCGCTCGCGCAGGACCTCCAGGTCCACGAGTTCGGCCCCCTCCTGCGTCAGCAGGGGCTCCACGAGCGTCTCGATCGCCGAGGTGTCCATGAGAAGAATCCTTCCGGTCAATAAAAAAAGTGGCTCAGCTGCAGCCACTTTCCATTGAAAGGCTACGAAAAGATTATATCAAGCCATTCCGGACCCTGTCAACCGCCTTTAAGGAGCGGCTTGCGCCGCCTGCGCCTTGCGCGCGGCGCGGTCTTCGCGCAGGCGCACCACGTCGCTGTAGGTGGCGAATATGATGAGCAGGGCCAGGAGCACGAACCCCACGCTGTTGGCCTTGGTCATGAGCTCCTGGGTCAGCCGGCGCCGGGAAAGCCCCTCCCAGAAGTAGATGACGGCGTGGCCGCCGTCGAGCAGGGGCACCGGCAGCAGGTTGAAGAAGCCGATGGCCACGGAGATGAAGCCGATGAGGAAGACCAGGTCCTCCCAGCCGGAGTGGGCCGCGCGGCTGACCATCTGGGCGATGCCCACGGGGCCGGCCAGGTCGGGCCTCTCCCGGCGCCAGATCTTGGAGGCGATGGTCTTGGCCGTGACCGCGGTGAAATTGTAGCACTGCGCCGCCCCTTCCCAGAGCGCGGTCAGGGCGCCCACGGGCTTGAACACGGACTCGGGCATGATGCCCACCACGCCGTAGCCCGTGGAATCGTCGACCCTGGTGGCGAGCTTCACCAGGAACTCCCGGCCCTCGCGGCGCAGGCGCAGGCTGATCTCCTGCTTGGGCGCGGCGTGGATGGCGTCGGAGAGCTGCCGCCAGGCCGTGATGGGACGGCCATTGAAGGCCAGGATCTCGTCGCCGATCCTGACGCCGGCGCGATCCGCGGGGAAGCCCGTCACCATGTTGCCGATGACCGGCTTGTCGCCGAACTCGGGCATGCCCTTGAGATAGACCACCCCGGCGAACAGGACGAAAGCCAGGAGATAGTTCATCAGGGGCCCGGAGTAGACGATGGCCAGGCGCCGGTACCAGGTCTGCCCGTAGTACTCGTCGGTCTTGCCGCTGCAGCCCTCGATCTCCTCCCCGGCCGGCTTGACGAAGCCTCCCAGCGGGACGGCGCAGAGGGAGTAGCGCGTCTCGCCGCGGGTCACCCCGAAGAGCTCGGGCCCCATGCCGAAGGCGAACTTCTCCACGCGCACGCCCAGGCGCAGGCACATGAGGAAGTGCCCCAGTTCGTGGATGAAGATGACCAGACCGAAGGTGAGCAGGACCGCGGCCGCGGACTGCAGGTAGTAGATGTTCATCGCCGGTCGCACTCCTCCTGGGCCTTGCGCCTGGCCCATTGGTCGATCTCCACGACTTCCGAGAAGCTCGGCAGGGCGCGGCCGCCGCGGAAGGCCCGCAGGGTCCGCTCCACGACGCGCGCCAGGCTGGTGAAAGGGATGCGGCCGGCCGTGAAGGCCGCGACCGCGACCTCGTCGGCCGCGTTGAGGACGGCGGGCACGGCTCCGCCGGCCGCCGCCGCCTCGCGGGCCAGGGCCAGGCAGGGGAAGCGCCGGAAATCCGGCTCCTGGAAGGTGAGGCTGCCGGCCGCGGCCAGGTCGAGCCGCCGGACCACGGAGGGCAGGCGCTCCGGATAGGTCAGGGCATACTGGATGGGCAGGCGCATGTCGGGCGGCGCCAGCTGGGCCAGCACCGAGCCGTCGCGGAACTCCACGGCCGAGTGCACGATGGACTGGGGGTGGATGAGGATGGCGATGTCCCGGTGCCCGAGCCCGAAGAGATGCTGGATCTCGATGGCCTCGAAGCCCTTGTTCATGAGGGTCGCGCAATCGATGGTGATCTTGGGCCCCATCTTCCAGGTGGGGTGACGCAGGGCCTCGGCCGGCCGGACCCGCGCCAGGGAACCGCGGCGGCGGTAGAAGGCGCCGCCCGACGCGGTGAGCAGGACGCGGCCGGGGGCGGCGAGGGAGCCCTGGATGCACTGGAACACGGCCGAGGGCTCGGAGTCCACCGGGATGATGCGCGCCCCCCAACGCTTGGCCTCGCGCATGAACTGGGCGCCGGCCATGACCATGGGCTCCTTGTTGGCCAAGGCCACGGTCTTGCCGGCGCGCACCGCGGCCAGAAGGGGGGCGAAGCCGACCCCGCCCACGAGGCTGGTGAGCACCAGGTCCACGTCCGGGTGCCCGGCCAGTTCCACGAGCCCCTCCACGCCCGGGGCCAGGGCGCGGGTCCCGTTGCGGCGGCCCTCCAGGCGCCGCGCGGCCGCGGGGTCGAAGAGGGACACCATGGCCGGCTTGTAGCGCGCCGCCTGGCGCAGGAGCAGGTCCCCGTTGGAGTGCGCCGCCAGGCCGACGACCCGGAAGCGGCCGGGCAGGGCGTCCACCACGCGCAGGGCGTTGCGGCCGATAGAGCCGGTGGAGCCGAGTATGGCGATGCGCTTCATGAGGATGCGGCGACATTGTACCAAAAGGAGAAAGTTGAAAAGTTAAGAAAGTTGACCCGTGGCACCGTAAATGACAAAATACGCTATGAGCCAGGGCCGCAAGGCGGACCACCTGCGCATCTGCTCCGAGATGGACGTGGAGTTCCGGCAGCAGAGCACCTGGTTGGAGCACGTCGCCCTGCTCCATGACGCCCTGCCGGAGTTCTCCCTCGCGGACGTGAGCACCGAGTCCCGCTTCCTGGGCCGGCGCCTGCGCGCGCCCCTCATCGTCACCGCCATCTCCGGCGGCGTGGCCGCCGCGCGGGACCTCAACCAGGACCTCGCCCGCGCGGCCCAGGAGCTGGGCGTCGCCTTCGGGCTGGGCAGCCAGCGCCCCATGCTCGAAGACCCCTCCCTCATCGATTCCTACGCGGTGCGGCGCTTCGCCCCGGACGTGCCCATCCTGGGCAACATCGGGCTGCAGCAGGCCGCCGTTGCGGACCCGGCCGACATCGCGCGGCTCGTGGCCAGCATCAAGGCCGACGGCCTGGCCGTGCACCTCAACCCGGCCCAGGAGCTCAGCCAGGCCGAGGGCGACACGGACTTCTCCGGCGGCCTCAAGACCCTCCAGGCCCTGTGCCGGCGCCTGCCCGGCAAGGTCATGGTCAAGGAGACCGGCTGCGGCATCTCCCGGGAGCCGGCGCGCCGCCTCAAGGCCGCCGGGGTCAAGACCCTCGACGTGGCCGGCGCGGGCGGGACCTCCTGGCCGCGCGTGGAGAACCTGAGGAAAGGCACCGCGCCGGACCAGCGCACCTGGCTCGACGAGTGGGGCATCCCCACGGCCGCCTCGCTCTGGGAAGCCGCGCCCCTGGGCTTCGAACTCGTGGGCTCGGGCGGCGTGCGCAGCGGCCTCGACGCGGCCAGATGCCTGGTCCTGGGCGCCGACGCGGCGGGCCTGGCCCTGCCCGTGCTGCGCGCCTGGAAGCGCGGCGGCTACGACGCGGTGCTGTCCTGTCTGCAAGGTGTGATCGCGGAGCTCAAGTCCGTCATGCTCCTGGTCGGAGCCCGGGACATCGCGTCCCTGCGCAAACACAAGCCCGTGATCACGGGAAGATTGAGAGAATGGATCAACAGCAGAAGCCGAAGATAAAGACGGAGCAGGCGCCCGAGAAGAAAGCCCTGCGCACCTCCCGGTTCCCGGGCTTCTACAACCTCGACGTCTGGGAGCGCCTCGACAAGCTCGGCGACTGGTACCCCCTGACCACCAAGGAAAAGTGGACCCTCAAGAACGAGACCCTCACCGCCGAGCAGGCCGACGTGATGATCGAGAACGTCATCGGCGTCTTCGGCCTGCCCCTGGGAGTGGCGGTCAACTTCCGCATCAACGACAAGGACTACGTCATCCCCATGGCCGTGGAGGAGACCTCCATCGTCGCCGCCTGCAGCAACCTGGCCAAGCTCATCCGGGAGAACGGCAAGCTCACGGCCAACGCCTCGCACGCCATCATGGAAGGGCAGGTCCAGCTGGTCAATCCCCAGGACCCGGAGCAGGCGGTCAAAGACATCGCGGAGGCCAAGGAGCGCCTGCTGGTCCTGGCCAACAGGCAGGACAAGACCCTGGTCAGCCTCGGAGGCGGAGCCAAGGACCTCTACACCCGGCGCCTGGAGACCGAGAGCGGGGTCATGCTCATCGTGCACCTGGCCGTCGACGTCATCGACGCCATGGGCGCCAACGCGGTCAACACCATGGTCGAGACCCTGG
>JACRDS010000036.1 GCA_016212825.1 Elusimicrobiota bacterium | reverse complement strand
TCCGGCCTGATCGACCAGATCCAGCGCTTCCTCCTGGAGCTCGGCGCGGGCTTCGCCTTCGTCAGCCGCCAGGCGCGCCTCGAGGTCGGAGGCAAGGAGTACTTCATCGACCTGCTCTTCTACCACCTGCGCCTGCGCTGCTACGTCGTCATCGAGCTTAAGGCCGGCGACTTCAGGCCCGAGTACGCGGGCAAGATGAACTTCTACCTCTCCGCGGTGGACGAGCGCTGGCGCCATCCCGACGACAAGCCCTCCATAGGCCTCATCCTGTGCAAAGGCAAGCACCGCCTCACAGCGGAATACGCCCTGCGGGGGATATCGACGCCCATCGGAGTGGCCGATTGGAAGACCCCGGGCCTGCCCAGCATCGCCCAGCTGGAAGCCGAGCTCAGCGATGGCTCATAGGCCACGAGGCGGGTGGAAGCTTAGTTCGAAGCCGCTGCCGTCAGGCGTCACTACCGCGATAGGGAGGTTCCGATGAACATCAAAAAGAGCCCCAAGGCCGTGTCTGGCAAGAAGAGGCGCGCCGATCCCAACCTGGAACGGATCATGGAGTTGGCGCGCGAGATCGTGAAGCTCAAAGAGATCTGCAGGGGGCAGGGGATGTTCGTGGACGATCGCGAGCTCCTTGAATGCCCGTACTGCTGGCTTGCGGAAAGCGTCGATATCAACGGATTCCACCTTGTCACGCTGCCCTTGGACCGCAAGAAGGACACCGGGCTGCGCTTCGCGCAGATCGGACGCAGCGGCCGCCGATGGCGTTGTCCGAACTGCGGCCGAGGGTTCAGGGGGGGAGGCGAGATCGGCGCGGACAAGCATGCCAGCCTCAAGACCAAACTGAAAAAGCTCCAGGTCGAGTCCGCCTGCCACGATATACAGATCCAGGCCCTCTATGAGGTCATCCGCCTCTTGCGCGAGGCCTCGGGCAGCGTGACCATGCTTCCGGCAATCACCTATCCGCAACCACACACAACGAAGCGGACTGGGATAATAGATATTGCAAAATAACGATTTATCGCATATAAAGACCCAGGCAGAGTCGATATGAGCCATACGACATTATTCATTTCGCGATTTGCGAAATGCGAAAACATCTGTTATACTATGCCAATGAAGTCAGCGGGCGGATTAAAGCCGCAAGACGTGCTTGTGCTGCTCAAGATGGTCGCCTCCAAGGACCGGTCTTGGCGGCTTGTCGATCTGGCCCAAGAATTGGGGCTGTCTCTATCCGAGGTCAGCACGTCCCTGGAGCGGAGCAAACGCGCAAGGCTTCTCGACAGCTCCAAGAAGAAGATCAACTGGCCCGCGCTCCTGGAGTTCGTTCTCCACGGCCTCAAGTACGTCTACCCGGCCGAGCCCGGCCCGATCTGCCGCGGCGTGCCCACGGCCCATTCGGCGCCGCCGCTCTCCAAAGAGATCGTATCGAATGACAACGATCACTATGTATGGCCCTCAGGCGAAGGGACTGTCCGGGGCCAAGCCATCGAGCCGCTGTACTCCTCGGTCCCCGAGGCCGCGTTGAAAGACCCGGCCCTGCATCAGCTCCTGGCGCTGGTCGACGCCCTGCGGGTCGGCCGCGCTCGCGAACGGGAACTCGCGAGCGGAGAATTGACGCGCCGACTCCATGACGCCTAGGGCTCCTTCCCAAAACATCGAGATGCTGGGCATAGTCGCCCAGGGACTCAAAGGCCTCAAGGAGAAGGTCGTCTTCGTCGGCGGCGCCACGGTCGATCTCTTCATCACCGATCCCGCCGCTGCCGGGACCCGCGCCACCGTCGACGTCGACTGCATCGTCGAACTCGTGAGGCTGGGGAAATACTACGCCCTCGAAGAGGAGCTGCGGGCGCTGGGCTTTCAACATCCCACGGAGGAGAACCCGCCCATCTGCCGTTGGATGTTCCGCGGGATAAAGGTGGATGTGATGCCGACTGAAGGCGCCATCCTGGGGTTCAGCAGCCGGTGGTATCGGGATGGAATGGCCAAGGCGGAGCAGGCCGCGCTCCCGAACGGCGAGAGCATCTATGTCTTCTCGGTACCCTACCTGCTGGCTTCCAAGCTGGAGGCCTTCCGCGACCGCGGCCACGAGGACTTTCAGTCCAGCAAAGACCTCGAAGATGTGATCGTGCTCTTGGACGGCCACCTGGAAGCGGAAGCGAAGATCGACGCCGCGCCGGCCGGTGTGCGCCGATATTTGAAGGAAGAATCGGCGCGGATGTTGGCGGATAAACGGTTCCTTTTGAGCCTGGAAGGACACTTAAGCGCCGGCCGCCCCGTAGCCGAGGGCGAAAGGCGCCGCGAAAAGTTCCTTGCACTCATGCGCCGGATCGCAGGGCCTGCCGCCGCCGCATAAGCCTAATGACCCCGGAAGAAGCCCTGCAGCGGCGTTGGGGCTTCGACTCCTTCAAGCCGCTCCAAAAAGAGGCCGTGGAGGCCGCCCTTGCCGGACGCGATTGTCTAGTCGTCCTGCCCACCGGCGGAGGCAAGAGCCTCTGCTACCAGCTCCCCGCCGCCATGGGCCAAGGCCTGGTCCTGGTCGTCTCACCGCTCATCGCACTCATGGACGACCAAGTCGCCGCCGCCCGCGAGATCGGCCTCGCGGCTGACGCTCTGCACTCCAATATCGCGGCCGATCACAAAAGCGCGGCGTACCAGCGCCTTCGCGGCGGCAAGACCGAACTGCTTTATGTCAGTCCCGAGCGGCTTTTGGTCGGCGACCTCATAGAAGACATCGCCCCGCGTTTGTCCTTGGTCGCCGTGGACGAGGCGCATTGCGTCTCGCACTGGGGACACGAGTTCCGGCCGGAGCGTGCGCTCGACGTTCCAGAGATAGACCGTGCAGGCCAGAACCGTCGGCTCGAGCTTGACGACGGCTTCTACCAGGAGCTCATTGCCCGCGCTGTCCTGCTCTTCGGGCGTGGGCAGGACGTCCCAGAACGCGCCCTCGGGAGAGCCGCGCAGAGCGTGCCGCAGGCAGGCCGCGGCCAGCATCACGTTCTCGCCGGGCAGCGAGAGGTCCGGGTCCAGGCGCGGAAGCTGGAGAAAAACGATCCGCGGGTTCAGATCCCAGCCCCCGGCGCCATGGCCTGATTATACAAAGCTCATCCGCAGCGACCAATCAGGTCCGGGGGAGGGCTGTTTTTGATAGACTCGGTCCAGATGCGCTGCTGGATCCGCGCCGATGCCGCGTTCACGGGCGACACGCTGGTCTGCCCGGAAAGGGCCCTGGGCGGTTCGGTCAAGAGAAGATAGGTCCTGACATGATGGCCATGAAGGCAGCCCTGGACCTGCCCGGCGCCGCGCCCGCGCAAGAGACCACCGACCACACCTGCGCCGGCCACGCCTGGCGCACCGTGCTGTTCAACTGCGACTGCCACTCCTTCGACCAGGTCGAGAACCAGCTCATCAAGGTCGTGCACTGCACGCTGAGCCGCGCCCGGCAGCTCTCCTGGCAGGTCCACAGCCAAGGCTCGGCCGTGGTCTACAACGGCCCCCGCGAGCGCTGCGAGGCCGTGGCCGAGTGCCTAGGCGCCATCGGCCTGCGCGTCGGCGTCACGCAATAGGACAAAACCCTCCTCGGAGGATCGGAAAAACTCATTCCGGACATAGCGCCACCGGGCTGGTCATGCTCGTGAGATAAGTGAGCTGTCCCCGGATCTCAGCCGCGCTCGGTGAGGTAGACCCCGGAGAGCACCAGGACCAGGCCCCAGAACAGGTTCCAGCCGATGGCCTCGCCCAGGTAGAGCCAGGCCGCCGCGTAGGTCATGATGGGTATGGTGTAGAGATACACGCCCACCTTCTGCGACTCCCTCTTCTCCAAGGCCAGAAAGTACAGCACGGTCGCCAGGAAAGAACAGGTCAGGCCCAAGAACACGGTGGCGGTCCAGCCCCGCGCGGTCATGCCCGCCAGGCCGCTGCCCCCGCGCAGCACCTCGAGCGCCCAGACCGGCAGCATGGTCAGCGCGCCGATGATGGTGACCACGCCCAGCAGCTCCAAGGCGCCCAGCCGCGCGCCCAGCTTCTTGCCGTAGACCGTGAACACCGCCCAGAGCACGATGCTCAAGAAGACCAAAAAGTCGCCCTTGAGATAGGAGCCCAGTTCGAAGGCGCGCAAGGTGTCGAGGCCCATGGCGCAGAGCACCCCGGCCAAGGCCAGGCCGATGCCCAAGAGCTTGCGCAGGCTGAGTCTCTCTCCCAGGGTGAAAGCCGCGATCAAAGCGATGGAGACCGGGCAGGTGGAGGCGTAGAGCGAGGCGTTGGCCGCGGGCGTGTACTGCAGGCCCACGGTCTGCGTGCCGTAGTGCAAGGTGGTGCCGCAGAGGCTCAAGAGCACGATATGCCCAGCGTTGCGCCTGGTCCAGGCCAGGCGCGGCCAGCCGCGCAGGCCGAACCACAGGGCGAAGCACAGCGCGGAGATGGCCAGGCGCAGGGTCACCACGGTCAGGGGCGAGGCCGATTCCAGCGCCACCTTGCTGGCGATGAAGGACACGGCCCAGAAGAAGCAGGCCAGCCACAGTCCCGCGGTCCGCATAGGGCTATTCTATCATTGAGACTTGGCTAAGCCCTCCATTTGAGGCATAATGTCCCCATGAACATCGCCAAAAGACCAAAACACGTGCACCGGTACAAGAACCTCAGCGGCGACTCCAAGGTCGTCCGGTATGAGATCGCTAAAGACGCCGTGATCATCTATTTCAAGGACTGCACGGTCTACCGCTACACCAACCAGACCGCGGACCCCGTCAACGTCAAGAAGATGAAGGACCTCGCGGTCTCCGGCAAAGGCCTGGGCACCTTCATCGAGAAGCACCTGAAGGACCGCTGGTCCCACAAGATCCGCTAGCCGGGCCGGCATGACGCGGTTCGGGCTCGCCTTGATCAGGTTCGTCTCCCGCCTGCCCTGGCCCATCGGCGCGGCCGTCTCGGCGGCCGGCATCGCGGTGGTCCTGGCCGGCTTCCTGGCCCTCCCCAGGCAGAACCTCCTGCTGTTCTGCGGCATCGCGGCCGCCCTGCTCGGCAGCGTCAGCGCGGTCATCGCCTTCGTCGAGCCCAAGCCCCAGGCCCGGTCCTCCCGGACCTTGACCGGGCCGGAGTCCCTGCGCGAGCTCGGGCTGGAGGACTTCCAGAGCGTGGTCTCCGGAGCCTACGGCCGGCTCGGCTACGACATCTTCGACAACCCCGAAGGCGGCGGGCTGCGCGGCGTGGACATCCGCCTGCACAAAGGCGGCAAGCTCACCCTTGTGCAGACCAAGCACTGGCGCGAGGACATCACGCCGGCCATGGTCAAGGAGCTCTGCGGCGCCGTGGCCGCGGACCAGGCCGCGCAGGGCATCATGGTCACCACGGCCGGCATCAGCCCCGAGGCCCGGGCCTCGGCGCAGGGCGGGCCCATCGAACTCCTGGACGGTCCGGCGGTCTGGAAGCTGGTCGGCGGCGGCGCGGGCTAGCCCCGGAACCCGCCGCCCGGCCGGCGCTTGAAGCCCCCCGGCCGGCTCATCCGGTCGCCCGGCTTGCGGCCGCTGTCAGGCCCGCCCGCGCCCCACTTCTTCTTCGGGAAGGGAGCGCCGGCTTTCTTGCCCCCGCCGTGCATCGCGTCCCAGGGCTTCTTCTCCCAGGGCTTCTTGGCGCCGAAGCCCGGCTTCTTATCCTTGTCCCAGGGCTTCTTCCAGGGCTTCTTGTCGCCGAAGGCGGGCTTCTTATCCTTGTCCCAGGGCTTCTTCCAGGGCTTCTTGTCGCCGAAGGCGGGCTTCTTGTCCCGGTCCCAGGGCCTCTTCTCCCAGGGCCGCCTCTCCCCGGAGGCCGGGGCCGCGGCAACGGCGGGCGGGCTGCGCCGCCGGTCCTTGCCCGAGCGCCGCTCCGGACCCGAGTAGGCCGGAGCCTCGGCGCGCTCGGCCGGACGCGCCTCGTTGACGAAGATCTTGCGGTGCCCCACTTCGGAGCCGTTGAGCTTGACGATGGCGGTCTGCGCCTCGGCGTCGGTGGACATGAGCACGAAGCCCATGCCCCGGGAGCGGCCGGTCACGCGCTCCACCAGGATCTTGGCGCTGAGCACCGTGCCGCAGGAGGAGAACAGCTTGGCCAGCTCCTCCTGAGAGGTCTCGTACGGGAAGCCGGTGACGAAGAGGTTGTTGCCCATACCTCATTATCTCATTAAAGCGCTATACTCCACAAAACGGAGGAAGCATGAAAACCCTTGCCCGAAGCGCGAGCGCCCTCGTCCTGACCGCGGCCCTCTCCTGGCCCGCCTCTGCCGCCGCCCCCGACTGGGTCAACCAGGGCAGCATCCCGGGCCGGGACTCCCTCTTCGGCGTGGGCATCGGCGCCACGCAGGAGGCCGCCGTGCTCAACGCCCTCGTGGAGCTGGCCAAGCTCAAGAAGCTCGCGGCCGCCAGCGGCGGCAGCGAGGAGCAGCGCGTCTCCGCCGCGGTGGAGCGCCAGGACCAGGCGCGCTTCGGCCCCATCACGGTCAAGAGCAAGAGCAAGGACGCCGTGGTGAGCGTGGGCGGGGAGGAACTCCAGGGCGTGGAGCAGGCCAGCGAGGCCTCCTGCGCCGCGGGCAAGGACTCCGTGCTCGTCAAAAGCGCGCTCAAGAGCACCATGGGCGGCAAGACCCGCGCCGCCGGCTCCGTCCTCGAGCTGACCTACAGCGGCCTGGTCTTCGGAGACCTCGTCGAGGCGCTGCCCAAGGCGGGCCTGGCCATGCAGTCCTGGACTGACCCCTCCGACTTCACCCGCTACGTGGGCCTCAAGCTCGCCCTGCCCAAGGCCGCGCCCCTGCCCGCCGCGGCCGCGCCCGCCCTGGTCGCGGGCCCGGCCTGGACCAGCGCCAGCGCCCGCCTCGCGGGCGAGAGCCTCGTGGCCCACGGCAAGGGCAAGTCCTACAACGAGGCCCTGGCCGAGGCGCTCTCCGAGCTGGCCTACGTGAAGAAGGCCTATGCGCTGGGCGCCATCATGAAGGGAGGCGGCGTGGGGGCCTCGAAGGAGCTCGTGGCCAAGCGCGGCGAGCCCGAGCAGTTCGGGCCGATCACCGTGACGCACGACTCCCGCCTCTTCCAGCCCGGCGATGCCGTCGCGCCGGAGGCGCCGGGCGGCGCCATGGAGCGCCTGGAGGCTGAGGAGGAGTCGGCCATGCTCCAGAAGAGGAAGGCCAGCCTGCTGCGCGGCCGCACCGAGGTCAAGCTCAAGAACGCCAAAGGCTCCGTGAGCCTGCTGGCCACGGAACGCTCCGTGGCCGGCGCCGAGAGCATGGAGCCCCTGGAGGAGAAGACCACGGTCGCAGTCGAGTCCGCTGGGCTCGATCTCGACGACCTCGTCGCGGAGCTCAAGAGCCAGGGCGCGGCCATGCGCACCTATCTGGAGCCCGACGGCTCCGCCGTCACCATCGGCCTGGCTTTGGCCGCGTCCAAGCCCTAGGGCTGGGCGGGCGCCGCGGCCTGCGCGCGTAGGGGGAGCGGGGTTTTTGTCGCATTCCCCCGGCCGCCATTGACAGGGGCCCGGCCCCGGCGCTATCCTAGGACTTGCCGGAGGTCTCTCATGAAAAAGCCCGCCCTTCTGCTCGCCGCCGTCATCCTTTCCGCCGGCTTCCAGGCCCTGCGCTGCAAGGAGCCCAAGGTCGAGGCCGTCGCCGCGGTCAGCGGCGTGGAGGAGACCGGCAAGGCCTACAAGCACATCGTCAACACCGGCAACTACCACGGCGTGTACATGACCAGGTCCGAGCGCGCCACCGGGTTCATCGACATCCTGGGTCCGGAGGACGGCTTCTGCAAAGGCGAGCTCACCAGCGTGCGCACCCGCGTGGTCAACAAGGCCGGCAAGCCGGTGGTCATGGGCACCTGCTTCACCCCGCCCGTGGACGGCGTGCTGCGCCAGGACTGGAACGGCTGCGCCTTCCGCATCCACCTCATGCGCGACGCGGACAGCGGCGACGCCCTGGCCTACCTCACCATCGACAGCGGCGACTGCTCCGCGGTCGGCTCCGGCGGGGCGGACCTGGCCTCCATCGCCGGCGTCGGCTTCTGGATGCTCAAGTAGCGGCCGGCGCCGCAAAGCGGCATTGACAATACCGGTATCAGGGGCTATCCTGGGGGTGCCCGGACCCAGCGGACGCACCGCGAGGTAGACCCCATGAAAAAGCTCATAGGCCCCATCGTCGTTCTGGCGCTCATCCTTGTGGGCGCCCTAGCCCTGAATTCCACGCGGACCCGCGCCGCCATCTCTCCGGTGGAGCTCCAGACCCTGCGCGACGCGCCCAACGACCCGCCGCTCCACGGCGAGCTCACGATGCCCGACATGCCCAAGCTCAAGCTCAGCGGCGGCGGCGGCTCCCCGACCTACGAGGGCGTAGACGAGGACGGCCATGCCTACAAGCATGTGGTCAACACCGGAGGCGTCTTCGGCGTGTACATGACCCGCAACAAGCACGTCAACGGCTTCCTCGACATCCTCGGCGGCAAGGACGGCTTCTGCGACGGCGGCATGGTGTCCATCCGGACCCGGGCCATGGACAAGGACGGCAGGCCCATCGTCTTCGGGACCTGCGTGGCGCCGCCGGTCAACGGCGTCATCAAATACGAGTACGCCGGCTGCGCCTTCAAGATGTCGCTCATGCGCGACGCCCGGACCGGCGAGGCCATGACCTACCTCAACATCGTGAGCGGCGACTGCCGCGACGTGGGGACCGGCCACGCGGACCTCTCGGCCATGAACGGCGTCGGGTTCTGGATGCTGCCCTAGTCCGGGTGGAACTTTTCTCCTCCTGGCTCGTATGAAGAGCAGGGCCCCTGGCCCGGGAGGAGATATGAAGCTTTACTTCAACGACGACCTGATCAATCCCCAGCCCGAGGAGGGCGACGTGCTGGCCGCCTTCGAGCACCTGCGCGTCTCCCGCGAGGCGCGCCTGGAGCTGCGCCGCGAGGAGGGCTCGTCCTTGAGCGTCAACCGCGAAGGCGGCCTGGGCTTCCTCGTGGCCCTGCAGCGGCCTGACGGCGTGTTCGGCCTGTGCTTGGCCGAGCCCTTCGCCGAGGCCGTGGCCGGCGCCCTGCGCGAGTACCTCGGCGCGCGCGCTTAGGGCCCATCGGAGCCTAGGACCAATGCCGGTGGGGGGCTTCCCTGACCAGCCCATACGCGCGCCCGCGCGCGTTGATAACATAGGCTTCTGATGCTGAGGCTCGCCCTGCTCGTCCTGCTGGCCGCGCCGTCGCGCGCGGCTCTGACGGTCCGAGTCGCGCGCGCGGCGCCCGTGCCCGTTCCCGGCCTGAGCGCTTCGTCCGTGCAGGCGGCGCCTTTGGCCGGGCCGAGCCTCTCCGCGCCCTTCCTGTCCGCGCCCGCTCTCCTCTCCGCGGCGCCGGCCTTGGCTCCGTCCCCCCAGGCGGCCGCTCCCATGGCCCCGGTCCCCAGCCTCGTGCCCGCGGCCGAGGCCCTGGCAGATCCCGAGCCCGCCAGGCTCCCCGCGGTCCTGGGCCAGGTCTTCGACGGCTCCCCGGCCCCCGGCTTCGCGCCTCCCGGCCCAGTCTCCGCTCTGGGCGGCCTGTCCGCCGCCGGAGAGGCCGCTTTCGCGCGCTACGCGGCGGGAGCCCCGTCCGTGGTCCCGGAGTCCGACGACGGCCGTGAGACCTGGACCAAGGAGAGGCTGCTGGCCTACCGGGACATGCTCGCCGACATCTCCGCGGCCCTGCCTAAGGACGCGACCTTCATCTATCCCTTCATGGGCCCGGACGCCATCCCCGCCCTGACCCGGCCCATCTTCCCGATAGAGTACGACAAGGACGACTTCCGCCGCGGCCGGGACATGGCGGAGAAGGTGCTGGGCCTCGGCGTCTCGGCCCTGGACCAAAACCTCCTGACCCGCGAGCCCATCGACGTGCGCAAGCTCGAGGACTACGGCCGCCAAGTCGACCGGATCAGCGGGCCGCGCGTGCTGCTCCTCAAGGATTTCTGGCGCTACTCCCAGACCCATCCCGGACTGCTCGAGAAGGCCATCGACCGGCTCCTGCGGCCCGGGGACATGGTCCTGGTCCTGCGCGAAGGCGACGTGCGCCTCATGCTGGGCGCCGAGGCTCTCGGGCTCTCGCGCGTGGGACGCATCCAGACCATCACGGACCCGGACGGCCGGCAGTGGACCGAGCATCCGGTCATGGACTTCAAGGTCCTGACCCTGCCCACGGCCTTCAGCCTCTGGGTCAAGGGCCAGGTCGCGGCCGCTCCGGTCTCCCTGACCAAGCCCGCGCCGCTTTCAAGCTCCTGGCTGCCCGAGAACCAGGCGCGTCTGGACCGCCTCATCCGGAGGTACGGCGAGGGTTCCCCCGGCTATGACCCCAAGAAGCCGCCCGTGGCCGCCTTCGACTGGGACAACACCATGGTCCGCAACGACATCGGAGAAGCCGTCTTCTTCCGGGCCGTGCGCGAACTGGGCTTCAAGTCCGACGAGCCCGGGTTCTGGGACCTCATCCCCGAGGAGTTCGGCCGTTCGGAGCTGCGCCGCGCCTACGAGGCGCTCAAGGGTCTGCCCCTGGAGCAGGCGCGCGGCACCCCCGAGTACCGCCGCTACCGCAAGCTCTTCCACGAGGTCTACGAGCGGGTGAAGAAGGAAGGCCCGGATCTGGGCCTGGACTACGGCTGGCTGGTGCAGCTCATGGCCGGCTACACGAAAGAGGAGCTCGAGCGCTATGCGGACGAGACCATCGCCCAGGAGCTGGCCAAGCCCTTGGGCGAGGAGGAAATCTCGGGCTTCGACGGCGACCCGCAGCCCATCCGCATCCCCGCCGGCATAAGGCCGCATGCGGAGATGTTCGGGCTGGCCAAGCGCCTGCGGGAAGCGGGCTGGGACGTGCGCATCGTCAGCGCCACGGCCGAGTGGGTCGTGGCCCGTTTCGCGGCCAGGGCCGGCATCCCGGCCGGCCACGTGCACGGCGTGCGCGCGGCCGTCAGCCGCGGCCGTCTCACGACGCGGCTGACCCAGCGCACCTGGGGCCAGGGCAAGGCGGACGTGCTGCGGCGCCGGGCCGGCCGCGCGCCGCGGCTGGCGGCCGGGGACAGCAACTCGGACCTGCGGATGCTGGAGTCCTCGCGGGGGGAGAGCCTGGTCGTGGACCGCGGCACCGAGCCCCTGCGCTCCCAGGCCCGCGCGCGCGGCTGGATGATCCAGCCGCGGTTCCAGCCCTGATATGGACGAGCCGTGTCAATCCCGGACCTCGTTGTAGTTGAGCTGTTTCCAGAACCAGCAGGGCTGTCTCTGGAAGATCCTGGACCCGAAGGCGAAGCTGTTATCGACGGTTGATCAACCTGATATTCGCGGG
>JACRDS010000034.1 GCA_016212825.1 Elusimicrobiota bacterium | reverse complement strand
ATCCACCGGGGGGATTCCCTTTTCAAACAAGATGACTGCTTGCAAACGTCGTTGCTCCAACTGAACCGGGCTGCCGTGTGGGCGCATTATTCCACACCTCCAGCCCATAGTATAGGCCATTACTTATGCAGGAGTCAATATTTGGAGCCGACGGGCTGGGGCTGCTCCTGGCGCTCCGGGCCCTGGATCTCGGAGAGGTCCGCCACGCGCTTGATGAGCTTGACCAGCCGGTCCAGCAGTCCCAGTCGCGCCGCCTTGAGGACCTTGTCGTCGGTCATGACCATGACCTTGTCGAAGAACTCGTCGAGCAGGGGCTTGAAGTTGACCACGCTGCGCAGGCAGCCGTCGAAGCGCCGCGCCGTGAGATGCTCCTCCATCTCCCGGCCCACGTAGTCCAGGGCGTCGAGCAGGGCCAGTTCCGCCGGCTCCTTGAGGTCCTCCCGCCGGGGGCCGCCCTCGGGCAGGACCGACTGGCGCCCGGCCGCCTGCTTGAGGATGTTGGCCGCGCGCTTGAACACCGCGGCCAGGGGCGCGAACTCCGGGTTGGCCCGCACGTCGTGGATGGCCTTGAGGCGCAGGTAGGTGTTGGTGAAGTGGCGCAGGCCGTCCTCGCGCACGGAGCGGATCTCGTCCACGCGGAAGCCCTGCTCCTCGAAGAAGCTCTGCGCCCGGCCCCAGACGAAGTCGAGCAGTTCCCCGGCCACGCGACGCCGGTCCTCGGCCGGGAGCTTGACCCGGGCCTCGAGGCCGCCCAGGGCCGCGTCCGCGGCCGCGGCCAGGTCCAGGGGCAGTTGCTTCTCCAGCAGGATGCGCAGGGCCCCGGCCGCCTGGCGGCGCAGGGCGAAGGGGTCCGCGCTGCCCGTGGGCGCCACGCCGATGGCGAAGCTGCCGGCCAGACTGTCGAGCTTGCCGGCCAGGGAGGCCACGGCCCCTTCCAGGGTCGTGGGGACGGGCGACTTGGCCGCCACCGGGAAATAGAACTCCTCGATGCCCAGGGCCGTGCGCTCGTCGAGGCCGTCGTGCCGGGCGTAGAACCCTCCCATGGCGCCCTGCAGCTCCGGGAACTCCTTGACCGTCTCGCAGACCAGATCCGCGTAGGCCAGGGCCGAGATATCCGCGACCGCGCCCTCGTTGAGGGGCAGGTCGCGGCGGCGCAGTTCGGCGCACATCCACCCCGCCAGCGCCTTCACGCGTCCCGCCTTCTCGGCCATGGAGCCGAGCCTGTTCTGGTAGGTCACGCGCGCAAGCCCCGGCAGCTTGGCCTCCAAGGTCGTCTTCTCGTCGCGGCCCAGGAAGAAGGCGGCGTCGCTCAGGCGCGCCGCGAGCACGCGCTCGAAGCCCTCGCGCACCGCGGCCTGGCCTTCGGAGACCCCGTCGCGCACGCCCACGAAGGAGGCGATGAGCCCCTTGGAGCCCAGCAGGGGGAAGAACTTGAGCTGACCTTTGAGCACCATCTTGAGCAGCGGCGCCGGCAGGCGCAGGTACTCCTCCTTGAAACGCCCCACGACCGGCACCGGGTGCTCGGTCATGAACACGGTCTCCTCCAGCAGGCCGCCTTCGAGGTCGAGCCGGCCGCCGGCCCCCTCGGCGGCCTTCTCCAGCCGCCCGCGCAGGACCTGGCGCCGGTCCTCCGGGTCCACCAGGACCAGCAGGTCGCGCAGCTTCTCGCGGTAGTCGCCGGCCTGGGACAGGGTCGCCGGCCGTGCGCCCTTGGCCGGCAGCCCCGCGACCTTGCGCCCGCTGCGCACGCCGGCCAGCTTGAAGGGGACCGCGCTCTTTCCGTAGAGGGCGGTCAGGCTGCGGATGGGGCGGCCGAAGCGGAAGCGCGACTCCTCCCACTCCAGGGACTTGGGGAACTCCAGGGAAGAGACGACCTCGGGCAGGACGCGCGCCAGGACCTTGAGCGCGGGCTCGCCGGGGACGCGCACCTTGGCCAGGAGGAACTCGCCCTTGGGAGTGGAGACGGTCTGCAGGTCCTCGGGCCGCAGGCCGTGCTTGCGCGCGAAGCCCTCGGCCTGAGGGGTGAAGCGGCCCGCCGCGTCCTTCAAGAGCCGCGCCGGCGGCCCCTTCTCCGCGAGGTCCAGGGCGGTGGACTTCTCCTCCACTCCGCAGACGCACACGGCCAGGCGCCGCAAGGTGCCCAGGCTCTGGGCCCCGGAGTAGCTCAGCCGGTTCTCATGGAGCGCGGCCTGCAGCTTCTCCAGCAGCTGCGCCAGGGCCGGGGCCACGAAGCGCGCGGGCAGGGGTTCGGTGCCGATCTCGAACAGGAGATCCTTAGACATGGGCGGCCTCCGCTTTCTTCTCGTTGAGTTCGAGATAGAGGTTCATCACCTTCTTGGCCAGCCCCCTGACCCGTCCGATGTACTGCGCCCGCTCCGTCACCGAGATGGCGCCGCGGGCCTCGAGCACGTTGAAGAGGTGGGAGACCTTGACCACGCAGTCGTAGGCGGCCAGGGGGAGCTTGAGGCCCGCGATGCGCTCGCCTTCCTTCTCGTACTCGTCGAAGTGCCGCGCCAGCATGGCGGTGTCGGCGGCCTCGAAGTTGTAGGCGGAGAACTGGCGCTCCTGCTCCTTGAAGAGCTCCCCGTAGCTGGTCGAGTCGTTGTAGGCCAGGTCGTAGACGTTGTCCTTCTTCTGGAGGTACATGGCGATGCGCTCCAGGCCGTAGGTGATCTCCACGGAGACGGGGAACAGGGGCAGGGAGCCCATCTGCTGGAAGTAGGTGAACTGGGTGATCTCCATGCCGTCGAGCCAGACCTCCCAGCCCACGCCCGAGGCGCCCAAGGTGGGGGATTCCCAGTCGTCCTCGATCCAGCGCAGGTCGTGCTTGCGCGCGTCGAGTCCCAGGGCCTTGAGCGAGCGCACGTAGAGGTCCGTGATGTCGGCGGGCGCGGGCTTCATGAGCACCTGGAACTGGAAGTACTTGCCCAGCCGGTTGGGGTTGTCGCCGTAGCGCCCGTCGGCGGGCCGGCGGCTGGGCTCCACGTAGGCCACGGCCGTGGGCTTGGCGCCCAAGGCTCCGAAGAAGGTGGCCGGGTTGAAGGTGCCCGCGCCCTTCTCCATGTCGTAGGGCTGGATGAGCAGGCAGCCCTCCCGGGCCCAGAACCTCTGCAGCTCGAGGATGACCTCTTGGAATGTCAGCATGGCACGGACTCCTTGGGTGGACGGGATCGCGCGGCGAAGAGCTCGAGGCTGAGCGCCACTGACTGGCAGCGCAGGGGCCGGCCGGCGTGGGCCTCCACGTGATCGAAGACCAGCTGCAGGAAGCGCCGCCCGGCCTCCGGCCGCCAGGGCAGCTCGCCCAGCCCCTCCAGGGGGGACTCATGCAGGCCGCGCCACAGGTCCCGTTCCGCGGGCGGCACGGGCAGGTCGCGCAGGCCCCAGCCCGCGGCCTCGAGGAGGTGGAGGCCGAAGGCCGCCTCGAGCCAGGGGCTGGCCCCCTGGTCCAGGAGGCACAGGGCGCGGCAGAGCAGGCGGTACTTGGCCGGGCTGGGCGCGCGCTCGGCGCACAAGCGCCAGGCCATCTCGCAGAGGGCCAGGCCGGTCAAGGTTCGGGAGAGGTCCGCGCGCACGCCGGGGAAGCTCGACGAAAGGCGGCCGCCCGTCACGTGCACGGCGGAGGAGCGCGAGCTGAAGAAGAGGCGGTACTCGCCCCAGACCATGGGCTCGGAGAGGGCCTTAAGCTTGCCCGCGGACCGGTTGACCCCGGTGAAGCGCGCGGGCAGCAGGCCGTGCTCCTCGGTCAGGAGCAGGACCCAGCGGCCGTACTCCCCGGAGTCGCCGCGGCGCAGCACGACCGCGTTGTCGTTGATGATCACTGCGGGGCCTTGGCCGGCTCCCTCACGAGGTCCTCGAGCATGTCCCCGTAGAACCGGGCGGGGAGCTGGACGAAGAGGCGGCGCGTGGCCGCCGGCGCGTCGAAGAGGAGCGGGGCGATGGACTGGAGGGGGAAGCCGGAGAAAAGGAAGTAGCGCTCCCGGTAGGGCAGGACGCGGTAGAAGTCCAGCGCGGAAGCGGCGTCCATGAGCTTGAAAGCCGCGAGCTTGTGCAGGGGCGCCAAGCGGGGCCAGGCGCGCGCCAGCTCCTTCCGGTCGGCCTGGGCCAGCCAGGCCCGCAGGCGGGCGTACTCGCCGGTCCGCACGAACCCGGCCACCGCCGTCGAGGCATCCGCGCGCATCGGGCTATTATACAGAATACGGGGGAGGCGGACTCAGCGCCGTCCCACCGGGGGGAACACCCCGCCCAGCCCCAGGGGCTCCGCGAGCAGCCACTCGTCGGCGGGCGCCGCCGGCTCGCCCGCGGGCCGCCCGCGCGGGAAGATGCGGATGGGCTCCAGGCGCGCCGCCGCAGACGCCTCGGAGAGCGAGAGGACCCCCGGGCTGCCCAGGATGTCCCCGCGCAGCTGCTCGACCGTGCCCTGCAGCTCGAGGTGGTAGCGGCCGCTGCCCAGATAGCGGAAGACGAAGTTCCCCTCCGAATCCGGGAAGGCGCTGGCGGAGAGGGAGAAGGTCGTCTTCCGCGTCACCTCGCTCTCGGTCTCCAGGAACAGCCCCACGCGCACCGAGGAGGCCGGCCGTCCGTCGATGAACACCCGGCCCCAGACCACGCCGCTGCGCAGGCTCTGGAGGGGGCTGACCTCGAGCTTTTTGTCGTTGATGGGCCACAGGTTGCCCACCCGGCCCAGCCAGTACTGGGCGCGGCGCTCGTCGTCGAACCGCGCGAAGGCCGTGGCGAAGGCCTCGAAGACCAGCTGGGAGCCGTTGACGTCCTCGAATCCGTCGGAGGCCCCGGACGCGGCCTCATCCAGGGTGGAAAGCCGGGCGAAGCGCGCCGGGGTCAGCGGCCCCGCGGCGATGAGGGACAGGGCCTTGCGGTAGTCCGGGCCGCAGCGGCCGGGCACGCTCCGCATCGCCGCCTCCAGCGCCTGGTCCGCGTCCCACCAAAGCAGCCAGCCCAGGCGGACCGCGGCCAGGGCCTGCCGGGCGAAGAGGCTGCGGTGGCCGTGCGTCTTGAGGTAGGAATCGAGGCGCTCCAGGCTCTCGGGGGAGGCGTCGACCCCCTCCGCGGCCTGGACGCGGCGGCTGCAGCGGAAGGGCGCGCCCCCCGCGGACGGACGCAGGACCGCGACCTCGACCTGGGACGCGGCCGCCGCCGCGGGGACGCCCGCGGCCTGCGTCAGGCTTTCCGGGCCGAAGTCCCAGGCGGCGCACAGCCGCCACTCGACCAGGGCGGTCGGGGCCGCCCAGGCCAGGAGCAGGAGCAGCGCCGCGCGCAGGCGCACGCCCCGGAAGTCCGGATGCAGGCAGACCGCGGCGGTCAGCCCCAGGGAGGCCGCGAAGGCCAGCGGCAGAGCCAGGCCCAGGAAGCCCCCGGCGAAGCCCGTGCCCAGGCGGGCGATGGCCGCGGACAGGGGGACCCAGCGTCCGGCCAGGGCTCCCTGCGCGCAGCCGAGCAGCCCCAAGGACAGGCCGGCCGAAGCGGCGCCGAGCCCGGAGCCCCGGCCGCCCGCACCGGCCGTCAGGAGGTCCGTCCGGCCGGTGCCGGCGGAACTTCCGATACCGCCGGCATGCGCCGCCGCGGCCGCGGCGGCCGCGGCCACCACCGCGCAGGCCGCCGAGAGGAATGCGGCCTCGACCGGCCGGCGGGGGCCCGCCTCGACCCAGCTCAGGACCAGGGCGCCGAAAAGGGCCAGCAGGAAGAAGAGCGCCCAGCGCACCCCGGCGGACGGATCGGGCCGCTCCTCGTCCGCGTCGTCAGCCCCGCCGCCCACGCTGCCGAAGCCCAGCTCGAAGAGGCGCAGGAGCCACCAGGCCAGGGCCAGATCCAGGACCAGGAAGGCCAGGCCCCTGAGCGCGATAGGGATCATGCGGCGCTGACCCGGGAGGACACTTGCCTGCATTGCATGTTCACATTTTATATAATCTCGGGCATGCAACCGACATATAGACCCCATAGACGCAAGCGCGCGCGGCGCATCGGGTTCCGCGCCCGCATGTCCACCTCCGGCGGCCGGGCGGTGCTGCGCCGCCGCCGCGCCAAGGGCCGCCGCACCTTGGTCGATGTCTGAGACCGGCGGCACCCGCCGATTCGGGGCGGACGCCCGCTTGGGCTCGAGACGGGATTTCCGCAGGGTCTTCACGGACGGGAAGAAGTCCGTCGGAAGGAGGATCATCCTCTGGTCCGCCGCCCCTGCGCCCGCGGGGACGCAGAGCGCCCGGTTCGGACTGAGCGTGCCCGCCAAGGTCGGCAAAGCGGTCCTGCGCAACCGCCTCAAGAGGCTGATGCGGGAATGCTTCCGCCTCAACCGGACGCGGCTGGAACCGGGAGACCTCGTCGTGTACCTACGGCCCGGCTGCCGCTGGGCGGGGCTCGCCGAGGCGCAGAAGGATTTCCTGGAGCTGGCGCGCCAAGCCGGAGTGCTCAAGCCGTGAGGCCCCTGCTCTTGGGCGCCCTGGCCGCCTACCAGAAGGTCCTGAGGCCGTTGCTGCCGCCGTCGTGCCGTTTCCATCCCACCTGCTCGGACTACGCCCGGCAGGCCGTGCTCGCGCACGGCTGCGGCCGCGGCCTCCTGCTGTCGCTGACGCGCCTGGCGCGCTGCCATCCCTTCCACCCCGGAGGACTCGACCCCGTCCCGCCGCGCCCCTGAAACCATGGACAAGAATCTGCTCTGGGCCGTCACCCTCTCGATAGGGATCTACGCCGTCTGGTTCGGCTTCGTGGAGAAGCGCTACATCAAGCCTGCGGCGGGCAAGAACGTCGCTGTGGCGACGCCGTCCCCGGAGGCGGCGCGCCAGGGCGCGCCGTCCTCGGAGGGAAGCCGTTCTCCTCTCCCGGAGAGGACGCAGGCTACACCGCCCACCGAGGAGACCCAAAAGGCTCCGGCCGAGCCCGCGGACCGCAAGGCCCTGGAGTCCGGGTCCGCGGCCCTGCCCGCAGACGACTCGGTCCTGAGGATACATCCCGCCGGAGCCGCGGTCGTGAGCTGCCGGTTCCGCGGCCCGCTGGGCGACGTGGAGCTCATCCCGGAGCCCCAGCCCGGCTTCTTCTCGACCTGGCCCAAACTGCGCTTCCGGACCGAGTCATCCTCGCAGGGGCTGCGCTTCGCGGCCGAACGTCCCGACGGCATGCGCGTCGTCAAGGAATACCTGCCCGGCGGCCGCGGCACGCTGCCGCGCCTGCGCCTCACCCTGAGCAACCCCACCCGCCAGCCCCTGGCCGGCGGCGACTGGACCCTGAGCATCGGCCCCGGGCTGGGCACGGTGCCCAGCGAGATGAAGGAAAACCAGAGCGTCTGGCGCGCCGCCGGCCTGCTCTTCGGGGAGAAGGGCCTCAACGGCAAGGTCGAGGTCTTCAAGCAGGCCGGCGAGCACTCCGGCCCCTACCGCTGGGTCGGAGTGGACAACCGCTACTTCCTCGCCGCGGTCGTGCCGGCGGAGGGGGATTTCGAGGGCGTGGAGAGCGCCCTGCCGCCGAAGGTCGTGCTCCGAGCCAAGAACGTCCCGGTCGCGGGCGGCGAGCAACGCGTCTGGGACATCCCCTACTACTTCGGCGCCAAGAGCCAGTTGGGGCTGGCGCGCTACGGCGCGGGGCTCGAGCGCGCCATCGACTTCGGCTACTTCGCCTGGCTGGCGCGCAAGATGATGCAACTGCTCGGCTTCCTCCACGCCCGGGTCGGGAACTGGGGCTGGGCCATCGTCCTGATGACCTTCTTCATCCAGGCCCTGCTCTTCCCGCTGACCTACAAGAGCATGAAGGCCATGGCGGTCATGAAGAAGCTCCAGCCCGACATCGCGCGGCTCCAGCAGAAGTACGCCAAGGAGCCCCAGCGCCTCAACTCGGAGATGATGGAGCTCTACAAGAAATCCGGGGCCAATCCCCTGGGCGGCTGCCTGCCCCTGCTGCTGCAGATGCCGGTCTTCATCGCCCTGTTCAACGCCCTGCGCAACTCCTGGGAGCTGCACGGGGTGCCCTGGATGCTCTGGGTGCGCGACCTCTCCGCCAAGGACCCCTACTACGTCCTGCCCATCGTGATGGGCGCGGTCATGTGGGGGCAGAACCGGCTCAACCCCGCCACGACCACCGACCCCACCCAGAAGGCCATGATGAACTGGATGCCGGTCATCTTCACCGTGATGTTCGTGAGCACGCCCTCGGGCCTGGTGCTCTACTGGCTCACCAGCAGCCTGATCAGCGCCACGCTGACGCTGGGCCTGCGCCGGCGCTTCGAGGCGGCCTGACGATTTCGCAAGGAGGACGATATGATCGAAGAGATGGAGAGCGAAGGCAAGACCGTGGCCGAGGCGGTGGAGAGCGCCCTCAAGCAGTTGGGCGTCCCCCGCGAGCAGGTGGAAGTCCAGATCCTGCAGGAGGCCTCCTCCGGGATCCTCGGATTCGGGGCCAAGCCCGCGCGCGTCAAGGTCACGCGCAAGCACTGGGGCACGCCGACCCGGCAGCCGGAGCGGCCGTCGGGACGGGGAGGGCATGGACGCCACGGCTCGTCTTCCCGCGGCCCGTCCGGCCGGCCGCCCCGCCAGAGCCGTCCCGAGCCGAGACGCGAGTCCCGGCCGGCCCGACCGAGCCCGCAGTCCCTTCCGGCGAGAGGAGAACAGCCGGCGCCTTCAGGGACGGCGCGCCCCGCCGCGCCGCCGGCGCCCCGGGCCGACGAGCGTCCCGCCGTCCCGGTGGATCCCGCCAAGGCCTGCGCGGCCTCGGAGGAGGTCCTCAAGGAGCTCCTGGGGCTCATGCTCTTCCCGGACGCGGCCGTGGCCGCGAAATGGGACCCCGAGCAGGAGCGCGTCAAGACCAACGTGCGCACCGCCGAGGCCGACCGCCTCATCGGCCCGGACGGCAAGGTGCTGGAGTCCCTGCAGTTCCTCATGACGCTGATGGTCAGCCGCCGGGTCGGCACGCCGGTGGCCGTGCAGGTCGACACCAACGACTACTGGCAGAAGAAGGAGAACGACATCCTCTCCCAGGTGCTCAAGGGGGTGGAGATCGTGCGCACCACGGGCAAGCCCTTCCGCATGCAGCCCATGGAGCCGCCCCTGCGCCGCCTCGTGCACAAGAGCCTGGCCAACCACGCGGACATCATGACCTCGTCCGAGGGCGACGGGCCCTGGCGCAAGGTCGTCCTTAGGCCCAGGAAATAGATCGAAGAAGGGTCCGTCGGGGGAGCCATCGCCGTAGCCGTTTCATCAGCATGCCGAACACGCCGACCGACACGATAGCCGCCATCGCCACGCCGCCCGGCTCAGGCGCCCTGGCCATCGTACGCGCCGGCGGCGGAGGCGCCGCCGCCGTCGCCCGCGCGGTCCTCGGCAAGGCTTTGCCGCCGCGCCGCGCGGTCCTGGCCAGGGCCCGCGACTCCGCGGGCGACATCGACCAGGTCGTGTCCCTTTTCTTCCCGGCCGAGAGCAGCCCGACCGGAGAAGACCTCGTCGAGATCACCTGCCACGGGTCCCCGTACATACAGAAGCGGCTCCTGAAGGCCTTGCTGGAAGCGGGCGCCCGTGCCGCGGAGCCTGGCGAGTTCACCCGGCGCTCCTTCTGCAACGGCCGCATGGACCTGGCCCAGGCCGAAGCGGTCTGCGACCTGATCGCGGCCGGGACCGGCGCCGCGCACCGCAGCGCCCTGTCCCAACTGGAGGGCGGGCTCTCCCGGGACGTGGACGCCCTGCGCGCCCCGATCCTCGGTCTCCTGACGCATCTGGAAGCCTGCCTGGACCATCCGGAGGAAGACATCCCGCCCCTGGGGCCCGCGGAGGCGAAAGCGCGGCTGACCGGGCTGGAGGCGCCGGTCGCGAGGCTGGCCGACAGCTTCCGGACCGGGCGCCTCCTGCGCGAAGGTCCGCGGGTCTGCATCGTCGGGCGCCCCAACGCGGGCAAGTCCAGCCTCCTCAACGCCCTGCTGGGCTGCGAGCGGGCCATCGTCTGCCCCGAGCCGGGGACCACGCGCGACACCATCGAGGAGCCCTGCGACCTGGACGGGACGCCCGCGGTCCTGGTGGACACGGCGGGACTCGGCCACGACTGCGCCTGCGCCGCCGACGCCGAGAGCCTGCGCCGGACCCAACGCGCCCTGCGCTCCAGCGACGTCGCGGTCCTGGTCATAGACGGCTCGCGCCCCCCGGACGCCCGGGACGAAGCCGCGCACCGGGCCCTGAGGGAAGCCTCAGCGGAAGACCGCCGGCCGGTGCTGACCGTGCTCAGCAAGGCGGACCTGGCGCCCCGCGCGCCCGCGGCGGCGGGCGGCTGCCGGGTCAGCGTCTTGCGCGGCGACGGCATGGCCGAGCTCAGGAGCCTCCTGGCCCGGACGCTGGGCGGGGGAGCCGGCGCGGCCTGCGCGGGCGGCGCCGCGGTGACCTGCGCGCGCCACCACGACGCCCTGCGCCGCTGCCTCGCCCGCCTGGGAGAGGCGCGCGCCTGCGTGGACTCCCGGCCCGGGTGCTGGGAGGAGTTGGCCGCCCGGGAGCTGCGCGAGGCCCTCGCCGCCCTCGATGAGATCACGGGCCCCGCGGCCCCGGACGAGGTGCTCGCGGGGATCTTCTCGCGATTCTGTGTCGGGAAGTAGGAGGACGCATGACGACCAAGAAGGACAAGAACGACGCCAACAAGAAGGCCGGCAAGCCCGCGGGGGACCTCCCGCGCACCCCCATAGCCGACATCACTCCGGAGCAGCAGATCGTCGGCGCGACGTTCCTGGGGAAGGTGAGCCACTACTTCTCCCACCTGCACGTCTTCGGCGTGCCGCTGGAGGCGCCCCTGGCCGTGGGGGACACGATCCGGGTCAAGGGCCACACCACGGACCTGACCCAGAAGGTGGAGCACATGCAGGTCGATCACCTCAGCGTGCAGAGCGCGGCCCCCGGAGAGACCGCGGCCGTCCAGGTGGCGGACAAGGTGCGGCCCGGGGACGCCGTCTACAAGGTCTAGGTGGACCAGGCCCCGGCCCGGACCGCACGGCAGGTCCTGGCGCTGCTGCTAGCCGTCAACCTGCTCAACTACGTCGACCGGCAGATCCTCTCGGCGCTGCTGCCCGCGATCCAGCGGGACCTGGCCCTCAGCGACGCCCAGGCCGGCAGCCTGGCCTCGGCCTTCATGGTCGTCTACATGCTCGCGGCCCTGCCCATCGGCTACGTCGCGGACCGCTGGGGGCGGCCCTTCTGGATCCGCTTCGGGCTGGGCCTCTGGTCATTGGCCACGGCCGCCTCGGGGCTGGCCCGGGGCTTCGCGGGGATATTCGCGGCCCGCGCCGCCGTGGGCATCGGGGAGTCCTGCTACGGCGCGGTGTCCCCGGCCTTCGTCGCCGAGCACTTCCCGCCGGAGCGGCGCGGCCGGATCCTGGCCTATTTCTCCCTGGCCATCCCGGTGGGCAGCGCCCTGGGCTACATCCTCGGCGGCGCCCTGGGCCAAGCCTGGGGCTGGCGGCACGCCTTCTTCGCGGTCGGCCTGCCGGGACTGGCCCTCATGCTGCTGTGCCTGCGCCTCAAGGAGCCGGCCCGTGCGCCCGGGCCGGCGCAGGAGGAGAAGCCCTCCCCCGCGGCCGCTGTCAGGTCCTACGTCTCGCTGTTCCGCGTCCCCAGCTTCGCCTATGTCACGCTCGCCGGCGCGGCCATGACCTTCACTTTGGGCGGGTTCGCGATCTGGATGCCCACCTTCTTCCATCGCCGCTGGGGCTTGAGCCTGTCCGAGGCCGGCACGCTCTTCGGCGGCGTCACGGTGGCCGCCGGCGCCCTGGGCAGCCTGGCCGGCGGCTGGCTGGCGGACTGGGCGCTGCGCCGGACCAGCCGGGCCTACTTCCTCGTCTCCGGCCTGGGCTTCGTCGCGGGCCTGCCCCTGATCGCGGTGGCGCTCGCCCTGCCCGGACTGCGGCCCGCGGCCGCGGCCATCTTCCTCGCGGAGTTCTTCCTATTCCTCAACATGGGCCCCATCAACGCCGTCATCGTGGCGGTGACGGACCTGCGCTCCCACTCCATGGCCTTCGCCGCCAACATACTCGTCATCCATGCCCTGGGCGACGCCTTCTCCCCGACGCTGATGGGCGCGGCCTCGGACCTGTGGGGGGGAGGCCAGGCCGGCCTGACCAAGGCCCTGCTGGCGGGCTCCACGCCCCTGGCCCTGGCCGCGCTCTTCTGCTTCCTGGGCATGCGGCATTACGACGCTGACTCACGGAGGACCAGCCATGTCTAGCCGGATGTGGGCCCTTTCCAAGTCATTCCTCTTCTCTCCCGGACGCGCGGCCAAGGACTGCACGGACGATAAGAACCTGGCCCCCTGCTTCTGGATCTACGCGGCATTCACCCTGGGGACCATGCTGTTCTTCGCCCTCAAGCCCTTCGACTTCCCCGACCAGAACGCGCCCTATCCCCGGGAGGCCCAGACCCTGATGTTCTGGTTCAAGGTGATGCTCTGGCAGCCGCCCCTGGAGGCGGCCTGGATCGCCTTCCTGCTGGGCCTGGTGGTCTGGTTCCGACGGGGCTCCCTGCCCGTACGCCTGACCTCGGCCGTGGCCTGGACCGCGGTGCCGTTCATCCTGATGGCGGTGTATGCCGCGGCCGGTAAGCCGGGAGCGGGGTGCTCTCATCTGGATATGGCCGCGATCCCTCCCGCGTGCTATGAACCGCTCGCCCGCGCGGCCAGGGAGATCCGGCTGGCGAAATGGGCCATGCTCCTGGGTGCGGCGGTCTGGATCGGACTCTTCGTCCCTCTCTGGCGCCGGCTCGCCAGGACGGAAGTCGTGCCCGCGATCACCTTCATGCTGGGCGTCAACGCGGTGGGCGTCGCGATGCTGGCCCCCATGATCCTGGCCACGTCCCTGCGGAGCAAGGGGTTCTTCATGGCCAGCCAGGCCGCCGGGGGATTCTGGATCCTGGGCTGCGCGACCCTGGGCCTGCGCCAGCTCACCGGGCTGAGGCTGCCGCGGGCTTTCATGGCCGTACTCCTCTCCATGTTCTTCCAGATCGCCCTGGCCTTCACCCTGCACCTCCTGGGCCTGGTGCCCAAGGACATCCTCAAGGCCCTGCTCTATGCCTAGCGCCGGAGGCTTCGACGTCATCGTGGTCGGCGCCGGCCACGCGGGCTGCGAGGCGGCCCTGGCCGCGGCCCGCCTGGGCTGCCGCACGTTTCTGCTCACCCAGAACCTCGACGCCGTCGCCAGGATGTCCTGCAACCCCTCCGTCGGCGGAGTGGGCAAGGGCCAGCTCGTGCGCGAACTCGACGCCCTGGGCGGGGAGATGGCCAAGGCCACGGACCGCTCCGGGCTCCAGTTCCAGACCCTCAACCGCAGCCGCGGCGCCGGGGTGCGCTCCCCGCGGGTGCAGTGCGACAAGGCCCTCTATCATCTGGCCATGAAGGAGGCCCTGGAGCGGCAGCCCGGCCTGGAACTGCGCCAGGACGAGGCCGTCCGCCTCATCGTCGACGGAGCCCGCGTCCGGGGCGTGCTCAGCGCGCGCGGCGTCCGCTGCGAGGGCCGCGCCGTGGTCCTCACCGCCGGGACCTTCCTCGACGGCCTCATCCACATCGGCCTGAGGACCTTCCCGGCCGGCCGCGCGGGAGAGGCGCCGTCCGTGGCGCTGGCCGAGGACCTGCGCCGTCTGGGCTTCGCGACCGCCCGCCTCAAGACCGGCACCCCCCCGCGGCTCAACTCCCGCACCATAGACGACTCCCGCTGCGAGCGCCAGCCCGGCGACGAGCCGCCGACCCCGCTCTCGCATTTCACCGAGCGCATCACGCAGGAGCAGCTGCCCTGCCACATCACCTACACGAACGAGGCGACCCATCGCATCATCCGGGACAACCTCCACCAGGCCCCGCTCTACTGCGGCCGCATCAAGTCCATCGGCCCCCGCTACTGCCCCTCCATCGAGGACAAGGTGGTCAAGTTCCCGCACAAGGAGCGCCACCAGCTCTTCCTCGAGCCCGAAGGCTACCGCACCCTGGAGACCTACGTCAACGGCCTCTCCACCAGCCTGCCCGAGGACGTCCAGCTGGCCCTGGTGCGCTCCATCCGCGGTCTCGAGGCGGCCGAGATCCTGCGCCCGGCTTACGCCATCGAGTACGACTCCTTCCCGCCGACCCAGCTCGAGCCCACCCTGCAGACCAAGAAGGTCCCCGGCCTCTACTTCGCGGGGCAGATCAACGGCACCACGGGCTACGAGGAGGCGGCGGCCCAAGGCTTCGTGGCCGGGGTCAACGCGGCCCGGCAGGTCCAGGGGCTGGAGCCCTTCGGTCTGGGCCGCGACGAGGCCTACATCGGCGTGCTCATCGACGACCTCGTGACCAAGGGAGTGGACGAGCCCTACCGCATGTTCACCGCCCGCGCCGAGTACCGCCTCACTTTGCGCTCGGACAACGCGGACCTGCGCCTCCTCGAGAAGGGCTTCGGGCTCGGGCTGATCCCGGGCGAGACCTACTCCCGCTTCCTGCGCTACAAGGACGCCGTGGGGGGGGGCTCCTCGAGCCCGGACGAGGACCTCGCGCCCTGGTCGCTGAGGAAAGCCGCGGCGGCGCGCGAGACCGAGCTCGCCTACGCCGGCTACATCCGACGCGAGCGGCAGACCGCGGAGAAGATGCGCAAGCTGGAGCACGTCCCCATCCCCAAGGGCATCGACTACGCCGCCATCCCCACCCTGCCCCCGGAGTCCCGGCAGAAGCT
>JACRDS010000031.1 GCA_016212825.1 Elusimicrobiota bacterium | reverse complement strand
GCGCTCCGTGAAGAACGACGTGGCCAGCGGCAAGTCCATCTCCGCGGCCTTCCGCCGCACCGGGGTCCTGCCGCCCCTGGTCACGGAGATGATGTTCATGGGCGAGGAGTCGGGCAAGCTGCCGGACATGCTGGTGACCCTGTCGGCCTTCTACCGCGAGCAGATCGAGCAGTTCACCCGGCGCTTCACCGCGATCATCGACCCGATCCTCGTGGTGGGCATCGGCGGCGTGGTGGGAGTCATCGTCCTGGCCGTGTTCCTGCCCATCTTCAAGCTGTCCACCATGGGCGGGGGCGGCGGACCACATTGAAGGGGGTGAGGGATATGGGCCTGGGACGCAGAGGCTTCACGCTGGTCGAGCTCCTGGTGGTGGTCCTCATCGTCGGCATCCTGGCCGCCGTCGCCATACCGAAGTACACCCGCAGCGTGGAGAACGGCAAGGCGGACGCGGCCGTGGCCCAGATGCGGATGGTGGGCACCGCCAACCGCATGTACGCCATCGACCACAGCGGCAACTACGTGACCGGGGCCGAGCTCGCCTCCGGGTCGCAGACCTGCAGCTGCGACACGGCCTGCACCTACGTCGCCGCGGACCTGGTGGGCTGCAAGTACCTCCCGATCAACACCTACGGGAGCATGGCCTACCGCATCGCTCCCGCCGGCAACGGCGTCAACCCGGCCGCCTGCCCCATGGGCGCTCCGGCCGGCGCCAATCTGATCGCCTGCGCCCTGCGCAGGGCGCCGGCGAACGTCCCTTACGACGACTGGGGCTATACCATGGACGTCAACGGGACGATCACGTGCTATGACGGGGGGACCTCCGGCTGTGGGGGGACCAACGGTCCGCCGGCGCCGGCACAGTAGACGACGCACGAGTCGGAAGGGGGGGGCATGAGGGCGCGGCCGGGCTACACGCTCGTCGAGGTGGTCGTGGCCATGCTGCTGGCCGCGGTCATGATCACCGCGGTCTTCACGGTCGCGCTGAGCAGCAAGCGCAGCAGCCTCAAGCAGGACAGCCAGCACATGGCCCAAGCCTCGGCCCAGGGGCTCCTCAAGACCCTCTCGGCCTACATTACGGCGGACTGGACCATTACCGATCCTCCGGGGCCGACCCCTTACAACGCCGGCGCTGCGAAGTGGAGCCTCCACAACGCATTGCACGTCACGGACAGCCATCCTCAGGGGGGCACCTGGGCATTGATGCCGGGTTCGCATACCCTCGTGGGAATCGCCGGCGGCCAGGAGCCGGATGGCTTCCTCTTGCGGCTGCGCGGGTCCCCCTACTTCGGGACGGTCACCTACTGCGTGCAGTGGATCGGCTGCGGCCAGTGCACCAACAACGCCAACTGCGCGCCCAGCACCTGCACCGCGCCCCTGGGCCCCAGCTGCCAGCCCACCATATCGGTGAAGATGGATTGGACCCAGCCATGAAGAACCGCCCCGGCCTCTCGCTCATCGAGCTCCTCGTGGCCCTGGTGCTGAGCACGTTCGTGCTGGTGGCCATCGTGGGCGTGGTCTCCCAGATGCTGCGCTACGAGTTCGAGGGCAACCGCAAGGCCATCAGCACGAACTGGAGCAAGACGGCCCAGGACCAGATCACCAAGGACCTCACCAAGTCGAGCGTGATCTACTGTCCCTCCGCCTCCGGCGTCAACTACACCGGCTATACTGCCGCCTGCACGGCCGGGACCTCCTCGGTCCTCGTCGGCTGCAGCAACTACAGCGTCAACCCGGCCATGTCCGGGAGGCAGAACACCAATGAGAACGTGCTCGCTTACCACTACTGCGTCTGGTGCGGCGGGAGCGGGCCGCCCAACGGCTGCGTCACCCCCACGACCACGCCCTGGCTGCTGCGCTACGCGGCCGAAGGCGCGGCACAGACCTGCCCATTGGCCTTGCCCAACTGCGGGGCCACTGCGGGCTACACGGTGATCGCTCAGGACTTCTACCTCAACGCCGCCAACAACTGGTATTTCAAGCGGGACGACGGCGCCGCGCAGGTGGAGATCCAGTTCATGGTCGGCATCGGCACCAGGTCGCTGAGCGGGATCCTCAATACCGCGGTCCCCACGGCCCAGCGCGCCAGATTCCGCGTCGACGTCAACAAGAACGTCGGGAACTCCCTTGACTGAGGCCATATGAAGAGGCAGAAAGGCAGCGTCCTGGTCCAGGTCCTCATGACCGCTGTCGTGGTCTCCATCATCGCCGCCGGCATGATGCACCTCCTGCTCATGCGCAGCCAGTCCATCAAGCGCGACGAGGACCGCATGGTCGGGACCGCGCGCGGCCAGGGGGCCGTCATGGCGGTGTTCAGCGGCTGGGCCGCCAACGGAGGGACCAACTGCACCGCGGTCCCGGGCTTCACCTTGAACAGCGGCGTGGCCGGAAGCTGCGCCTGCACCTACACGGCCAACGACGGGACCGGCACCACCGTCACCGCGACCTCCGGCGCCACCCACTGCAACCTGAGCCTCAAGGCGCTCCTGCCCTGAGATGCTGAAGAGCTGGGCTGAAGGCCGGGGCTGGGGCTTCCCCGCGCTCCTGGTGCTGGCGCTGGCCCTGGCCCTCTACGCCGGGACCCTGGGCCACCCGCCCATCTGGGACGACCGCGCCTACGTGGCCGGCCAGCCCTTCCTGCAGGACTGCGGCAACCTGCGCCTGGTCCTCAACCCCCGTTATCTGCTCTGGGTCCTGCCCGTGGAGAACTCGGCGCGGCCGGCCTGGCTGGCCTCGGTGCTGTGGGACTCCTGCCTCTACGGCGGCGCCTGGGCCGGGCTGCGGCTCTCCAACCTGCTCTGGCACGGCCTGGGCGCGGTGCTCCTGCTGGCCCTGGCCTGGGAGCTCTCCCGCGACCGCTGGTGCGCCCTGCTGGCGGCCCTGCTCTTCGCGGCGCACCCCCTGCACACCGAGCCGGTGAACTTCATCGCCTTCCGGGCGGACCTCATGGCGCTGGCGTTCATGCTCCTGTCCCTCTGCCTCTACCTGCGCGGCCGGGCCAGGCCGGGCTGGGCAGGCCGCCTCTGCCTGGCCGCCTCCCTGGCCTGCTTCGCCGCCGCCGCGCTCTCCAAGGAGATGGCGGTGACCCTGCCGGCCCTGGTGCTCCTGGCCGACGCGCTGGCGCCGCGCCTGCCCGACGAGCCCGCCCCGCGGGCCGGGCGGCGGCCGCGCTGGGCCCTCTACGGCCTCTTCCTCCTGACCCTGGGGCTCTTCGCCGCCTTCCGGACGCCGCGCTCCGGCTACCGGCTGGAGCCCCAGCAGGCGCGCCGCGGCTACCGGCTGGACGCGCCGCGCGCCCCGGAATGGGACTTCGCGGCCCAGGCCGAGGCTGCGGCCCCGGACTTCATGCCCTGGGAGCGGGTCTACCGGGAGCCGGGCGCGCGCGCGCGGACCATGTCGGGCGTGGCCGGCGCCTACCTGCTCCAGCTCTTCTGGCCGGCCGCCCTGCAGGGCGACTACGCGCCGGCCGTGCCGGACTCCTGGCTGGACGGCAAGGTCCTGGCCTCCGCCCTGGCCTGGCTGGCCCTGCTGGCTGCCGCCTGGCGCCTGCGCCGCGTCCAGCCCGCGGCGAGCTTCGGCCTGCTCTGGGTCCCCGTCACTTTGCTGCCGGTCAGCGGCATCATCCCCCTGCTCAACCTGCGGGCCGACCGGTACCTCTACGTCCCGTCGGCCGGGTGGTGCCTGGCCGCGGCCGCCGGGCTCTGCGCCGCCGCCCGCGCGCGCCGGCCCGCGCTGCGGGCCGCGGGCTGGGCCCTGGGCCTGGTCCTGCTCTGCGCCTTCGCCTGGAGGACCGCGGCGCGCAACGCCGACTACCGCGACGAGCTCGCCTTCCACCAGGCCACGGACAGGCTCGACCCGGGCGTGCCCCGCAACCACATGAACCTGGCCCTGGCCCTGCAGAGGGCCGGGCAGCCCCGGGCCGCGGAGGAGCACCTGCGGCGCGCCCTGTCCTTGTGGCCCGGCTACAACGAGGCCCGCCTGCTGCTGGCGCAGACCCTGCTGGCGCAGGGCCGTCCCGGCCAGGCCCTCGCGCTGCTGCGCGCAGGGCTGCCCTGGGGCCAGGGCCGGGCCGGGTACCAGTTCAAGCTGGGGCGCGCCTGGGAGCTGTCGGGGCGGCCGCAGCAGGCCCTGGACGCCTACGCGGCCGCCTCCAGGCTCGACCCGGCATTCTGGCCGGCGGACCTCCGGGCCGGGGCGGTCCTGCTCCGGCTGGGGCGCTTGCGCCAAGCCCGCGCCCGCCTCGAGCAGGCCCTGAGGACGACGCGCTGGAGGCTCCCGGAGGGCATATACCATCTGGCGCTGGCTTACCGCGGCCTGGGGCTGGCCGGGCAGGAGCGGCGCGCCCGCGCCGTCCTGCGGCAAGCCGCGCCGACTCTGGCGGCCTCCTACCCCCGCATGCCGGAGGAGCCACGGCCTTGAGCCGCCGCATCCTCATCACCACGGCCGACGACTTCGGCGCCAGCGCCGAGGTCAACGAGGCCGTGGTCCAGGCCTGCCGCGAAGGCGTCCTGCGCTTCGCCAGCCTCATGGCCGAAGCGCCCGCGGCGGAGGCGGCGGCCGAGGCGGCCCGGGCCCTGCCCGGCCTGGGGGTGGGGGTGCACCTGGTGCTCTGCGAGACCTCTCCCGCGGCCTGGGGCCTGCGGCTCGCGGCCGACGCGCAGGCCAGGCGGGAGTTGGAGGGTCGGCTCACGGCCCAGGTGGAGCGCGCCCTCTCCTTCGGGATCAAGCCCACGCACCTCGACAGCCACTTCAACGCCCATGTCCATCCGGCGGCCTTCCCCATCGTCCTGCGCCTGGCCCGCCGCTTCGCCGTCCCGCGCGTGCGCTGGCCCGAGGGAGAGCTGGGTCCCAGCCTGGCCTACTCCCGGGCCGGCGGACTGCGCCAGGCTCTGCTGGCCGGGACTTACGGCGCCCTGGGCCTGGCCTCCAGGTGGCGGGCGGGGGGAGTCTCGCTGACCCGGGCCTTCGGGATGCTGCGCTCGGGGATGATGACCGAGGACTACGCCCTCTGGCTCCTGCGCCGGCTGCCCGAGGGGACCACGGAGATGTATTTCCATCCCTCGCTGGAGCCGGCGCCGGAGGCGGGGCTTCCCACGCCCAGCCACCGCAGCGCGGCGGAGCTGCGGACCTTGCTCAGTCCTCGGGTGCGGCAGACCCTGCGGGAAGAGGGCATCGAGCTGCTGGCCGCCGCGCGATAGCGCGGCGGTCCCAGGCGTAGAGCGCGAAGCCGCCCGCGGCCCAGGACAGCTCGCGCACGTGGCGCACCAGACCGAAGGCCAGCCCCTTGCCGGCGGAGAGCCCCAGGCCGGCGAAGATGGCGGTCTTGCCCGCCTCCTGGGTGCCGATCTTGGCGGGGACCATGATGAAGATGGAGTCCACCAGCACGGAGAGCACCTCCACGGAAAGGGCCGTGACGAAGTCCATGGGGATGCCCAGGAACCAGCTGATGACCAGGACCTCCCAGGCCCCCCAGGCGAAGCCCAGGAGGAAGAAGACCACGGACAGGGCGAACCGGGAGGGGTTCTCCCGGAGGTACCGGGCCGTCTGGTCGCGCAGGGCGCCGAAAGGCTCGCGCAGGCGCCAGAGGTAGCTCCCGTCGCGGCGCCTGGCGCAGAAGCCGGTCAGGCCGGCGCCGACCGCCAGCACGATGGCGGACGAGACGGCGAGCCCCGCCCAGACCTGCCTTCCGGACAGGAAGCCCAGGCTCAGGGGCAGGAGCAGGAGCAAACCGGCCATGGCGAAGAGGGCCTGGCCGAGCGACTGGGTGACCTTGGCCACGACCACGCTGGAGTTCCGGGTCTGCGCGGGCAGGCCGTCGCCGAGCAGGGCCGGGCGGACGATCTCGCCCGCGATCGTGGCGCTGGGGGTCAGGTAGTTGACCCCGTCGCCCGCCACGCGCACGCGCACCAGCCTCCAGAAGGGGATCCGGGCCGCGTCCGGGGCCGAGAAGGCGTAGCGCCAGCCCACGGCGTTGAGCATGTGGTCGCAGAGCTGCATGGGCAGGATGACGAGGAAGCCCCAGCCCACGCTGCTCACGAACCCCCAGACCGTGCCGGGGTCGAACTTCCAGACCAGCAGGGCCAGGGTGGCGAACCCGACCGCGAGGACCAGACGCTCGAAGTTCTTCATCCGGTCAGGCGGAGCCCGCTCAGGGCCCGACGGGGAAAGGGTCCGTGGGCAGGGGGTCGTCGGAGGAGACCGCGACCAGCTCGTCCGCCGGGGACCGGACCGGGATGAGACGCCCCTTGGGGAGGACGCGGTAGAGCTGGCCCCGCCAGAGCACGGCGCCGGGCGCGAAGCCGGAGAGCCAGACCGCGAAGGCGAACCACTCGCACAGGGGCAGGAAGGCCAGGGCCCCCAGGCGCTGGCGGTATCCGGACAGCGCCTGGACCGCCGCGGTGGCCAGGGCCTTGGCGGCCAGCAGCGCGGCGGCCAGCAGCGCCAGGCGCCGGTCCCAACCGAAGAGGACCAGGGCCAGGGTGGCCAGGGAGAAGCCGTGCAGGAGGAGGGAGCCGCCGTAGCCGGCCGGGTTGCACAGGCGCACGGTGCGCTGCCAGCGGACCTGGTGCCTGAAGATATCGGACAGACTCTGCTCTCCGGGCGGGACGGACTCGACCACCACGTCCGCGAACGAGAGACCGTATCCCGCCGCCCGCACCATCTCCCCCAGGGCGAAATCGTCGGCCAGGTGGTCGGCCATGGCCCGGAAGCCTCCGGCCGAGTCGAAGACGCTGCGGCGGACCAGGATGGCGGCGCCCATGGCGAAGCGCAGCCCGAAGGCTCCTGCCGCCATGGCCTGGGGCATGAAGTGCGCGTTGACGCAGAGTTCTTCCAGGGCCGACCAGAGGCCGCGCGCCTCGCGGCAGCGGTAGAAGCAGGTGACCAGAGCCGTCCGGGGGTCGGCCAGCGGCGCCACGCAGCGCCGCAGGAAGTCCCGCGGCACGCGGATATCCGAGTCGGAGAGCAGCAGGAGGCCATGCTTGGCCAGGGGATAGGCGTTGGCGATGTTGTTGATCTTGGGATTGCAGCCGATGCGCTCTCCCGAAACCACCACATCGATGTCGAGCTCGGGGCGGTCGCGGCGCAATCCGGCCACGACGGCGAGCGCCGGGTCCTGCGGCTCGGCCACGGCGAAGAGGATCTGGAAGCGGGGGTAGTCCTGGTCGCAGAAAGTGGCCAAGTTCTCGTAGAGCCCGGGCTCGGCGCCCTTGAGGGGCTTGAGGATGGTGACAGGGGGCAGAGGCACGTCGGTCCCGCGGCGGCGGCGCAGCATGGCGGCCGCGGCCGCCGTGGAGACCAGGGCGAAGACCCCGGAGAAGACGGCGGTGCTCCAGGCCAGCCAGGCGAAGACCGTCTTGCCGACCACCAGGGCCGCCAGGACGAGGATGAGGAGGAGGCGCCAATCCATCAGGCGGCGACCCCTTCCCGGGCCGTCTCATGTCCGGCGCAGGAGCAGGCCGCCTCCGGCGACGGCGCCCGGCCGCCCAGGTAGCGCAGGAACTCCCGGCCTTCCCGCAGGCGCCGGCGGCGCTCCTCGGGGTCGCGCGCCATGCGCACCAGCATGCGCCAGATGGGCGTGGGCCGCGCGTAGAAGCGCGCGTAGAAGCGCTTGACCCCGGCCTGGATCTCGGCGGCGGAGAGGCCGGGATAGGACAGGGCGCAGGACTGCGTCCCGTCGTTGCGCACCAGGCTCTGCGGCTCGTACCACTTGTTGGCCATGGCCTGCTGGTAGAGTTCGGTCCCCGGGTAGGGCGCGGCCAGCGAGACCTGGATGGTGTCCACGTCGATGCGGCAGGCGAAGCGGATGGACTCGTCGATGGTCTTCTTGGTCTCGCCGGGAAGCCCCAGGACGAAGGTCCCGTGGACCAGGATGCCGAGTTTGCGGCAGTCGCGCGAGAACTGCTCGGCCACGTCGAGGCGGATGCCCTTCTTGACGTTGTTGAGTATCTGCTGGTTGCCTGACTCGTAGCCCACCAGGAGCAGGCGCAGGCCGTTCTCCTTGAATATCCTGAGGTACTCGTAGGGCACGTTGGCCCGCGCGTTGCAGGACCAGGTCAGGCCCAGCCGGCCCAGGCCGCGGGCGATCTCCGCGGCGCGGGGCAGGTCGGCGGTGAAGGTGTCGTCGTCGAAGAAGTACTCCTTGACCTGGGGAAAGAGCTGCCGGGCCCGGGCCATCTCCGCGACCACGCCGGCCGCGCTGCGGGCCCGGTAGATGCGGCCGCCCACGGTCTGCGGCCAGAGGCAGAAGGTGCAGCGCGCCGGGCAGCCCCGCCCCGTGTAGAGGGAGAGGTAGGGGTGCTGGAGGTAGCCGATGTAGTAGTTCTCGACCTTGAGGTCGCGCTTGTACACGTCCAGGACGCTGGGCAAAGAGTCCATGTCCTTGATGAGCTCGCGGTCCGGGTTGTGGCGGATGACCCCGTCCTGCCGCCAGCTGATGCCGGCCACGTCGGCGAAGGGCTTGCCCTGGGCGAGCTCCAGCAGGGAATAGTCGAACTCCTCGCGGGCCACGAAGTCGAGCCCGGGCGCGGCGCGCAGGGACTCCTCGGCCAGGACGGCCACATGGGCCCCCACGAAGCCGATGACCATGTCCGGGTTCGCCTTCTTGAGGGCCCGGGCCACGCTGACGTCGTTGTCGAAGCTGGGGGTGGAGGTGTGGATGACGCAGAGCTCGAAGCCCTTGGCCATCTGGAGGACCTGCTCGAGGTTGAGGTCGTCGGCGGGCGCGTCGATGAGCTTGGAATTGGCGACCAGAGCGGCCGGCTGGGCCAGCCAGGTGGGGAACCAGAAGGACTTGATCTCCCGGCAGGCCTGATAGCGCGACCCGGCGCCCCCGTCGAAGCCCTGGTAGGAGGGGGGATTGAGGAACAGCGTCCGCAATGTGGCCATGAAACCCCTTGAGTCGGTTCCGGTATCCTAAGAAGACATTTTACCAAATTTCACATGGCTAAAAATGGGTTTTCCTGTTACACTGAAGCCATGCTGACCTGGGCCGCAGCAGCGCTCCTGACCGGGTTCTCCGCGGCCGCCCAGCAGGGCCGGGACTGGACCTGGCGCGAGACCACCTCCCCCCATTTCGCGGTCATGCACGAGATGCCCTGGGCGCCGCCGGGCTTCGTCATGAACCTGGAGCGCATGCACAGCCGCCTGCGCATGGACCTGGGCATGTTCTCGCCCTGGATGGCCAAGGAGCGCCTCAAGCTCTACCTGTACAAGGACTCCCGGTCCTACCTGGCGGGAGAATTCGAGCCCCCGACCTGGTCCAACGGCCTGGCCCTCTACCAGCTCAAGGCCGTGGCCGTCCCGGACAACCCCGACCGCAAGTCCCTCATGCGCGTCATCCGGCACGAGACCACCCACCTGCTCTTCGAGGGCTTCTGGCGCGAGGCCGGCAAGGAAGCCCCGTCCTGGCT
This sequence comes from Elusimicrobiota bacterium, assembly GCA_016212825.1. GTDB lineage: Bacteria > Elusimicrobiota > Elusimicrobia > UBA1565 > UBA9628 > UBA9628. The sequence goes on along the minus strand of JACRDS010000031.1, from coordinate 3,418 downwards.
CAACGAAGGGCTGGCCATGATGGAGGAGGACGAGGATCCTGACCGGCCGGAGCGCTCGCTCTGGTTCCAGAACATGGTCCTGGCCAAGACCAGCTCCTTCATGCCCCTGACGCGCTTCTTCTCCATGAACCCCGCCAAGGACATGCACGACAAGACCCTCGTGGCGGACTGGTACGTGCAGGCCTATTCCATGGTCTACTTCCTCTACCGCCAGCACCAGCGCCTCCAGTTCAAGAGCCTCTGTTCGGAGCTGCGCGACGGCAAGAGCGTCGAGCAGGGCCTGTGGCTGACCTACCGCTACCGCGACCTCCCCGCCCTTCAGAAGGCCTGGCTGCGCTGGCGCGGCCAGGCCGACCTGCGCAACAAGGTGGAGCAGGCCCAGAACGAGGCGGTCTCGGCCTCGGCGGAAGAAGAATCCAAGCCGAAGGACAAGTTCGCGCCCTCCGGCTCGAAGTTCTCCGCCATGAAGGGCTTCAAGTCCCTGCGGGAGTAGCCGCCAGAAATCCGGGACACAATACCTATTTCTCCGGGATTAGGTATTGTGTCCCGGATTTAAACTGACAGAGAGGCTTCCTTCAAGTACTTCCCGGTGTAGGAGGCCGCCACCTTCGCCACGTCCGCGGGCCGGCCGCAGGCCACCACCTCGCCGCCCCGGTCCCCGCCCTCGGGCCCCAGGTCCACCAGCCAGTCGGCCTGGCGTATGACCTCGAGGTTGTGCTCGATGACCAGCACGGTGTTGCCGCCCGAGACCAGGCGGTGCAGCACGCCCAGCAGCTTGTCCACGTCCGCGAAGTGCAGGCCGGTGGTGGGCTCGTCGAGGATGTAGAGGGTGCGGCCGGTGGCGCGGCGGCAGAGCTCGGCCGCGAGCTTGACGCGCTGGGCCTCGCCGCCGGAGAGGGTGGTGGCGCTCTGGCCCAGGGCCATGTAGCCCAGGCCCACGTCCGAGAGGGTCCGCAGAGTGCGGCAGATGGCGGGATGCGCGGAGAGGAAGCCCAGGCCCTCCTCCACGCTCATGGCCAGCAACTCCGCGATGTTCTTCCCTTTATAGCGGACGGTCAGGGTCTCGTCGTTGAAGCGCGCGCCGTGGCACTCGTTGCACTGCACGTACACGTCGGGCAGGAACTGCATGGAGATCTTCAAGGTCCCGTCGCCCTGGCAGTTCTCGCAGCGGCCGCCCTTCACGTTGAAGGAGAAGCGGCCGGGCTTGTAGCCCCGGGCCTTGGACTGGGGCAGCATGGCGTAGAGCTCGCGGATGGGGGTCCAGAGCCCGGTGTAGGTGGCCGGGTTGGAGCGCGGGGTGCGGCCGATGGGAGACTGGTCCACCACGATGACCTTGTCGAGCGCCTCGGCGCCCTTGAGCGCCTTGTGCGCCCCGGGCTCGTCCTTGGCGCCGTAGAGCCGTCGGGCCAGGGCCTTGTAGAGCACCTCGTGCACCAAGGTGGACTTGCCCGAGCCGGAGACCCCGGTCACGCAGACCAGCAGGCCCAGGGGGATGTCCACGTCGATGTCCTTGAGGTTGAACTGCCGCGCGCCCTTCACGACGAGATGGCCGCCGGGCTCACGCAGGGGGGGGCGCGGGGAGGGCGCGGTCTTGCCGCTGAGATACGCGCCGGTGAGCGACTTGGGCTCGCGGAGGATGTCCGCGAGGACGCCCTGCGCCACCACGTCGCCGCCGTGGATGCCGGCGCCCGGGCCCAGGTCCACGATCCAGTCCGCGCTGCGGATGGTCTCCTCGTCGTGCTCCACCACCACCAAGGTGTTGCCCAGGTCCCGGAGACGCTTGAGAGTGGCGAGCAGCCGGCTGTTGTCCCGGGGGTGCAGGCCGATGGAAGGCTCGTCGAGGACATAGAGCACGCCGGTGAGGCCCGAGCCGATCTGCGTGGCCAGGTGGATGCGCTGGGCCTCGCCGCCGGCCAAGGTCTCGGAGGCGCGGTCCAAGGTCAGGTACTCCAGGCCGACGGAGCTCAGGAACTCCAGGCGCGAGCGGATCTCCTTGAGCACCTGGCGCGCCACGATCCTCTGGGTCTCGTCCCACTCCTGGTCCGCGAAGAAATCCTTGGCCTTGGCCACGGAGAGGCGCGTGAACTCCGAGATGCTCAGGCCGCCGATCTTCACGGCCAGGGACTCCGGCTTGAGCCGCGCGCCGGAGCAGCCCGGGCATCTCTTGCGGCGCATGAAGCGGTCCGCGATGGCGCCTTTGACGAAGTCGGACTCGGACTCGGCCACGCGGCGCTCCAGGTTGCGCACCACGCCCTCGAACTCCTGCTCGTTCTTGGCCCAATACGGCTTGTAGGTGCCGCCGCCGTAGAGGATGATCTGGCGATGCTTGTCCGGGAGTTGCTTCCAGGGCGTGCGCTGGCTGATGCCCTGCTGGCGGCAGACCTGGTCGAGGATCTCAGTGTAGTAGCCGGACCAGGACTTCTTCCACCGGTTGGTGCGCGTGGTGACCGGGTCGGACCAGGCGGTCAGCGCCCCTTCGGAGATGGAGAGGCCCGGGTCGGCGATGACCAGGCCCGGCTCCACCTCGGTCTTGTGGCCCAGGCCGCCGCAGTCCGGGCAGGCTCCGTAGGGCGAGTTGAAGGAGAACAGGCGCGGCTCGAGCTCGGGCAGGCTCACCCCGCAGTCCGGGCAGGCGTGGTGCTCGCTCATGAGCCGGCCGGATTTCGGAGCGGAAGACGGCTCCACCCGCACCAGGCCTTTAGATTCCTTCAGTGCCAACTCAATAGAGTCGGCGATCCGCTGGCGCTCATCGCCGACGACACGGAGCTTGTCGACGAAGAGCTCGATGGTGTGCTTCTGGTAGCGGGAGAGCTTGGGGATGGAGTCGAGGTCCAGGGCCTTGCCGTCCACGCGCACGCTCACGAAGCCGGAGCGCTTGAGGCGCTTGAAGAGGTCCTCATACGTGCCGGTCCGGCCGCGGACCAAAGGAGAGTAGATGATAACGGCCTCACCGTCATGCTCACGCATGACGGTGGACATGATCGATTGCGCGGACTGCTTCTGGATGCGCTTGCCGCACTCCGGGCAGTGCGGGGTGCCCACGCGCGCGTAGAGCAGGCGCAGGTAGTCGTAGATCTCGGTGACCGTGGCCACGGTGGAGCGCGGGTTGCGCGAGGGGTTGCGCTGCTCGATGGAGATGGCCGGCGAGAGCCCCTCGATGAGGTCCACGTCCGGCTTGTCCATCATCTCCAGGAACTGCCGGGCGTAGGCCGATAGGCTCTCCACGTAGCGGCGCTGCCCCTCGGCGTAGAGGGTGTCGAAGGCCAGCGACGACTTGCCCGAGCCCGAGAGCCCGGTCACCACGATGATCCGGCCGCGGGGCAAAGACAGGCTGATGTTCTTGAGGTTGTGCTGCCGCGCGCCGCGGATGACGATCTGGTCCATGGTCTGCAGGTACATTGTACCGGATTCGGGAGGC
>JACRDS010000033.1 GCA_016212825.1 Elusimicrobiota bacterium | reverse complement strand
TCCCACGGCGCCGAACTCGATGCGGGCCCGCGGCCTCTTGGCCGTGAACTTCCAGGCGTTGCCCAGCAGGTTGTCGAGCACGACGCGCAGCAGGGCCGCGTCGCCCTCGGCGCGCAGGCCGGGGGCGATGGCGAACTCGACTTGGCGCCCCGGCTCGGACCTGGCGAGCTCCTCCGCCGCGTCCCGGGCCAGGGCGCTGAGATTGACGGCTTCTCGGCGCAGTTCGGCCCGGCTCACGCGCGAGAGCTTGAGCAGGTCGTCTATGAGCCGGGCCATGCGCTGGGCCGCGGCGCGTACCCGGCCGAGGTGGTCGCGGCCCTGGGCGTCGAGCCGGTCCGCGCAGTCTGTGAGCACGGCCTGGCTGAAGCCGTCCATGGCGCGCAGGGGCGCGCGCAGGTCGTGGGAGACCGAGTAGCTGAAGGCCTCCAGCTCCTTGTTGGCGGCCTCCAGCTGCAGGCTCTGCCTTGCGAGCTGCTCGTTGAGCTGGAGGACCCGTTCTTCTTTCAGCCGGCGCTGCGCGACTTCCTGGCGCAGGGTCCGGAAGACCCCTGTTAGAAGCAATAGGCTGGCCAAAGAGCCTCCACCCAGGAAGGCGAGCGTCAGTGAGGCCTGCGCGCGCGCCGCCACGGCCCGCGTTGCGAGCAGCCGCCTTTCCTCGGCTTCGAAATCCGCGGCGGCCCCGAGGATGGAGTCCATGAGCCGCTTGCCTCGGCCTTGGGCGATGCGCAGTTCCGCCGCGGCCCGGCCCCGGCGCCGGCGCAGGGCTATCGTCTCAGCCATGAAGGCGGACTTGTCCGCGACCAAGGGCCCGAGCGCGGCCAGACTGCGCTGCTGCCCGGGGTCCGCCGCCGCCGCGGCCAACTGCCGGAGGCGCTCGCGTGCCAGCCGGATGTCCGACTCATAAGACGACAGGAACCCGTCTTCTCCCGTGATCACGAAGCCTCGGGAACCGGCCTCGGCCGACTGGACCGCGGCCAGCAGCTGGGAGTTCCAGCCGAGCAGTTCATGGGTGCGCGCCACCCAGCGGTTGGCCGCTATGAGCCCGCGCATGCTGGAGAAGGCGCCGGCGCTGACGAGGGCCAGGATCAGGAAAGAGCACCAGAAGCCCAGGCCCACGGCGTTGCGGCGGGCCCAGGCCAGCAGCTCATCATCGGCGCGGACCACAAGCGTCCCCAGAGAGAGGAGCGCGAAGGCCGCGGCGGTATGGAGGGCGATGGGCGTGGACCGGCCGGCTACGAAGAAAGACTCGATCCCGAAGGCGTAGCCTGCGAAAGAGCCGCCTGCCACGGCGGCGGCGGCCAGCGCCAGCACCCGCGCGGCGCGACGCAGGGCGGGGCTCTGGAACAGCAGCATGGCGGCGCCCAGGAGCAGGAACTCCACGGCCGTCGGCACCGCCATGCGGCCGGGACGCGTGGTGAGGACGGCTCCGGCGGGCTCGCGGAAGAGCAGCTGGTCTATGCCCGGGGGCGCTCCGAAGACGTACTCAGCCAGAGTCAGGAGGCCCAGCGCGGCGGCCAGGGCGGCGCAGGTCATGGAGATGCAACGCGCCGCTTGGGAGCGGGGTTCCTCAAGAGCGAGCAGTCCCAGCGCCATGCCGGCGAGGATCAGGCCCAGGGCCGTGTTTGCCTTCATCGCGACCAGGCCGGGCAGGACGCTCTTGAGGACGGGGATGTCCCAGGCCCAGCCGGCCAGCGCCAAGCCGCCCGTCAGCGCGGCGCCGCAGGCCGCGGTCCGGGAGAAGAAGCCGGCGGCGCGGCGCAAGCTCAGCGCGTCATCCGGCTCAGGAGGTGCCCCGGTCATCGGACGCTCCATGGGAATCCAACACCTCGCGGACCTTCGCGGTCAGGGTCTCCTGGGTGAAGGGCTTGAGCAGCAATGCGGCGTCGGAGCCCCGGACCCCGTGCCGGAGCAAAGTGTCGTCGTTGTAGCCGGATATGAAGAGCACCTTGAGGCCGGGCAGCCGGGCGAGGAGGCGCCGCGCCAGCTCGCGCCCGTCCAGGCCGGGCAGCACCACGTCGGCCAGCAGCAGGTGCGCGGTCTCCCCGGCTTCTTGGAGCCGCCGCACGGCCTCGTCCGCGTCGCGCGCCGCCAGGACCCGGTAGCCGCCGGCCTGCAGCATGCGGCAGGCCAGACGGCGCACCATCTCGTCGTCCTCCACCAGCAGCACCGTCTCCGTGCCCGGGGACGGCCGCCCCGCGGACGGCGCCGCGGCCGGCCGCTCGGCCTGCTCCGCCCGGGGCAGGTAGACCTCGAAGCGGCTGCCCGCGCCCGGCTCGCTGTGCACGAGTATCTCCCCGCCGTGCTGCCTGACGATGTCCCGGACCAAGGAGAGCCCCAGGCCCGTCCCGCGGCCCCGGTCCTGGGTGGTGAAGAAAGGCTCGAAGATGCGCGGCAGGACGCCGGCGTCCATGCCTTGGCCGCTGTCGCTGACGCTCAACAGGACGTACGGGCCGGGCCTGAGGTCCGGATGGGCCTGGAAGAACTCCGGCGGCAGCGCGGCCTCGGCCGTGGCGATGGCCAGCCGTCCGCCCTGGGGCATGGCGTCCCGCGCGTTGACCGCGAGGTTGGCGATGACCTGCACCAGTTGGCCGGGGGCCGCCCGCAGCAGGCCCAAAGCGGGGTCGAGGGTGGTGGTCAGGCTGATGTCCTCGCCGAGCAGGCGGCGCAGCATCTTGGCCATGTCCTGCACCGTCTGGTTCAGATCGCAGACGACGGGTCCTTGGGGCTGCTTGTGGCCGAAGGCCAGGAGCTGGCGCGTCAGCGAGGCGGCTTGGTCGGCGGCCTTGAGTATCTCCTCGGCGTCGTCTCTCTGGGCCGTGCCGGGTTCCAGGCTCCGGACCAGGAAATCGGCGAAGCCCTTGATGGCGGTCAGCATGTTGTTGAAGTCGTGGGCCACGCCCCCGGCCAGCAGGCCGATGGTCTCCAGCTTCTGCGACTGGCGCAGCTGCGCCTCCACGGCCCGCAGGGCCTGCTGGCGCCGCGCCAGGCTGCGCAGGCGGGCCAGGAGGACCCTCTCGTCGAAGGGTTTGCAGAGATAGTCGTCCGCGCCCGCTTCCAGGGCCAGGGCCGTGTCGTTGGGCGCGGATTTGGCCGTGACCACGAGCACGCCGGCCCCGCGGGTCCTGGGATGGGCCCGGATGGCCTTGAGCACCGCCGGGCCGGGCACCGCGGGCAGCATCCAATCCAGCAGCACCAGGTCCGGAGGCTCGCCGGCCAGGGCCTGGAGCGCCTCGGCGCCGTCCTTGGCCAGGCGCCAGGAGAACTCCTCCGCGTGCAGCTTCTCGAAGAAGCAGGAGTAGAACCGCTGCATGACCTCCTCATCCTCGACGACCAGGATGCTCCGGCGATCCGGCGGCGCCTCCGGGGCGTCCGGCGCGCGGCGCAGGCCCTTCAATAAGGAGAACATGGGGTCGCCGGACTCGTTGACATGGCGGATATAACATAGTATATTTCTATAACATAGTAAACATAGGAAACATATAAATGGCCGACAAGACCTACACCACCTACGAGATAGCTAAGTTCTGCGACGTGTATCCTTCCAGCGTGATCCACTGGATCGACGCCGGCAAGCTCAAGGCCTACGTCACCCCCGGCGGGCATCACCGGGTCATGCGCGAGGACCTCATCCGGTTCCTCCAGCATTGCGGCATCGCCGTCCCCAAGGAGCTCGGGGCCGACGAGCGCAGGAAGGTCTTCATCGTGGACGACGACGTCGAGCTGGCCCGGCTCATCGACCGGGCTTTCCGGAAGCAGCCGCAGGCCTTCCAGACCGAGGTCTTCCATACGGGAGTCGAAGCCCTCATCCGCATCGGCCATGCCGTGCCGGACCTGGTGATACTCGACATCGTCCTGCCCAAGATGGACGGCTGCCAGGTGTGCAAGATCCTGAAGACCCGGCCGCAGACCCGCGAGGTCAAGATCATCGGCATCAGCGGCAAGAGGTTCCCCATGGCCGAGAAGGAACTCGCCAGGTACCGGGTGGACGCCTTCTACCGCAAGCCGCTGGACCTGGAGGAGCTGCTCGCCAAGTCCGCGGAGCTGCTGCGCGTCGAGCTGAAGCCGGCGGCCGAGCCTTCGCGCGAGGCTTGACGGCGGCTGCCAGAGAGGGCGCGCGGATGGAGCTCATGGAGCGGACGGTCCCCGCCATCCGGCTCCTGGTGCAGTACCTTGAGCAGGAGGGGGTCGAGTACATCTTCGGCATCCCGGGCGGCCCCATCATCCCCCTCTATGAGGCGCTGCACGACCGCCGGACCATCAAGCCCGTCCTGACCAAGCACGAGGCGGGCGCGGTCTTCATGGC
>JACRDS010000037.1 GCA_016212825.1 Elusimicrobiota bacterium | reverse complement strand
CGTGCAGCGGATGCGGTTGGAGTTGGAGGAACTCGTCCTGCCTGAACGACGCTCAGAACGATCTTACCCGCGGCTCGTGAAGATCAAGATGAGCAACTACGGCCGCAAGACGGAGCATGCCCTTAACTAACCGGCATTGGCACTAGGCCCGGAAGCTGCGGGGAACTTTTTCGCCCCTCGCTCGTATGAATGGGTAGGCGCCCATCGCGCCAGGAGGACCCATGAGACCGCGCACATACCCCCGACTCCCATTCCCCACCATCCCGTTGCGGATCAACGGCATCATCATCGAGGAATATATCATTCCTCCGGCGATGAAGCGGCAGGTCCTGGAACAGGTCTATCCTTTCCGCCCGACCCCCTCCCTAGACGCAGAGTACTACGACCTCCACTCCGAACGGAGATTCCGCGTCCATCAGTTCCGTGTGACCCGGGAGGACGGGTTCAACTGCCTCGTCAGCCCGTACTACGAAGACGGCGGCGGAACCGTCATCGACTGGGTGCCGGCCGACGAGATCCAGGACTGACGGCCGGGCCTTCAAAGGCCTTGCCAACATATCATTTATGATATATCCTTTGGATGCCGGTTCGGGATCGGGTTACGAGCTCAGATTCTATGAATCCCTATCCGGCCGCTGTCCGGTCCAGGAGATTCTCTCCGCCATGCCTGCCAAGCACGAGGCGAAAGCACAGAAGTTCTTGCATCTGCTCGAAGAGCGGGGCCCGAGCCTGCCGCGCCCATACGCCGATGCGCTCCGCGGCAAGATCCGGGAGCTCGTCGTCGATATCCAGCATCACGGCTACCGCTTCTTATACTTCTTCTCCGGCAGGACCATCGTCATGACCCACGGCTTCCTGAAGAAGACTCAACAGACGCCTGTCGAAGAGATATCCAGAGCCGAAAAATATATGGACGACTGGCTCAGGAGGGATCAGCCATGAATCGAAAAGGGATACGCTTTCGGGATCAGCTCAAGGAACGCCTCAAGGACCCCGTCTTCGCCAAGGCCTTCGCGGAAGTGGACGCGGAAGTCCGCCTCGCCGTCGCCCTGGCCGATGCACGGGAGCACGCCGGCCTGACCCAGGCTCAACTCGCGCGCAAGCTCCGCACCAAGCAGTCCAACATCTCGCGCATCGAACAAGGCTCCCAGAACGTCACCCTGCGGACCCTAGAGAAGATCGCGCAAGCCCTGCATTGCAGGCTGGAAGTCAAGCTGCGCCCCGCCTAGCGAGACGACTTCCCAAGGCGGATGAAGCAGACCGGGTCGCCCACGACCGCGCTCGGATAGACCTTCTTCTCCACGCGGCAGGCCACGCCCCGGCGGCCGCACCACTCCTCGACCCACACCGCTTCTTCCACCGAGGTCGTCACCAGAGCCGGCAGGGAGAGCTTGCGCAGGCAGCGCTCGGCCAAACGCCGCACGACCCGGCGCTCCGCCGCGAAGGCCTCCGGCCGGAACCGCGAGGGGTCGGCGCGCCCATAGGACAGGCTGGAAAGCTCCGGGAACTCCTCCGGGGCGTCGAGCACGCTGACCAGCCAGAGATGGTCGAAGCACCCTGGAGCCCGAGCGGCATCCGATGCGCGCAAGCCGTCGGCCAGGGCCCCGCAGGCCTCGCGCAGCAAGCCCACCTCTTTGCGCCGCAGATTGCAGGCGAGCACCTCGCGGCCGAGGTCCAGGCGCTCCATCAGCAGGACCGGGAGCTCCGCCACACCCGCGCCCGCGTAGAGGCTGCGCCCGCCGCGGCGCAGGCGGACGCGCAAGGCTGACGCGATCCTAAGACCAAGCCGCTGGCAGGGCCCGCGCATGGCCCGCCAGAAGGCCCGGCCGCCCTCGTCGCAGTAGATGCCGGCCAGGGCCGCGTAGTCGAGCCGCCCGAAGACCGCGGCCGTCTCGCGGCGGACCGCGCCGGAGACCCCGGGCTTCAGCGCAGCTGCGCCGACGACTTCTCGGCCGCGTCGGACACGGACTGGTTGATCGCCTTGACCTTCTCCTCGGCGGCCCGGCCCAGGGCCCGCGACATGCGCGCCTGGCGCTCCTGCTCGGCCTTGAGCTGGTCCCACAGGCCCTTGGTCTGGTCCTCCAGGGCGCGGATCTGGGCCTTGGGCGCCGCGTCCACCTTGAGCTTGGTGACCTTGGCCTCGTTCTCCGTGATCCGGGACTTGAAGTCCGCGACCTTCTGCTCCACGGCCGAGAGCTTGTCCGAAGCGGATCTCAGCCAAGCCGCGAAGTCGTCGTGCGCCTTCTGATAGGCGTCGCTCACCGGCTGGAGCTTGGCCGCGCTGATCTGCAGAGGTCTTTCCGCGGGAGCCTTGACTTCGGGGACAGGGGCGGGCTTCTCGACAGGCTTGGCCTCGGGCTTCGCCTCCGGCTTGGCCTCGGACGCGGCCGGCGCCGCGGCGGGAGCCTCGGCGGCCGGAGCCGGGACCGCCGGCGCGGGCGCCACGGCCGCCGGAGCGGATTCCTTGGCGGGTTCGACGGCGGCGGACTCGCTCACCTCGCCCGCGCGCGAGATGGCGGCCAAAAGAAACGAGACCAGAACGAAGCACAGCGGCGCATATCGGCTCATACCTTCCCTCCTGACGGCTCTCTCTCTATTCTACAACAGCTCAGGGCTTGCCGGGGAGTGACGACCCCATGGGCCCACCGAGCGTGGGTCCCATTCCCGTCCGGATTTTCCCCGAAGGACTCATGCCCGCGCGCGCGCCTGTTGATATGATGTCGCCCATGCCGATGAAGCCCGGCCGTCATTCAGCGAGACTATTCCTTTCGGCTGCCCTGGCCCTGCTCCTTCCCGGAGCGGCTCTCGCCATAACGCGCACCGCCTCCGTCAACGCCGGGAAGTCCGGCCCGGCCGCGGCGCCCGTCCCGCGGCTCCCGACCCCCGCCGGCAGCCTCGCCCCGGCCGCCCTCGTCCCTGCCGGCTCCTGGCTCCCCGCCTTGGCGCCGGCCGCGGCCGTGCCGCAGGTCCGGTCCCAAGCCGTCTCCGCCGTCGCGCCCGTCGCCGCCTCCGCGCCTTCCCTGCCCCAGCGCCTCTTCGGCGCCGTCCTCAAAGTCCTTTCCCCCCAAGCCGCGGACTCCCCGGCCGGCCCGGCCGAAGCCGCCGGGAGCCAGCCGGCCGCGGCCGCCCTGCAGGCGGTGGCGGAGCCGGTCTCCCAGCCCGGAGGAGCCGAAGGTCCGGACGCCCGGCGCCTCGGCGCCGTCTTCGACGGCCTCAAGTACCCCGCGACGCGCCGCGACGAGAGCGTGGTCGACGACTACTTCGGCACGCAGATCAAGGACCCCTACCGCTGGCTCGAGGACGACAACTCTGCCGAGACCAAGGCCTGGGTCGAGGCGCAGAACCAGCTCACCGAGGGAGTGCTCGCGGGCATCCCCGAGCGCCGGGAGATCGCGGATCGGCTCAAGCAGCTCTGGAACTACGAGAAGTTCGAGATGCCGGTGAAGATCGGCAGGAACTGGATCTACGAGCACAACAGCGGCCTGCAGGACCAGGGCGTGCTCTACAAGGCCGAGCGACTCTACGGCGAGCGCCAGGTCCTGCTCGACCCCAACACCCTCTCCAGCGACGGCACGGCCGCGCTCTCGGGCACGTCCTTCTCCCGGGACGGCCGGCACATGGCCTATGCCGTGTCGCAGGCGGGCTCGGACTGGGTGGTCTGGAAAGTGCGCGACGTGGAGACCGGCCAGGACCTGCCCGACCGCATCGAGTGGACCAAGTTCACCGGCGCCTCCTGGAGCAAGGACGGCAAGGGCTTCTACTACTCGCGCTATCCCGAGCCCGAGCCCGGCGACGAGCTCAAGGGCGCCAATGAGAACTCGGCGGTCTACTTCCACAGGCTCGGGACCAGGCAGGATGAGGACGTCCTGATCCATGCGGACCCCGCCCATCCCTCATGGAGCTTCGGCGCGGGCCAGACGGAAGACGGCCGCTTCCTCCTCCTCTACCAGCACGACGGCACCGAACCCAGGAACCGCATCTGGGTCAAGGACCTCCGCAAGCCCGGCGCCGGTTTCGAGCCCCTCTTCGAGGACTTCGACGCCCGCTACTCCATCGTCGGCAGCGAGGGCAGCCGGTTCTTCGTCCAGACCACCAAGGACGCCCCCCGCGGCAGGCTCATCGCCGTGGACCTGCGCCGGCCGAAGCTTTGGAAGACCTTGATACCGGAAGGCCGGGGCCGCGACGTGCTGGAAGGCGTCTCCCAGGTCGGCAAGCGCTTCATCGCGGTCTGGGGCGTCGACGCCCACCAGGTGCTGCGGGTCTACGGCCCGCGCGGCGGCTTCCAGTACGAGGTCAAGCTTCCCGGCATAGGCTCGGTGAGCGGCTTCTCCCCCGCTTCCCGCAACGAGAAGCGGCGCGGCTTCGTCAGCTTCTCCTCCTACAATCACCCGCGCACCAACTTCCGCCTGAACCTGGACACGGGCAAGCTCAAGGCCTACCGCCGGCCCAAGGTCCCCATCGACCCGTCGCGCTTCGAAGTCGAGCAGGTCTTCTACCCGTCGAAGGACGGCACCAGGATCCCCATGTTCATCGTCCACAAGAAGGGGATCAAGCTCGACGGCAGCAACCCCACCTATCTCTACGGCTACGGCGGCTTCAACGTCTCGCTCAACCCGCACTACAGCGGCGCCAACGCCGCGTGGCTGGAGCGCGGCGGGATCCTGGCCGTGGCCAACCTGCGCGGAGGCGGCGAGTACGGCCAGGAATGGCACGACGCCGGACGCCTGGGCAACAAGCAGAACGTGTTCGACGACTTCATCGCGGCCGCGGAATACCTCATCCGGGAGAAGTACACCTCGACTCCCAAGCTCGCCATCGGCGGCGGCTCCAACGGCGGACTGCTGGTGGGCGCCGCGCTGACCCAGCGCCCGGACCTCTTCGGCGCGGCCGTGCCCGAGGTCGGGGTGCTCGACATGCTGCGCTTCCACCGCTTCACCGTGGGCGCCGGCTGGAAGAGCGACTACGGCAGCAGCGAGACCAGGGAAGGGTTCGAGAACCTCATCAAGTACTCGCCCCTGCACAACGTCAAGCCCGACACGAAGTACCCGGCCACCATGGTCATGACCGGAGACCACGACGACCGCGTGGTGCCGGCCCACAGCCACAAGTTCACCGCCGCCCTGCAAGCGGCCCAGGCCGGGGCCGCTCCCATCATCACGCGCATCGAGCGCAACGCGGGCCACGGCGCGGGCAAGCCCCTGGCCATGATGGCCCAGGAGATCGCCGACGTCTGGGCCTTCCTGCTGCGGGCGCTGGGAGTCTCGCTCCCCGCCCGCTCCTTCGCCCCCCCCGCAGACCCCGCGGTGGACGCCTTCGTCAAGGAGCTGCTGGCCGTGCTCGTCAAGAGCGGCGGAGACCCGGCCCAGGCCGAGGACCAGCTCATCGACGTGCTGGCCCGGGCCCATGCGGCCGGGCAGCTCGAGCCGGTGCTCCAGGCCCTGGTGGCGGACCCCCGGGTCCAGAAGCACCTGCCTCCCATGTCCGAGGCCAAGCGCGTCGAGTACGCCGCTCAGCTCGCCTTCATGATGGGAGCCGAGCTCGAAGGCGCGGGCGAGGTCCCCGGAGCCAAGCCCTTCGAGCCCTGGGACGCCATGGGCAAGCGCCACATGGACCTCATCCACGCCTCGGCCTACGCCCCCCGCGGCCCGGAGGCGCCCTCCCTCTTCTCCGAGCCCGGCTTCCTCCAAGAGCTTTCCGCGCTGACCGGGGCCGAGTTCTCCGACGGCAACCGCGCCAAGCCGCTGGTCGACGGGCCCGCCTCCTTCCGGGTGCGCTTGGCCCTCATGCGCAAGGCGAAGAAAAGCATCCACATCCTGAGCTGGGCGTTCTACGACGACACGACCGGCAACGCGGCCGCCGACCTGCTCATCGCCAAGAAGGCGGAGGGGCTCGACGTCAAGGTCATGGTCGACGCCAAGACGGCGCGGTCCCACGGCGCCGGGGTCCTGGCGCGCATGGAAGCGGCCGGCATCGAGGTCATCCTGTACCAGGAGGCCGCGCGCCGCTACGACGGTCTGCACGCCAAGGCCCTCCTGGTCGACGGGAAGTTCGCGGTCGCCGGGGGGATGAATTTCGGCGACGAGTACTCCCACATGGGCCCGGGCCCCAAGTGGCGCGACACCGACATGTTCTATATGGGCCCCGCGGTGGACGCCACGGCCCGCTACATGAGTTCCCTCTGGAACGCGCAGATCAAGGAGCAGGGGCTCCCCTACGGGGCCATGGCCGAAGCGGCCGCGACGAAGGGGACCGGGACCGCGCGACTGGCCTTCCTCGGCGGCGAGCCCTCCGGCGAGGCGGCGATCCTGCTGGCCTACCTCAAGGCCATCGCCGGGGCCAGCCGGGTCATCAACATCGAGAACGCCTACTTCGTCACGGTCCCGGCCCTGCGCCAGGCCCTGCTCGAGGCGCTGGCGCGCGGGGTGCAGGTCAACATCCTGACCAACTCGGCCCAAAGCATCGACGAGCCGATCGTCACGGCCCCCATCCTCGCCAGCCTGCCGGAACTCATCAAGGCCGGGGCCCGGGTCTCCCTCAAGAAGGGCGACACTTTGCACAGCAAGTTCATGACCGTCGACGGGCTCTTCGCGATCCTGGGCTCGTTCAACCTGCACCCCCGCAGCGTGCGCTACGAGAAGGAGATCGTGCTCCTGGCTCCCGACGCCCGCTTCGCCTCGGAGCTCGACAGGGCCTTTGGCGCCGACACGGACAAGGCCCAGGCCGTCAAGGACCCATCCGAGCTCAAGGTCCCGGACTCGCCACTGACCCGGATCGTGCGCCGCTACCTCTTCAACCAGATCTAGCGGGCGGCCGGGACCCGGATCAGGAGATAATCGCGCCACCTCGCGGAGGCCTCGCCGATCCGGTCCGCGGCCGCCAGCGGCATCACGGCCTGATCCAGGGTGTCTATGTCCTTGTCCGTAGCGCCCAGCAGGGCCATGCTCTTCAAGGCGGAATCGAGCGCCGCCTGCTGCTCCGGATAGTCCGAGCTCTTGAAGGCGAAGTCCTGCCGGCCCCCGGCGCCGCGCGTGCGGTACTCCATGAAGTAGGAGCCCTCGTTCTGAGGAGAGCAGGCGTTGCCCAAGGTCAGGGACACGGACACGCTTCCCCAGTCCAGGGAACTCTCCACCAGCCACGGCCGGCAATAGTCGGCGCCGCTGGCTGGGGCGGTCAGGCACAGCACGGCGAGGGCGGCCCGGAGGCATGCGGTTCTCATGGCCATACGATACCAGGAGGACGGGACGAGCGGCAGGGCCGGAAGCTCCGGCCCGGAGGCGGCATCCGCTCCAGAAACGGCGTTCGCCGCGCGCCTCCCGTATGGTAATATGATTTCCCATGGCCAAGCTCAAAGGACTCTACCCCGAGATCAAGCCCTACGACGAAGGCTGCCTCAAGGTCTCCCGGCTCCACGCCATCCACTACGAGGAGTGCGGAAATCCCAAGGGCAAGCCCGTGGTCTTCCTGCACGGCGGCCCGGGCGGCGGCATCCAGCCCAGCTACCCCCGCTACTTCGACCCCAAGAAGTGGCGCATCGTGCTCTTCGACCAGCGCGGCTGCGGCAAGAGCAAGCCCCACGCCGAGCTGCGCGAGAACACCACCTGGGACCTCGTGGCCGACATCGAGCGCATCCGCGAGCACCTGGGCATCGCGCGCTGGGTGGTCTTCGGCGGCAGTTGGGGCAGCACGCTCAGCCTCGCCTATGCCCAGACCCATCCCAAGCGCTGCAAAGGGCTCATCCTGCGCGGCATCTTCCTGCTCCGGGACAAGGAGCTGCGCTGGTTCTACCAGGAGGGAGCCAACTTCGTATTCCCCGACGCCTGGGAGCACTACCTCAAGCCCATCCCGCCCAAGGAACGCAAGGACCTCGTCAAAGCCTATCACCGACGGCTGACCAGCCCGGACCGCCGGACCCGCCTGGCCGCGGCCAAGGCCTGGGCCATCTGGGAGGGAGCCACCAGCAAGCTCCACCAGGACCTCAGCCTCATGAAGCGCTTCGGCCAGGACCGCTTCGCCGAGGCCTTCGCGCGCATCGAGTGCCACTACTTCGTCAACAAAGGCTTCCTACGCCGGCAGAGCCAGCTCCTCGACGACGTCCGGAAGATCCGACGCATCCCGGCCGTCATCGTGCAGGGCCGCTACGACATGTGCTGCCCGATAGTCTCGGCCTGGGAGCTGCACCGCGCCTGGCCGCAGGCCCAGTTCATCGTGGTGACCGACGCCGGACACTCCATGACCGAGCCCGGCATCCGCAGCGAGCTCATCAAGGCCACGGACCGCTTCAGCCGGCTGTGACCAACGAAGGCTTCGAGTATCGCGAGCGCCTCGGGCCCGAGTCCGCCGGGAAGGACCTCCTGGGCTACCTCCGCGGCCGCTATCCCCATTCCACCGCGGCCCAGTGGCGGGAACGCATCGTGTCCGGCCTCGTCCTGCTGGACGGCCGGAAGGCGGACATCGTCAGCCCGCTGAGTCCGGGACAGGTCCTGACCTGGCAGCGGCCGCCCTGGGTCGAGCCCGAGGCCCCGACCTCCTTCGCGACCCTCTACGAGGACGAAGACCTCCTGGCCGCGGCCAAGCCCGCGGGCCTGCCTGTCCTGCCCGGAGCCGGCTATCTGCGGAACACGCTCCTGAGCCTGGTGCGCCGCCGCTTCCCCGGAGCCTCCCCCCTGCACCGCCTGGGCCGCTGGACCTCCGGGGTCGTGCTCTTCGCGCGCACGCGGCAGGCCCGCTCCTCCCTGACCCGCCAATGGGAGGAGCGCGAGGTGGGCAAGCTCTACCGCGCCCTGGCCGTCGGAGCCCCCGGGCAAGACGAGTTCGAGGTCGCCGCCCCGATCGGGCCGGTCCCCCATCCCACGCTGAAGACGGTGCACGCGGCGTCTGCCGCGGGCAAGCCCGCGCACAGCCGCGTCACCGTGGTCGAGCGGCGGGCCGGAGCCTTCCTCTGCGACGTGCGCATCGCCACCGGCCGGCCGCACCAGATCCGCATCCATCTGGCCGCCGCCGGTCATCCTCTGGCCGGAGACCCCCTCTACGCCCCCGGCGGCGGGCTCATCCCGGGCACGCGCGCCGGCCCCGGGGACCCGGGCTATCTCCTGCACGCCGCGGAGTTGCGCTTCCGGCATCCCCGGGACGGCAGGGAGACGGTCGTTCCCTGCCCGCCTCCGCCCGGCCTAGCCATTTTGCGGCCTGCTGTGCTATCATAAGGCCGTTTCCAGGAGGTCAGCTCACATGCTCTTCGTCCTGCTCGCCGTGGTCCTGGTCGCCATCCCTATGGGCATCTATTACTGGCGGGAGCACAAGCTGAGCACGCCCAGCCTGCAGTGGCCGGTCCTGGCCCCCATCCTCAAGCTCGACTACACCCCGAGCCCGCCCCGCATCTACGGCACCCGCAACGGCCGGCAGGTCACCATCGACGCGCACAAGAGCGGGGTCCGCGTGGCCACCATACTCGCCCGGCCCTCCCGCCTGCGCGTCGAGGTCGGGCCCAAGGAAGAGGTCGCGGCGCGGGCCGGCATGGTGGTCCCGGACCCCGTGGCCGCCGGCGACCTCGCCTTCGAGGAGCGCCTCCTGGCCCGCTGCAGCGACAAGAACGCCGGCCTGCAGCTCTTCGACCCCGTCCTGCGCCAGCGCCTCATGGCCCAGTCCCACGTTGACATCCTGGGCCAGGGCGCCATGGTCCAGTGGGTCGTGCCCGCGGTCAAGTACCCGGACCCCGCGGAGGACCTCCTCGACATCCTGACCGTCATCGCCGAGGAGATGGAACGGTTCCCCGAGGTCTAGGCCTTTAGGCCTATCCCCGTCTGGGTCTGGAGTCACAGGCCTCCTCCCTGTTTATTCTCTATAGTATCGATATGAAGGCCCTCGCGATGCTCTGGATGGCGCTCCTGGCGGCTGCTCCCGCCCTCCAGGCCGCCGCCGTCGTCGTCGACGACGGGAACACCGACGAGATCCGCGAGGAGGTCTCCCATCTCAAGGACGCGGTCGGCGACTACGGCCGCACGGACGCCGAGGTGGTGCGCATGGCCCACGACCTCTTCGGCCGCATGCCGAGCGCCCGGATCGTGGTCCACGCCAACCTGCGCGGCTGGGACCGCGAGCCCACCCCGCCGGCCGCGCCGGCCGACGCGGCGCGCCGCGTGGAGAGCGCGGACAAGCGCCTGGCCTACTACGACAAGGATGTCCCGGCGCCCATGGCCAAGGCCATGGACTACGCGCGCCGCATGCAGAAGGACGGCCGCGCGGACTTCGACCAGGAGCGCAAGCTCTCCGACGACGAGATGGGCGTCTACAACTACCTCATCAACGTCGCCCAGCTCGGCACCATCAGGATGAACCAGGCTCTGTCCTTCCTGACCACCCAGATCGGCGACGCCATCATCTACGCCACCCTCATCCACGAGGCCGCGCACGCCCGCGACCACCAGGACGGCAAGCTCAACGGCAAGGACGTGCTCGACGGAGAGGTCCTGGCCTTCCAGGCCCAGTACCAGTGGCTCAAGGTGGCCGACCCCTACGACGAGCGCATCTGCTACCTGCGCACCGCCTTCATGACCACCCAGAAGGAGAACCCCTCCCGGCTGGGCGCCATCGGGCTGCAGTACCTCAACCACCTCGCGGAGCTGCAGGCCACCAAGGGCGACGCCAAGGCCATCCGCGAGATGGCCGTCCGCCTGGGCTACCGCGACGGCGACGAGCACCGGCACGGCGGCAAGACCAGCGCCTAGGCCGCGCCCGGCTTTTACCGGCCCTTTAGGGATCCCTTACCGACATTTTATCCTCCCGAAACACGGGCGTTGCCGCGCGCATGCTATGATGTCAGCGAGGACGCTGACATGGACCGGAAAGACAAGTCGACCTGGGCGCTGATCGCGGTGGCTATCTTCTGCGCGGCATGCGCCCTTCTCGCCTTCAACGGACTGGAGCTGCAGGCCCTGGACGAGACGATGGGCCTGGGCTCGAAGGTGGCGACCTCGCTGGAGCGTCCGGCCGTCTATCGGGCCGACAGCAGGGCGGACATAATGCTCCAGGCCGCCGGTCCCATCCTCAACTGACCTAGAGCCCCAGTTCCCCCGCGACGGCGCGCATGGCGCCCACCGCCAGTTCCGCGAACTCGGGCAGGGGGATGCCGATCTGCTCGCACTCCCGGATGGTCTCCCGGTCCACCGACGCGGCGAAGAGCTTCTCCTTCATGCGCTTGACCACGGAGGAAGGCTTGACGCTGGCGAGCTTCTTGTCCGGATAGACCAAGGTCGTGGCCGTGACCAGGCCTGTGATGGTCTCGCAGGCGGCCAGGGCCTTGTGGAAGACCGTGCTGCGCTTGAGGCCGTGGGCGCCCTCGTTGTGCATCTTGATCGCTTCCACGATCTCCGGCGCCACGCCCCGCGCCGTGAGCATCTCCACCGTCTTGAGGCCGTGGACCTTGAGGTCCCCGTTGGTGAGTTCCACGTCCAGGTCGTGCAGCAGGCCCGCCAGGCTCCAGACCTCCTCGTCCGCCCCCAGGCGCCGGGCCGCGGCGCGCATCACGGCCTCGGAGGCCAGGCAATGCTTGAGCAGGTTCGGGTTCTTCACGTGCTCCTGCAGAAGGGTCCAGGCCTCGGCCCGGGTGATTCCGGCGGCGGTGCTCATGGCTGCTTCTCCTTGCGCACGTGGTGCGCCATATCCGCGGGCAGGACGATGGAGAGCTCCACAAGTCCCGCGAAGCGGGACTTGTGGTACCAGGGCGCTTGGTGGATGAGCTTCTTGACGCCCTTTTTCTCGATGGTGTAGGTGTTGGGGCGGGGGCTCTTGAGCATGCCCGCCAGCATGGAGCGCGACGGCTCCGGATGGCAGTCCAGCACGTTCTTCCCGACCAAGCCGCGGCCTCCGTCTTGTCGGAAAGTCTCGCAGGCGGCGCGGTTCATGGACAGGATCACGCCTTTCTCGTCGGTCACGGTGACCGCTCCGGGGAACTCCTCGGTCCAGTCGGGGATCATAGGGGACGATTATACGAATATTGTTATACTAAGGCCGATGGACGCAGAGACATTCCGCAGGCTCATCGGGGGGATACGGGTCCTGCGCGCCCCGGCCCACGCCCTGGCGACCTTCGGCGCCACGCGCCTGACCTATCATCTGGTCTCCCCGGTCGAGGACCTCGAGGGCCGCACGCGCCTGCGCCGGGGCACGGTGCTCTCCGAGAAGCCCAGGATCATCACGGCCGAAGCCTTCGCCGAACGCTTCAAGGGATTCGGACGCCAGGCCGGGGAGTTCGCGAAGTGGCTCACGCCCCAGTATCGGGACCTCCTGCGCGCCCTGGAATACAACTTCAAGAACCAGGACCTCAAGACCCGCGTGGTGTCCGGCAACCCCCCGGCCGTGGCCGAGCGCATCATGAAGGACCTGGAGGGCCGGGACATCCGCGACGAGGCGGTCATCGGCTGCCCAGACCCGGCCTGGGGCTTGGCCCTCATGAAGTTCACCCTGGACCACGCGGCCCGTTCGTTCCCCGACCAGGTGCGCGACCTGGAGCGCCGCGGCCTCTTTGCTCCCTCCGGGAAGGAAGCGGACCGGCGCCGCCGCGAGATCGAAGGCCTCTTCGCCGCCGCGCGCGCGGACCGCGCCGCGGTCGAGGTCCTGGGGAGGAAGCTGCGCGAGTACGGCCTGTTCGAGGAATACGAGGACAGGTTCCTGGCCTTCTTCTGACCCCGCCTTTATTTGCTAAAATCCCCTGCCGTTGATTAGTTAAACAGCGAAACCATGCTCCCGCGATCCCCGCTGGCCCGCCGCCTCTGGGCCGCCTCGGCCGTGCTGCTGGCCTCGGTCGTTTCCGTCAAGGCCCTGCGCGGCAGCATCAAGCCCTACGCGCCGGAGGCGCCCTCCTACCGGCAGAAGGGAGAGGCCGGGGCTCCCGTGGTCATCGTCGAATTCTCGGACCTGCAGTGCCCGGCCTGCCGCTTCGCCGTCGGGCCGGTCAAGGACCTGCTCAAGCTCTACGGCCGGGATGTCCGGCTCATCTTCAAGCACGTCCCCCTCAACCAGCACAAGCTGGCGGTGCCCGCCGCCGTCGCGGCCGAATGCGCCGGCCGGCAGGGCAGGTTCTGGGAGTTCCACGACCTAGCCTACGAAAAGCAGCTCGACTGGTCGCCGGTCCCGCCCCCCGGCCAGGCCGAGGCCCCGCCGCCGGACCAGGAAGCGGCCCGCAAGGCCTTCGTCTCCTACGCCAAGAAGCTCGGCCTGGACCCGGCGGCGTTCTCGGCCTGCCTCCAGGACCCGGCGGCCGCCGCGCTCGTGGAGAAGGACCGCCAGGAGGCGGACCAGCGCTGGGTCCTCTCCACGCCCACTTTCTTCATCAACGGCAGGCGCCTGGTCGGAGCGCGGCAGCTCTCGGAAGGCGGCGTACCATGGATAGACAAGATACTCAAGAAACATTGAACCAGCGCGTGGACTCCTGGCTGGGCTTGACGGCCCGGGTCCTGCTCGGCCTCGTCTTCGTCGCCTCCGGCACGCTCAAGGCCGCGGCGCCGGCCGAGGAGTTCGCCCTGGTCATCGAGAGCTACGGCCTGGTGAGCTCGCGCGACCTCATCCTGGTCATGTCCGCCTTCCTGCCCTGGCTGGAGGTCGTCTTCGGCTACGCCCTGCTCTTCGGCTTCCTGACCCGGCTCTCGGCCGCGGCCATCGGCGGCATGGTCGCCTCCTTCGCGACCGCCATCCTCTACACCATCCTCAAAGGCATCCGCCTGCCCAATTGCGGCTGCTTCGGCTTCGGCTTCACCCCCACGCCGCATCAGGAACTGGCCATGAACGGGCTCTACGCCGTCTGCGCGGTACAGGCCTTGCGCCGCGGCGCAGGCCGTCTGAGCCTCGACGCCTGGTGCAAGACGGGCGGTCCGACAGGGAGAACATGAGCAACGAAAAGACGAAGGTCCTGGCCGTCGACGACGACGCCTCGGTCTGCGACTACTACGAGCAGGGCCTGGCCGCCCTGGGCTTCCAGGTGGTCTGCGCCCCGGACGCCAAGCGCGCCCGCGAGCACCTCGCCAAGCACCGGCCGGACGTCATCCTCATGGACATCATGATGCCGGAGACCGACGGCATCACGCTCACGCGCGAGCTGCGCGACGACCCCAAGACCGCGGGCATCCCCATCATCGTGGTCAGCGGCCTGGAGGACGCCGGCACGCTCAACGACGCCCTGCTCTTCGGGGCCGTGGACTACATGGTCAAGCCCATCGACCTGGAGACCCTCAAGACCAAGATCGAGCGGGCCGCGGCGGCCGGCGCCAAGCGCAAGGGCGCGGGCTGAGCGCCTCCCCCGCCCGCGTGGACCTGCCCGCCCCGCGGACGCGCGACGTCTGCCTCTTCCTGGCGGCCATGACGCTGGCGGTCTTCTGGCCGGTGGTGACCCACGGCTTCATCGACATGGACGACCATCTCTATGTGGCGGACGGAAGCCATGCTCGCGACGGCCTCAGCCTGTCGGCCGTGGGCCGGGCCTTCACCACGGTCCAATACGACAATTGGACCCCCCTGACCCTGATCTCTCACAAGATCGATGTGCGGATCTTCGGCCTCAAGCCCTGGGGCCATCATCTGATGAACCTCCTGATCCACGCGGCCAACGTCCTCCTCCTGTTCCTGTCCCTGCGCCGGATGACCGCGGACGGCTGGCGCAGCGCCTTCGTGGCGGCCGTCTTCGCCGTCCACCCCCTCCAGGTCGAATCCGTGGCCTGGGTGGCCGAGCGCAAGAACGTGCTGAGCTCCCTCTTCTGCCTGGCCGCGCTCTGGAACTACGCGGCCTACGTCGAGCGGCCGTCGCGCCGGCGCCAGGCGGCGATCCTGCTGTCCTTCGCCGCGGCGCTCCTGTCCAAGGCCTCGGCCGTGACCCTGCCCTGCCTGCTGCTGCTGCTCGACTACTGGCCGCTGGGACGCTGGCGCAAGGACTGGCGGTCGTGCCTCGCCGAAAAGGCCCCCCTCTTCGCGCTGGCCGCCGCCGCGGGCCTGGTCGCCCTGTTCAGCGCGCATCTGCGCGACCTGCGCGCCGTGCCGGCCGGCATCAGACTGGCCAATGCCGCGGTCTCGGGCGCGGCCTACGCGCGCAAAGCCTTCTGGCCCGGCGGGCTGTCCGTCTACTATTCCTACCACCGCGGCGCGCTGAACCTCTGGTCGACCATCGGCGCGGTCTCTCTTCTGGCCGGCGTGAGCCTGGCCGTCTTCCGCCTCAGGCGCGAGAAGCCCTGCCTGCTGGCGGGCTGGTCGTGGTTCCTGGTCGCCCTCGCCCCGATGCTCGGACTCCTCCAGGTCGGGAGCCAGGCCATGGCCGACCGCTACGCCTACCTCCCCCTGATCGGCCTGGCCGCGATGGCCGCCTGGGCCGTCCCTTCCTGGACGGGACGGCGCGCGGGCGCGGCGGCCCTCGCGGCCGCGGCCCTGGTCTGCGCGCTGATGGTCGCGGCCGGCCTGCAGGTCCGCTACTGGCGGGACAGCGTCACGCTCTTCGAGCATGCGCTCGCGGTCGACCCCGACAATCCCATCATGCTCAACAATCTCGGCGCCGCCCTGGGCAGGAGCGGCGAGACCGGGCGGGCCGTCCTCTGTTTCCGCCGCGCGCTGGAGCTCGATCCCCGCGACCTGGACGCGCGCGGGAACCTGGGACTGTCTCTGGCCGCGCAGGGAGACCTTCCCGGAGCCGTCGCGCAGTTCTCCGAGGTGGTCCGGCGCGATCCGACGCGGGCGGGCTCCCGGGAGCATCTCGAGAGAACCCGGGCTCTGCTGGAGCGGAGCCGGGGCCGTGATTGACCCTCGCGCAATAGGGTATAATGCCAACGCGTCTGACACCAGCCATGGCCAGCATCCTCATCATAGACGACGACTACTCCATCGTGGAGCTGCTCACGGACATCCTGACGCGCGAGGGCCACAAGG
>JACRDS010000035.1 GCA_016212825.1 Elusimicrobiota bacterium | reverse complement strand
GGCCGGCCTCCTGCTGTGCGGGCTGGCGGGGGAGGCGTACTGCCGCCTCGCCGGCCTCCATCCGCTGGAAGCCTACCGGGACCAGGACTTCCCGAAGACCGACATCTTCATCCCCTCGAACATCCTGCCGTTCGAGCTGGCCCCGGACCTCCCCGGCTTCTCGAACTCCCTGGGGATGCGCGACAAGGAGCGCTCCGTCAAGAAGGCTCCCGGCGTCTACCGCATCGCCGTGCTCGGAGACTCCGTCGCCATGTACGGGCGCTACACGGAATATCTGGAGGAGGCCCTGGACAGGCGCCAGGACCGCCGGGTCGAGGTTTGGAACTGCGCCATCGGAGGCCACGGCATCGCCGACTACTACCACAACCTGAAGCATCGCGTCCTCGGGTACCGGCCGGACCTGGTCATCATCGGCTTCTGCCTGAATGATTTCGCGCCGACGCCCGTGATGTTCCGGGCGGAGGACGGCAGGATGCTCTGCTATCGCCCGTTCTATCTGGCCAAGGGCAATTGGGACAACTGGCTCTACCGCCGCTCCCATCTCTACCGGCTCATCCTGACCCGGCTGGAGGCCGCGCGGGGCAGGCGCCGGTGCTTCGACCCGGAGATGATAGGCCGGCTGTACCTCGGCAGGATCCAGGAACTGTGCCGGCGGGCTTCGATCCCGCTCTTGGCCGTGGTCTTCCCCTATTTCATCCCGCAGTCGGAACGCGAGCCGCAATACCTGGCCATGAAGAAGGTCCTCGAGGAATCCGGGGTGGACTTCATCGACCTCCACCGCACCTTCAAGCCGGAGCAGCGAGACAGCTACGCCCAGCACTTCCCCGACCACAAGGACGTCTTTCATCCCACGGACCCGGCGCACCAGATCGTAGCCGACGTCATCGCCGGGCATCTCCGGGACGCCGGAATGCTAGAATCCCTGCGATGATTGAGCCGCCGGTCAGCCTGGGGGCCAAGCTCCTGCTGGTCCTGCTGGGTTGCCTCTGCGCCCTCCTGACGGCCGAGGCGGCCTGCGTCACGGCCTACGACGCCCTGCGCGTCTACCAGCAGCGCCCCTCCTGGGTCTTCGGCCTCACCTACGAGAACGTCCCGGATTTCCAGACGCACGTGCGCGGCGTCACCTACCGCTTCAACCGCCGGGGGATGGTCGGGGAGGACCTGCCCGAGGCCAAGCCCGCCGGCGAGCGCCGCCTGCTCCTGCTGGGCGACTCCATCGCCATGGGCGTGGGCGCGCGACCGGAGCAGGGCGCGGCCCGGCTCCTGGAGCTCGCCCTGGCCAAGTCCGCCCCGGCGGGCGCGAAGGTCCGCCTGCTCAACTTCGGGACCCTGAGCTACAACGTCTGGGACTACTACTACTGCCTGCGCGGCAAGGGCTGGGGCTTCGCGCCCGACGCGGTCCTGGTCTTCCTCTGCCTTAACGATGCCTGGCCCAAGGCCCTGGGTCTGCCCCTGCCCGGCCCGGACGGCCGCCTCGGGCTCTGGCCCCGGCTCAAGCATCTGCTCGTCAAGAGCCGTCTGGTCTACTCCTGCCTCTACGTATTCAACGTCAACAAGCTGCTCAAGCCGCTCTTCGGCAAGGCGGCGGGCGTGCCGGTCAAGGGGCTGCCCTCGGACCCGCTCTCCGAGAAGCTCCTGGGCACGCTGGATGCCTCTTCCCTCGAATCCCTCCGTCGGGGCGCCGCGGAGGAAGGCTGGGGAGAACAGGCCATGCGCGACGCCATCCGGGAGATCCTCGTGGACAACAACTGGCCAAAGGCCCTGCCCGCGCTCTCGGCCATGGCCCGGGAATGCCGCAGCCGGGGCGTGCCCTTCAAGGTCGCGGTCTTCCCGGTGAACTTCCAGGTCAGCGCGGGCTGGCGCGACGAGCGGCCGCAGAAGGAGATCATGGACTACCTGCGCGCCCACGGCATCGAGGCCGTGGACCTCAAGCCGGCCCTGCGCCAGGCCGCGCGCCGCGGCCGCGTGTTCGTCCAGGGCGACATGCTCCACCCGGACCCGGCAGGGCAGCGCGTCGTGGCCCGCGAGCTCCTGAAGCTCTTCCCCCGCGGCTTATAGCCGCGCCAGCAGCTCGCCGGGCCGGCGGATGAGAGCCTGGGCCCCGCTGGCGCGGAGTTCCGCCTCGCCCCGGAAGCCCCACAAGGCCCCCACCGCGAACATCCCCGCGTTGCGCGCGGCCCTCATGTCCACGCTGGTGTCGCCCAGGTAGAGCATGTCGCGGGGCGCGGTCTTCATGGCCCGGGCCGCGGCCAGGGGCGCGGTCGGGTCCGGCTTGAGCGGCACCTGGGGCCGCTCCCCGCGCACCACGGCGAAGCGCCAGCGCGGCAGGAGCTTGTCCACGCAGGCCTCGGTGAAGCGCTGGGGCTTGTTGGAGACCACGGCCATGGGCAGGCCCCGCCGGACCACGCCGTCGAGCATCCGGGCCACGCCCGGATACGGACGCGTCTCGTCCATGGCGTGCTCCTCATAGAGCTCCTCGAAACGCCGCGCCCGGGCCCGCAGCCCCGGGCCGCGCAGGACCCGGGCCGGGAAGGCCCGCACCAGGAGCTCCCTGAGGCCGTCGCCCACGAAGTGCTTGTAGGCGTCCTTGGGATGGGGCGGCAGGTCTAGCTCCGCCCGGATGAGGTTGACGCAGCTCGCGATGTCCACCAGCGTGTCGAGCAGGGTCCCGTCCAGGTCGAAGAGGACTGCTTTCATCATGCCTTGGCGAGGTTGAGCGCGCCGCCGGCGAGCAGGATGTCGCGCTCGCGGGACGTGACCTCGAGCCGGGCTTTGATGCGCAGAGTCCCCGCCTGGACCTCGACCTGTTTCTCCCCTTTCTGCAGGGCCGCGCGGATGCCGGGGATCTCGAGGGCCTGGCCCGCGGCGACGCGGTCGTAGTCCGCCGGGTCGGCGAAGGTCAGGGGCACGATGCCGAAGTTGATGAGGTTGGCGTGATGGATGCGCGCGAAGCTCTTGGCCAGCTTGGCCTTGACGCCCAGATAGCGCGGCGCCAGGGCGGCGTGCTCGCGCGAGGAGCCCTGCCCGTAGTTCTCCCCGCCCACGATAAAGCCCCCGCCCCCGGCCAGGGCGCGCTTGGAGAAGCCTTCCTCGACCTGGGCGAAGACGAACTCGCTGATGGCCGGGATGTTGCTGCGCAAGGGAAGGACCTTCGCGCCCGCGGGCATGATGATGTCCGTGCTGATGTTGTCGCCGACTTTGAGGAGCACCTCTCCTTCCAGCGACTCCGGCAAAGGCGGCATCTCGGGCAAAGGCTTGATGTTGGGCCCGCGCACGATCTCCACCGCTGTCCCCGCGGCCGCCGGCGGGATGAACCAGCCGGGTCTGAAGGCATATGTCTTGGGATAATCGATCTTGGGGTAGGCCCCGTGCGCGCGGGGGTCCGTGATGCGGCCGGTCAAGGCCGAAGCGGCCGCGGTCTCGGGCGAGCACAGGTAGACCTGGTCGTCCTTGGTGCCGCTGCGGCCCTTGAAGTTGCGCGGGAAGGTGCGCAGGGAGTTGACCCCGGTGCCCGGCGCCTGGCCCATGCCGATGCAGCCCAGACAGCCTGCCTCGCAGATGCGCGCGCCCGCCTCCACGAAAGCCTTGAGACCGCCCATGGCCATGACGTTCTCCAGGGTCTGGCGGCTGCCCGGGTTTATCTGCAAGTCCACGGAGGTATGCTTGACCTTCCCCTCCAACATCTTGGCCGCGACCATGAAATCCTTGTAGCTGCCGTTGGCCGAGGAGCCGATGAGCACCTGCTGGACCGGCACGGAGGAGAGCTCGCGGGCCGGCTTGACGTTGTCGGGGTTGCTGGGGCAGGCCACCATCGGCTCGATAGCGCCGAGGTCGAGCTCCGTGACCTCGTCATAGCTCGGGTCGGGGCCGGTGAGCAACTCCCGGAAGTCTCCCGCCCGGCCGTTGCGCGCCAGGTACTCCCGCGTCACCGCGTCGGAGGGGAAGAGCCCGGCGGTGAAGCCCATGTCCACGGCCATGTTGGACACCGCCCCGCGGTCCGCCATGTCCAGGACGGCCACCCCCGGTCCGAAGAACTCCAGGACCTTGCCGATGCCGGCCTTGCAGGTGTGGCGCCGCAGCAGTTCCAGGATGAGGTCCTTTCCGGAGACGAAGGGCTGGAGCTTGCCGGTCAGGCGCACGCCCCAGAGCTTAGGAGTGCGGAGATGATAGGGCCGGCCGGCCATGGCCAGGGCCACTTCCACGCCGCCCGCGCCCATGGCGAGCATGCCCAGGCAGCCGCCGGTCGTGGTGTGGCTGTCCGACCCCAGCAAAGTCTTGCCGGGGACGCCGAAACGCTGACGGTGCACGTGGTGCGAGACGCCGTTGCCGGCCGGGGAGAGAATGACGCCGAACTTGGAGGCGCAGGACTGCAGGAAGCGGTGGTCGTCGAAATTGCGCGAGTCGGTCTGGATGATGTTGTGGTCGATGTAGCTGACCGCCAGGTCGACCTTGACGCGGGGCAGGCCCAGAGCCTCGAACTCCAGGTAGACCAGCGTGCCGGTGGCATCCTGGGTGAGGGTCTGGTCGATGCGCAGTCCGATCTCCCGGCCGGGTCCGGGAGTCCCCTCGACCAGATGCTCGGCGATGATGCGGCCGGTGATGGTGCCTTTCATGGGGGAGCCTCCTGCCCTACGATGATAACTGATTTGGGCGGGAACGGCTACCGGCCCGCGGCGACCGCCGGCTCGGGCACTCCGGGCCGGACCCGGTCCACGATGACGCGCCGGGCCGTGAAGACCGCGCGGCCGCTGGTGGCGCGCGGCGGCAGTCCCGGGTTGGCGGGATTGAGGAGGGGAGGGATGCGCGCCGCGCGGCCCAACGCGGCCGCCTGGAACCAGCCGCCCCCGGCCATGGGCAGGGCGGGAGAGGCCACGGCGTCGCGCAACTCGCTCGCGGCCCGGGCGGAGACGGCGGGGGGAGCCGAGAGGACGGGAGTGTCCCGGTAAACGGCCGCCCAGCCCGCCACGAGGACCGCGACCGCGGCGCCCAGGAACAGCTTGGTCGGCAGGGGCGAATCCCAGCTCATGGGGATATTATGGCCGGCGCGCCGCCCGGCCGGAAGGGTCGAAAGGCCTAGCCGCCGGGGCCCCTTCCGGCACCCTACTGCTTCGGGATCAGGGCCGTGCCGGAGCAGTTGCGGTAGTCCACCACCGCCTCGATGAGGACGACGACCTCGCGCGGGGCCTTGGGCGGACAGCCGCGCACCGGCGCCGTCAGGTAGTCGGCCGAGGTCTTGCCGCGGCTGCGGCAGTAGTCGTCCAGGGAGTAAGAGGAGACGCGCGACAAGGGCAGTTCCACTCCGGCGGAGCCGGTCTGGCGGGCGGTCTTCTGCCTCTGGGAGAGGTAGTACCCCCCCCCGATGGCCCCGCCCGCCACCACCAGGGAGAGTGTGATGGTCAAACCCGAGTTCGCCATGCGCAGATTCTACGAAATCAGGAGGGGGCTATGCCCGCGTCGTTGGGCCGGACCACCTCCAGCAGGGCCCAGAAGTCCCCGGCCGTGCGGATGCGCCTCTCGGGGTCCGGGTGCAGGGCGCCGTCGATGAGCACGTCGAAGGAGCGCGGCAGGGAAGGCTCCAGGGCCGAGGGCTTGATGTAGTCGGCGGCCGTCTTCTGGGTGCGGCTGGCCGGGGGCGGATAGGGGCGGCGCCCCGTGGTCATCTCGTAGAGGCAGGTCCCAAGGGAGTAGATGTCGGCCTCCGGCCGCACGATGCCGTCCTCCTGCTCGGGCGCCATATAGTAGGGGGTCCCGGCCACGGTCTGGGTGACTTCGTAGCCGCGGCGCCTGCCGGAGAGCGTCTGCCGGGTGTCCTTGACGCGGCGGGAGATGCCGAAATCCATCACCTTGACGATGCCCTGCTCCGTCATCATGATGTTGGAGGGCTTGAGGTCCCGGTGCACCACGCCGCGGCGGTGCGCGAAGTCTAGGGCCGCGCAGACCGGCTTGAGCAGGGCCCGGGCCTCCTCCAGGGAGAGGCGCCCCTTCGCCGCCACCAGTTGGTCCACCGTGCGGCCGGAGAGGAACTCGAAGACCAGGTAGAGCCCCCGGTCGTCCGCGACGATGGAGTGGATGTCCACGATGTTGGGGTGGTGCAGGGCCGCAACCGTGCGCGCTTCGTCGAGGAGGAGCTTCTTGGCCCCGGCGTCGATCTGGAACTCATCGAGGAGCATCTTGATGGCCACCTTCCGGCCCAGGGCCCGGTCCACGGCCTCGTAGACGACGCCCATGCCGCCCTGCCCCAGGGGCTTGCCGATGTCGTAGGACTGGTTGATGGCCGACGGGGCGCGCGACCTGCGCGCCAGGCGCGGGCCGAAGATGTGCAGGAGCCCGAAGGCGATGAGGAGCCCCCCCGCCAGAGAGCTCAGCAGGATGGAGAAGAACTGCTTGCGGCGCGGCGTGAGGACCGGGGCTGCGGGCGGCTCGGGGCGTCGGGCCAGGGGCTTGATCTCCACGCCGTAGGCGGCGGCCGCGTCATGGTAGACCGGCTCGAACTGGGGGTTGAGCTCCGAGGCCTTCTTGAGGTCGGCCAGCATGGCCTCCAGGTCCCCCATGCGCTCGTGCGCGAAGCCCCGGTTGGCGAATGCGTAGGGGTTGCGGGGGTTGAGCTCGAGGGAGTGGTTGGCGTCGGCCAGGGCGTCGTTGAAGCGGCCCATGTGGTTGTAGGCGAAGGAGCGGGCGTCGCGCGCCGCGGTCTCGGTGGGGTTGATGCTCAGGGCGTGGCTGGCGTTGGCCACCGCGTTCTCGTACTGCCCGATGAGGTTGTAGGCCGCGGCGCGGTAGTAGTAGGCCGCGGCGTTGTTGGGGTCCTCGGCCAGCGCCTTGTCCGCGGCGGCCACCGCGCCGTAGTAGTCTTTGAGCGCGATGCGGTCGGCGGCGCCGCGCAGGAGGCGGCTGACGTTGGGCGGCGAGGGGGAGGCGACCGGCTCCTGGCGGCGCGACTCGACCTCGTTGAGCTGGGTCACCATGCCGTGGTACTCGCGCTGCACCTCGACCTCGAGGCGGCTCCTGACGTCGTGCACGGTGGTCGGCGGGACGCGGCCCTCGGCCAGGCGCATGAGGGCGTGGGCGGTCCGGTCGTTGGGGTTCATGGCCAGGGCCCGGCGCGCGTCCTCCATGGCCTGCAAGTACTCGGCCAGTCCGTAGGACGCCAGGGCGCGGGCCGTGTAGCCGTCCGGGTCGTTGGGGTCGAGCTTGACCGCGCGGTCGGCGTCGTCGTAGGAGTTCTGGAAGTTCTTGAGCCCGTAGGCGGCGTTGGCGCGGTTGAGGAGGGCGTCGCGGTTCTGCGGGTCGATGCCGAGCACCTGCTCGGAAAGCCGGACGGACTCCTCCCAGCGGTTGGCGCGGTTGTTGAGGTAGGCGGCGCCGTTCTGGACCTGCTTGAGGACCTCCTTCGGCACGGCCTCGGGGGAGAGCCGTCCGGCCAGGATGGTGAGCTCGCCCAGGCTCTCCGAGACGAAGGTCTCGCGCTTCGACGGGGGCAGGCGCGCGGCCCCCTCGTCGATGCGCGTCAGGAGGGGGAGGACCTGCTGCTTGGCGGAGCTGTCGGGCAGGCTCTGGGCCATGACGCGCAGGCCCCTGATGGTGGCGTGGTTGTCGGCGCTGCGGTCGACCACGGAGGGCAGCACCCGTGAGGGACCCTGCGGCGGATCCGCGGCCGCGGCCGACAAGACCATCAGCACGGCTGCGGCCGCGAGGGCCGCGCGCGGGGGCATGGGGGCTCCGATCTGATTAAAGTGTAGAGAGCCCCGGAGTCCGTGTCAAGGGCCCGGGCCTTTGCTTCCGTGATCGGCCCGGCAAGGCCCGGCGAGTCGCATCAGAGATAACCCCGCTCCGATCCGCCCAGCCCGTCTCAACAATCTATATTTGCTAAACTAATCTCAGGTGCGGCTCTACTGCGTCGACGGGACCAACGTGGTCCGGGTCCTCTGGGGCTACGGCGGCGTCGAGTTCCGGGAGCAGGAGGAGAGCGACTGCGTCACCTTGGTCGAGTCCTTCGCGGTCCTGGGCCGCAGGCTCGCGGGGCGGGCGGAGTTCGAGATCTTCTTCGATGGGCAGGGGCGGACCTGGAAGCGCCTGCCGCGGGGCGCGGGCTTGAGCGTGCGCTTCGCTTGGGACGAGCCGGCGGACACGCTCATCCTGGACCGGGTGCGCGCCGGTTCGTTCGGACATGAAGGCCGCGTGACGGTGGTGACGGCGGACGGAGAGCTGGGCCGCCGCGCGCGGGAAGAAGGCGGCCGCTGGCTGACGGTCCGGCCCGGGGAAAGGCTGGAACGGGTGCTGGGCAGCATCGAGAGAAGGTTCACGGGCAAGGGATGAAGAACAGCGTCATAGTCGTGGGCGGCGGGATCATGGGCGCCAGCGCGGCCTTGTCCTTGGCCCGTCTGGGCCGGCAGGTCACCCTCCTCGACCGCGGCGAAGTCCCGAACCGGCAGGCGGCCTCGGGCGACCAACTGCGCACCTTCCGCATGACTTATGGGAAAGACGCCTTTTACACCGAGATGGCGGCCAAAGCCCTGCCGCTGTGGCTCGACCTCTGCACGCAGAGTTCGGACAAGTTCCTGGTCCAGCACGGCTTCCTGGACCTGGCGGTGCAGGCCCACGGCTACGAGGAGCACTGCCTCCAGGTCCTCAAGGAGCACCGCATCCCCTGCCAGGTCCTGCAGAAGGAGGACATCCGCCGCCACTACCCGATGATGAACTCACGGGCCTTCCGCTATGGCCTGCTGCACAAGGACGGAGGCATGATCTGGGCCATGCGCGCGGTCTCCTCCATCCTGGGCCTGGCCCAGCGCCGGGGCGCCAAGGTGCGCACCCACACCCAGGTCGTCTCTCTGGTCAAGGCCCAAGGGGCCATCAAGGCCGTGAAGGATTCGGCCGGCCGGATCCACGAGGCGGGGAGCTTCCTCTTCGCGCCGGGCGCCTGGGCCCCGGAGCTGCTCAAGGGCTACCGCCTGCCGATCCAGGTGACCCGCCAGCACCAGCTCTACCTGCGTCCGCCTTTCAACCGGGGGCGCTACCGACAGGAGCATTTCCCCCCCTTCTCCGTAGCTAGCCAGGGCTTCTACGGCCTGCCCATGCACATCCACGGCTTCATGAAGATCGCGGAGAGCCGCAAGGGCCCTCCCGGCAAGCCGGGGGACGTGGACGACCGGGAGACCACGCCGCAGTTCGAGCGCAAGGTCCGGAGCTTCTTCAAGCGCTTCGTCCCGGAACTGGCCGGCTTCACGGAATACGAAGGGCACGTCTGCTACTACACCAGCACCAAGGACGGCGACTTCATCATGGACCGGCTGCCCGACGTCTCCAACGGCTTCGTGATGACGGGCTTCTCGGGCCACGGCTTCAAGTTCGCGCCGCTCCTGGGCCAGGCCATGGCCCAGCTCATGGTGGGCGGCAAGTCGGACCTCAACCTCCACCGCTTCCGCCTCAACCGGTTCTAGTTTCATGCACTCCGTGAGCGTCGGGGCCGCTTTCCTGGCCGGCCTGGCGTCCTTCCTCTCCCCCTGCGTCCTGCCCCTGGTGCCGGGCTACATCTCCTTCATGTCCGGCCTCTCCCTGGAGGAGCTCTCCTCCGGGCAGGCCGGCCCCGGAGCGGCGCGCCGCACGGCCCTGACCGCGCTCTTCTTCGTGCTGGGCTTCTCCGCGGTGTTCACGGCCCTGGGCGCTTCCGCTTCCTTCATAGGCCAGCTCCTGGCCGCGCACCTGGCCCTGCTGAGCAGGACCGCGGGCGTTCTGGTCATCGTCTTCGGCCTGCACATCTCGGGCCTGATGCCCATCAAGTGGCTCTACTACACCAAGCGCGCCGACACCTCGAAGGTGGCGCCGGGGCTGCTGGGCTCCTTCGTCATGGGCCTGGCCTTCGCGTTCGGCTGGACCCCCTGCATCGGGCCCATCCTGGCCGCCATCCTGGCCCTGGCCGCCACGCAGCAGACCGTGGCCCAGGGGGTGGGGCTGCTCTTCGTCTATTCCCTGGGCCTGGGAGTCCCCTTCATCCTGACCGCCCTGGGCCTGAGCGCCTTCCTGCGCTTCTTCGCCCGCTACAAGCGCTTCATCCGCTGGGGCGAGGTCGCGGCCGGCGCGCTCCTCATCGCGATCGGCCTGCTCCTGCTGTCCAACCGCATGACCTGGCTGATGCGGCTGATGCCGCGCTCGCTCTACACGTTCTCGATGTGATATCCTGGAGGCGACGACCATGGCGAAGAACACTTCCGTGAAGGTCTTCGATTTCGCCGTGAAGATGGAGCAGGACGGGGAGAAGTTCTACCGCTCCCTGGCGGCCAAGTCCGCGGACAAGGGCGTGAAGTTCATACTCAACGGCCTGGCCGACGACGAGGTCAAGCACGCCAAGGTCCTGCGCGAGCTGGAGAAGGGCGCCTCCCCGGCCATGAAGCAGACCGAGATCCTGGCCGGCTCCAAGAACGTGTTCTCCGACATGGCGTCCCGCAAGGCCTTCCCGGCCGCGGGTTCCGACCAGATGGCGCTCTACGAGCAGGCGCTCGAGATGGAGCGCAAGTCCCGGGACTACTACAAGACGCAGGCCGACGACGCGGCGCTCAAGCCCGCCCGGGAGCTGCTCCTGCTCATCGCCGGCGAGGAGAGCCGGCACATGTTCCTTCTGGAGAGCATGATCGAGTTCATCTCGCGGCCGCAGACCTGGCTCGAGAACGCGGAGTTCAACCACCTCGAGGACTACTGACCGCCGGCCCGGGCCGCGGGCCGGCCTTTGACGGAGACCGGCGATGAGATCCGACTGGATGGCCGCGCTGCTGCACCAGATCCAGGCCCAAGGCCCGGGCGCCCCGGCGGTCTTCATGGCCGCCTACGTCGTGGCCAGCGTGTCCTTCCTGCCGGCCTCTCCGCTGACCTTGGGAGCCGGGGTCCTCTTCGGCGTGCTCTGGGGCTCGGTCTACGTCTCCCTCGGCTCCCTCTTGGGAGCGGCCGCCGCGTTCCTCGTCGCGCGGCACCTGGCGCGCGATTGGGTCGAACGGGAGCTGCGGGCGGTGCCGCGCGCCGCCGCGATCCGCTCGGCCGTGGGCCGGGGCGGCTGGAGGATCGTCATCCTGACCCGGCTCTCGCCCGCCTTCCCGTTCACTCTCATCAACTACGCCTTCGGCCTGACCGACGTGGGGTTCGGCGAGTACATCCTGGCGTCATGGGTCGGGATGCTCCCGGGGACGGTGGTGTACGTGTATCTCGGATCTTTGGCCGGCGACCTGACGGGGCTGGGCGTCGGCAGCTCGGCCCGGACCCCGGCCGGATGGGTCTGGAATGCCGTCGGGCTGGCCGCCACCCTGGCCGCGACCATCTATGTCGCGCGCGCCGCGCGCGCCGCGCTGAGAAAAGAGACCGCCCGAAGGCCGACGCCCTCCTAGCTCGACCCGGCCTCAGGGCCCCGACCCCGGCGTCCGCATCGAGAAGCGGCTGTCTCTGGTCACAATGCCCGATTCCAGAGGCAGAGATCGGACTCAACCAGGTCAGACTTCGACGCGCGACGTCAGGAAGGCGTAGTAGAAGAGGAGTTTCGAGGGCCAGTCGCAGAGCAGGCCTGACCAGAAGGCCATGCGCGGGTCGTCCGTTGCGCCGAAGAACTTGAGCAGGACCAACGTCCCCAGCACCCGGAAGGCCGCGGACGCCACCGCCGGCCGGCTGCGCCGCACCGGGTCGTCGCTGACCAGCCGGCGGTCGCGCCAGGTCACCCATAGGAAGATGCCCAGGCCGGCCAGCCAGAAGGTCTCCAGCGTGTAGGCCAGGACCTTGGGCGACTCCACGGCGAGGCAGGCCTCGGCCAGGAGCCCCGAGCCCAGGAACCAGAGCCCCAGCCCCACGAAGACCCAGACCCAGACCGGGTTGTGGTAGGCCGGCTCCTCCAGACTCCGGCGGTAGCGGCGCCACAGCCAATACGCCCCCGCGGCCAGGGCCAGGTCGTCGATGAGCCACATAGGCCCCAGGAAGTGCTCCACCCGGAAGTGCCCGAAGACGGATTTCCAAAGATAGACCACGCCCACGAGAGCCGGGATGCCCGCCACCAGGAGTCCCCCGCCGGGGCAGGACGCCGGCTCCTCATCCCGGGGCAGCAGGGCCTGCAGGCAGTGCAGCCAGACCACCACGGTCATGCCCCACTCCAGGGGCCCGCCCAGCACCGCCACCCAGTCCAGCCCCGAGACCGCGAAGCTGTCCTGCATGCGCTTGGTCAGCAGCCCTTCGTAGACGAAGGAGAAGGCCGCGCCCAGGAGGAAGACCTGCCCGTCGTTCAAGGCCTGGCGCCGGACCCGGCCCTCAATGAAGAGATAGAGCCAGAGGTAGGGGAACACCAGCGTGCGCCATTCGGTCAGCGCGCCCGCACCGCGCGAGAGCGCCAGGCCGCTCAGGAGCGGCCCCAGGACCAGGGCCGCGGCCAGCCTCAGCAGGGCCCGGCTATTTCTTCCCAAACGCCACTGCCTCGATTTCGACGGAGGCGCCCTTAGGCAGGGCCGCCACCTGCACCGTGGCCCGGGCCGGGAACGGCGCCGCGAAGTGCTTGGCGTAAACCTCGTTCATGGCTGCGAACTGGTCCAGGTCGGTCATGAAGACCGTGGTCTTGACCACGTCCTTCAGCTCCAGCCCGACCTTGCCGAGGATGGCCGCCGCGTTGTGCAGGCACTGCTCGGTCTGCTCGGCGACGCTCGCCGGCATGGCCGCGCCGGCGACGTCGAGGGGCAGCTGTCCGGAGACGAAGACCCAGTCCCCGGCCTTGACCGCCTGCGAGTAGGGCCCGATGGCCCGCGGCGCGCGCTCCGAGAAGATCGCGGTCTTCACTTGAGCGAGGCCAGCAGGGCCTTGTTGGTCTTGTAGGTCATGAGCAGTTCGTGCATCGCCTTGGTCGCTTCCATCTCGCCCAGTGGAGCCAGGTGGCGGCGCAGCTTGTAGACCCCCTCCAGGATGTCCGGGGGCAGGAGCTTCTCCTCCTTGCGCGTGCCCGTGTCGCGCACCTTCAAGGCCGGGAAGATGCGCGCCTCGGCCGCCGAACGGAAGAGCACGAGCTCCATGTTGCCCGTGCCCTTGAACTCCTGGAAGATGATGTCGTCCATCCGGGAGCCCGTGTCCACCAGGATGGAGGCCAGGATGGTAAGGGACCCCCCCTCCTCCAGCTTGCGCGCCGCGCCGAAGAAGCGCCGAGGTATCTCCATGGCCCGCGAGTCCAGGCCTCCCGACATGGTGCGGTTGCCCACGGCGAACTGGTTGTGCACGCGGGCCAGGCGGGTGAGCGAGTCGAGGAGGATCAGGACGTCCGTGCCCTTGGCCGCCTCGCTGATGGCCGCGCGCATCAGGTTCTCGGCCACCTCGCGGTGCCGTTCGTAGGCCTGGTCGCTGGAGGAGGCCGCGACCTCCGCCGGGACGCTCCTCTTGAAGTCGGTGACCTCCTCCGGGCGCTCATCCACGAGCAGGCAGAACTGCTTGACCGCCGGGTCCACGGCATGGACCGCGTTGGAGATCTGCTTGAGGAAGGTCGTCTTGCCCGCCTTGGGCGGCGAGACGATCAGGCCCCGTGTGCCCTTGCCGATGGGGCAGAGCAGGTCCAGGGCGCGCATGGACGGGTCGGTCGAGCCCTTCTCCAGGTTGATCCACTGGTAAGGGTCGACCGGCGTCTTCTCCATGAAAGCGATCTCGTCGGCGGTGCGCACCGGCTGGGGAACAGGCCTGGGCCCGCCGCCCCCGCCGCCGCCCTGCTGGGGCCGGCGTTGCTGCTGGTGCTGGTGCTGCGGGCTCCCGCCGCCGCCTCCGCCGCCGCGGCGTCTGCGGAACCGGAAATGCCGGTTCCGGCCGCCATGCCCGCCTTGGCCGCCGCCGTGACCATGGCCGCCCTGGCCGCCTCCCGAGCCCGCGCCCGGTTGACCGCCGCCCTGCCCGCCAGCATTCTCTTCGTTCATGTTCCTTTCCTCTCCACACGAACCGATCTAGTCGGTCGGAAATCTTCCCGGCCAGCGCCGCTCCAGGGCGGCGACCGCCTCGGCCATGAGCGCTGCTGCGGCCTCCAGGACGTCCCTGGCCGAGGCGTCGCGCGGCTCGGCCGGCGCGAAGACGTGCGCCCAGGGCAGCCCCGCGGCGTTGCCCCACAGGTGCGCCCGGCACCAGCTCTGGACCTGGCGCCGGACCGTGTCCGGAAAACCCAGCGCCGCGCAGCGCTCGTCGAGCCGGCGCCCGGCCCACAGACCGTCCCACTGCGGCCGGTCATGCTCCTTCAGGAAATCCTTGGCGCGGGCCGCGCTGTCGTCCTGCGCGATCCAGCGCATATGGACGGCCAGTTCCAGCAGGGAACGCAGCAGGGGCAAGGCCTCGTTGGCGTGGTTGTGCTGGGCCAGCACCATCAGCGCGTTGGAGACGGCGACGCTGCGGCAGGACAGCAGCATCAGGGCCCGGCCCACCTCGTCCTGCGCCTTGAGTTCAGGCCCCAGCCGGCTGAAGCCGCGGTCGATGACCGTCTTGGCCCTGCCCAGCCGCTGCAATGCCTCTTTCATGTCATCGGCCTCAATCGAACGCATGCAGCTCCACCGTCCCCACCCGCACTCCCAGCAGGCGCCGGGCCAGCTTGAGGAACCTCTTCGGCGCGTCGGACACGAAGAAGCGCCGGGTCCCGCGGCCGCCCTGGCGGCGCAGCCCCAGGCTCAGGAGCAGCCGCTCGGTCTCCAAGGCCGTCTGCTCCGCGGAGTCGATGAGCCGCACCCGCGGTCCCATGACCCGGCGCACCACGCCCTTGAGCAGCGGGTAGTGAGTGCAACCCAGGATGAGGGTGTCGATGCCGGAGCGGCGGAGAGCGCCCAGGTAGTGGCGCGCGACCAACGCGGTGGCCCGGTGCCCCCACCAGCCCTCCTCCACCAGCGGCACGAAGAGCGGGCAGGCCAAGGGGGCCACGCGCACCCGGGGCAGGCGCGCCTTGAGCGCCGCCGTGTAGGCGCCGGAGGCGATGGTGGCCTCGGTCCCGATGATGCCGACGCGCCCGCTGCGCGTGGCCGCGGCCGCCGCGTCCGCCCCGGGCTGGATCACGCCCAGGACGGGCACATCGAGGCTGCGCGCCACGGCATCCAGGGCCAAAGCCGACGAGGTGTTGCAGGCCACGACCAGGGCCTTGATGCGCCGGCCGGCCAGGAAGCGCGCCACCTCGAGGGAGTAGCGGGTCACGGTCTCCCGGGACTTGGAGCCGTAGGGGACGTGGGCGGTGTCGCCGAAGTAGACCAGGTTCTCCTCGGGCATGCGCCGGCTCACCGCCTGGAGCACGGTCAGCCCGCCGAGCCCGGAATCGAAGATGCCGATGGGCCGGTTCTTCATATCAGCGCGCCGCGTGGGGCGCCCCCTTCTGCAGCCAGCCCTGGCGCTTGGCGTAGTCCACCAGGCCCGCGTAGATGCCGTCGACGAGGCGGCTGCGGTAGCGCCGGCTCTGCAGCTTGGCTTCGTCGCGGCGGTTGCTCAGGAAGGCCATCTCGACGAGGAGGGCGGGAGCGTCGGTCCCGCGCAGGACGTAGAAGCCCGCCTGTTTGACGCCCCGCGGCGCCAGGTCCACGCGCCGGCGCAGGCTGCGGTCGACCAGGGCCGCCAGCTCGGCCGCGGCGTTGATGCTCTCCGTCTTGCCCATGACGTGCAGAATGAGTTCGGCCTCCGCGTCGGCCGCGGACTTGCCCTCCAACTCCAGGGAGGCGTTCTCGAACTGCGCCAACCGCTCGGCCTCGGGGTCCGAGGCCTTCTCCGACATGAAGTAGACCTCGTAGCCGTTCTCCTTGGAGTCGCGGTGGGCGTTGCAGTGCAGCGAGATGAAGAGGTCGGCCTTGGCCTCGTTGGACAGCCGCGAGCGCTCGTCGAGCGGCACGAAGGTGTCGTCCGCGCGCGTGAGCACGACATCGAAGACCTTCTCCTGCTCCAGGAGCCTGGCCAGGTCCTTGGCCGCCGAGAGGTTGATGTCCTTCTCGGAGGTGCCCCGCCGCCCCGTGGCGCCGCCGTCCTTGCCGCCGTGCCCGGCGTCGATGACGATGCGGCGGCTGGCCGGCAGGGCGGAGGTCTCCGGCGCCGGGGCTGTGGAGACGGACACCGCGGGCGGCGGGGACGGCTCCGCGCCGCCGTCCCCCGCCACGTCCTTGGGATCCACGGAGGCGACCTCCAGGGCCAGGCGCCGCGGCTCGGACAGCTCGCGCAGGCGCCACTTGAGGCCGGGCTTGGCGAAACGCACGCTCCACACCGCGGCTTTGGAGTCCTGCCGCAGGAAGAATCCTCGGACGAACTGGTCCTCCACCGTACCGTCCTCGGGCGCATCGAGGACGCCGAACGGCAGGCTCACCTCGACCCCCCCTGTCCCGCGCCCGGAAGCGATGTGTCCCAGCGGCTTCTTGAGCTCCAGGACCAGGCGCGTATAGTCCTGATAGGAATACCAGCGCACCGAGCCCACGCTGCTGCGCCGCTCCACGGTGAGCAGGCGGGTGCGGGCATCGAACTGGGTCTCCAGGCCGGAGAACTCGCCGAACTCCCGGCCCAGGAAGAAGGAGAGGGGCGCGTAGGCCTGCGCGGCGCGCAGCATCACCGGCGACTCCAGGACCACGGGCCGGCCGTCCAGGGAGGCTTCGGCGGAGCCCGCCAGCAGCTGCAGGGAGCGGCCGCGGAAGCTCAGCTGCACCCGGCCCGAGACCGGGTACCAGTAGGCCTGGGCCCCGTAGAGCTCGCCCGCCTGCTTGGCGTTGAGGAAGAGCCGGTCTGCGGCCTTGTAGGCGGTCACCGGCTCGTGGTAGCGGCCGCCGAGCAGGACCTGCAGTTCCTCGCCGCGCGCGCCGGAGGCGGCGAAGAGGACGGCCAGCGTCAACGTCAGGAATCGCGCGAGCCTCATTCCAGGACGATGCGGTACTCCTCCCAGGGCAAGGACGGGTCGCTCTGGATCTTGATGGTGCGCGCCACGTTCTTCTCGATGGCGACCTGCTGGCCGCGGAACTGCTCCGCCAGGCCGGGATGCAGCAGAAGCCGCACGCTGCCGCCCGGCCGCCCCCCGGTCATCTGCTTGATCTCGCGCTGGATGCGTATGCGCAGGGTCTCTCCGGAGAGCACCCGCCCGCAGCCTTTGCACTGGGGGCATTCGTCGGTGATGAGACTCACCGTGGACTCGCGCTTGCGCTCGCGGGTCAGTTCCACCAGGCCCAGGCGGGTGATGGGCAGGATGCGGATCTTGGCCCGGTCGCCCTTGCAGGCGTGGGCGAAAGCCTCCATCACCTTCTGGCGGTTGGAGGCTTTGCGCATGTCGATGAAGTCCACCACGATGATGCCGCCGATGTTGCGCAGGCGCAGCTGGTGCGCGACCTCCGCCGCGGCCTCGACGTTGGTCTGGGTGACCGTCTCCTCCTGGGATTTGGAGCCGGTGAATCGGCCGGTGTTGACGTCGATGGCGCAGAGGGACTCCGCCTCCTGGATGATGATCGAGCCCCCGTTGGGCAGGGGGACCTTGGTGCGGCGCATGTCCTCGATCTCCCTCTCCAGGTCGAAGGCCTTGAACATGGGGGTCTTTGCGTCGTAGAGCTTCACCTTCGACTGGAGCTCCGGAGAGATGGCCGCCACGAACTCCGTCACGTTCTTGTGCTGGTCCTTGTTGTCGAGCAGGTAGACGTAGACCTTGTCGGAGAGCAGGTCGCGCGCCACCTGCAGGGCCAGGTCCAGGTCCTTGTGCAGCATGCAGGGCGGCGGCGTCTCCGCGAACTTCTTCTGGATCTGGGCCCAGGTCTGCTGCAGATACTTGACCTCGCGCTCCAGGTCGGCCTCCGAGGCGCCCTCGGCCTCGGTACGTACCACCACGCCCTTGCCGTCCAGGTGCTCCGCCACCAGGCGGTCCACGATGGCGGAGAGCCTCTCCCTCTCGGCGGCGTCGCCGATCTGCTTGGAGATGCCCACGTAGGTCTGGTTGGGGGTGAAGACCAGATAGCGGCCGGGCAGCGAGATGTCCATGGTAACCTTCGCGCCCTTGGTGCTGATGGCCTCCTTGGCGACCTGGACCATGATGTGCTGGCCCTTCTTGAGGGTGGCGTCGATGGCGGCGCCCTTCTCCCCGAGCACATCCGAGATGTAGAGATAGGCGTTCTTCTCGTAGCCGATGTTCACGAAGGCCGAGGAGATGCCGGGCAGCACGTTCTCGACCACGCCCTTGTAGATGTTGCCGACGATGTTCTGGCTGCTCTTGCGCTCCCACAGGAGCTCGGCCATGCGGCCGTCCTCCAGGATCGCGATGCGCGTCTCCTCGAAGTTGGTGTTGGCCAGGATCTCGCGCTTGACGGCCGGGCCCGGAGTGCGGTGGTCGCTGCGGTACTCGCGCTCACCGCCGCGCTCGCGGCCGCGATGCCCTTCGCCTCCCCGACGGTCGTGCTCCTGCCGGTCCCGATCCTGGCGCTGCCGGTCCTGTCGGCCGTGCTCCTGCCGGCCCCGTTCTTGGCGCTGGCGGTCCTGCCGGCCGCCTTGGTCCTGCCGGCCGCGGTCTCCGCCGCGTCCGCCGCGGCCCCGCCGCCGGCCGCGTCCCTCATGCCGCTGCTGCTGTTGCTGCTGCGGCGCGTCAGGACGCGCCGTCCCCGGAGCGTTACCGTTCTCCGCTCGCGGAGGGGACTGCGGCTCTTCGGCCTCGGGCTCATCCTCCGTCTCCGGGCCCTCATCGCCCACCTCCGCCACGCCGTCGAAGCCGCCCTCCTCGCCCTCGTCTTCGACGGTCTCCGGGGACGCGGCGTAATCCGGCTCCGGGTCGCGGGCGATGACCGCGTCCGCGCGGGGGTACTGCTCCTCGCGCTGGTCCCGGGCGTCCTCCTGCGGCGGCTCCTGGGGCGCCGGCGCGCTGGGAAGCGCCGCCTCCGCAGGGAGGGCGTTCTCCCCTCCCGGAGGGGGCGGGGTGATCGGATCCTGCTTCACATCCGTCTCTTCGTTCGACATGTCGAAATCCTCTCTTGATAAAGGGTGTTCAATGCGTCCGCGGCGGCATGGGCGCGCCCGGGCGGACCGGCACGGGCCGGACGGCGGCCGACTTCGGCGCTGTCGCGCTCTTGTCCTCCATCCCATAGGCGGCCATCATGACGGCGCGCGCGATGGGCGCGGCCGCCGAGGAGCCATGGCCGCCGTGTTCCACGAGGACCGCCACGGCCACGGCCGGGGCCTCGCCGGGACGTGCGGCGAAGGCGATGAACCAGGCGTGGTCCGGCCCAGCCGGGTTCTGCGCGGTCCCGGTCTTCCCCCCCACGTCCAGGCCGGGGATGCGCGCGGCCACCCCGGTCCCGGAAGACACCACCAGGCGCAGGGCGTCACGGAGATCGCTCCAGACCTCGTCCTTGAGGACGACATGGCTCAGCTTCTCCGGGTTCTGCCGGACCTCGGGCCTTCCGTCCGAGTACTCGATGCGGTCGATGTAATAGGGCCGCCAGACCGTGCCCCGGTTGGCGACCGCGGCGGCGAACACCGCCATCTGGATGGGGGTCACCAGCATCTCTCCCTGGCCGATGGAGAGGTTGACGGTGTCGCCGTCGTACCAGGACCGCCCGGCCCGCTGCCGCGCCGTGGGCCCGAACAGGTTGCCGCTCCGCTCGCCTTTGAGCGCGACCCCGGTCTTGGCGCCCAGGCCGAACATGCGCGCGTACTTCTCGATGAGGGGCCCTCCCGCGCGCAGCCCCATGCGGTAGAAATAGACGTCGCAGGAGTGCGTCAGCCCCGGGAACCAGGTCATCCTCTTATGCCCTTTGTGCTCCCAGCACAGGAAGATGTTCTTCCCCAGCTCCATGTACCCGGGACAGAAGACCGCGTCTTCCGTCGAGAAGCGCCCCTCGTTGAGCCCGGCCGCGCCGATGATCGGCTTGAACGTGGACCCGGGGGCGTAGGTCCCCGCGATGGCGCGGTTGAACTCGTCGATGCTGGACACGACCTCCCTGACCACGGACGGATCCGAGGACAGGAAGGCATTGGGGTCGAAATCCGGCGCCGCGGACAGCGCCAATATCGCCCCGCTGCGCGGGTCGATGGCGACCGCCGCCCCCCGCCCGCTCGGCGAGCGGCGCAGACCCTCGTCCGCCGCCTTCTGCACGGCCTCGTCGATGGTCAGATGGACGCTGCCCCCCGGGATGCCCGGGAAGCTCTCCAGTTTCTTCCTGAGACGGCCCTGGGCGTCCACCAGCATGCGCAGGCCCCCGTCGCGCCCGCGCAGGTCCGCCTCCAGGGCGTACTCCAGGCCGATGCGTCCGATGCGCGAATCCACCCGGTAGCCCTTGTTCTTGAGGACGCGCCAGCTGCGGGGATCCATCTTCCCCATATAGCCCAGCAGGTGGCTGGCGAAGCGGCCGAAGGGATAGTGGCGCCGAGCCTCCACGATGAGTTCCACGCCGGGATAGATGGTCTTGAGCTCGGAGAGCCGGAACATCGCTGCGCGCGGGAGGTTCTCCGCCAGGCGCAGGGCCGCCTCCTCTTTCACGGCCTGCTGCAGGGTCTCCAAGAGCTCGCCGCGGTCCCGCCCGAGCTCCCGGGCCAGCTGCCCGGCCAGGAAGTCCAGGTCCGGGCTCGACTGGCCCTTCTTGGGCGGGATGTAGATGAGGGAGAAGGCCTCCTGGTTGGCGGCCACCGGCGTGCCGCGGCGGTCATAGATACGCCCCCGGGGCGCGGTCTGGTATATGACCTTCGTGGCGTTGAGCTCGGCCAGCTGGCGGTACTCCTCCCGCTGCAGGATCTGGAGCTGGACCAGGCGCAGCCCCAGCATGGCCCCGACCAGGTAGGCCAAGACCCAGAGCGCCTCCAGCCGCGCCAAGCGATCGCCGCCTTCGCGCATCATCGCGCCCTCAGCCAGGCCGCCGCCATGCCTGCGAACGGGACGAGGAGGCAGTTATAGAGCGGGTCGAGAAGGAAGGCCGGCCAGCCGGCCCAGATGAAGCCCTCCGCGAACACGGCGCCCAGCACGCCGTAGAGGAGGAAGCCGGCCCAGGTCATCATGGCCACGACCGCGCAATGGGAGACAGGGTCGCTCACGTCGATCTGCCGGCG
Source organism: Elusimicrobiota bacterium (assembly GCA_016212825.1). Taxonomy (GTDB): domain Bacteria; phylum Elusimicrobiota; class Elusimicrobia; order UBA1565; family UBA9628; genus UBA9628. The sequence goes on along the minus strand of JACRDS010000035.1, from coordinate 11,238 downwards.
CAGGGCTCCGGTCCCGTAGCCCGCCAGGAGCAGGATCAGGGCGTTGCCCCCGAGGAGGTCCGGCCGCAGGATGTCGAGGAAGAGCCCCCAGAGGAAGCCGTAGCACATCCCTTCCGTAGGCCCCACGCGCGCCGCCAGGGCCACGGTCAGGACCAGCAGAAGCTGCGGGGTCAGCCCCCAGACGGCCAGGCTGGCGGACCACCACCACTGCAGCAGCGCCGCGGCCAGGAAGAGGACCGCCCCCCGCAGATGGCTCATCTCGCCTCCGGGGACGGCGGCGGCTTCTGCGCCTTCGGGGGAGCGGGCGCGGCGGCCGGCCTCCCGGGCCCCGCCGCGAGCAGGATCATGACATGATTGAGCGCGGCCGCATCCGCGGCCGGGCGCACCTCGACCGACTGGAAGGTCAGGAAGGGGTCGTGGGGATTGACGGCGGTCACCCGCCCGAGCAGTATCTCGCCGGGGAATGTCGCGCTCGTGGGCGAGGTGAAGACGAGGTCGCCCGTGGACAGGACCACGTCCGCGGGCAGGTAGTTCATGCGCAACCGGGGCCCGCCCTGGCCCTGGATGAGCCCTTCCACCGCGGAGGTGGAGAGGTAGGCGGCCACCGAGGAGAGCTCGTCGGTCATCAGGAGCACCAGGGAGGCGTCCGGACGCACCTCGGCGACGCGGCCGATGGCCACCAGCGTCCCATCCTGGTCGCCGAACACGGGAGCGTTGAGGGTCACGCCCTGGTCCGACCCCGCCGTCACCATGATGCTGTTGTACCAGTGCAGGGGGTCGCGCTCCATGACGTCGGCCCAGAGCGGCGTGTGGCCGGAGGGCGTCCTGAGGCCCAGAGCCTGGGCCAGCCGGTGGTTCTCGGCGCGCAAGCCGTCCAGCTCCGACTTCTGCCAGAGGGTCTCACGCAGCTGGGCCTGGAGCTGGACGTTCTCCAGGTCCGCCCGCAGAAGACTGGCCAGGCGCGGCGGGACCTGCGCCAGGCGCTGCTCCCCCTTGGCGCCGTAGAACGCCGCCGGATGCAGGAGGTAGACCGCCGCCGCCTTGAAAGCGCGTACCGGCGCGGAGAGGGGCAGCGACAGCAGCACCAGAGCCAGCGCCGCCAGCACGGCTAGGACGTAGTTGGAAACCTGTGTTTCGCGATACATCTATGAGCGCAAGAGGGCTCCCGCCTTCCTTGCGATACGGCGCCTGGCGGCCACTCCGGCCGCCGCGCCTTCAGTTCCCGCGGTAGCGGTACGAGGTGACGAAGTCCGGACGGCGATCCGTGATGTTGTCGAGCTCTTCCAGGAACTTCCCCGCCCCCATGGCGACGCAGCTCAGGGGGTCGGCGGCGCGATGCACGGGCAGCTCGGTCTCCTGCCGGATGAGGTCGGGCAGTCCGCGCAGCAGCGACCCTCCGCCCGCCAGCATGATGCCTCGGTCCACCAGATCCGCGGACAATTCCGCCGGAGTCTCCTCCAGCGTGTTCTTGATCACGTCGAGGATGAGCTGCACCGGCTCCATGAGGGACTGGCGCACCTCCTCCGAGGTGATCAGCACCGTCTTGGGCAGGCCGGTCGCCTGGTCCCGCCCCTTGACCTCCATGGTCTTCTCCTCCTTGAGCGGGAAGACCGAGCCGATCTGGATCTTGACGTCCTCGGCCGTGGTCTCCCCGATGAGAAGGTTGTACTTCCTGCGGAAATGCATCATGACGGCCTCGTCCATCTCGTCGCCCGCGATGTCGATGGACTTCGAGACGACCAGGCCGCCCAGCGAGATGACCGCCGCCTCGGTGGTCCCCCCGCCGATGTCCACGATGAAATTGCCGTGCGGCTCGGAGATGGGCAGGTCCGCGCCGATGGCCGCGGCCATGGGCTCCTCGATGAGGTAGACCTCGCGGGCCCCGGCCTGCTCGGCCGACTCCTGCACGGCGCGCCGCTCCACCTCGGTGATTCCCGAAGGGATGCCGATGACGATGCGCGGGTGCAGCAGGGAGCGCCGGTTATGGACCTTGCGGATGAAGTACTTGATCATCTCCTGCGTCACCTCGAAGTCGGCGATGACGCCGTTCTTCAAGGGGCGCACAGCCACGATCGAAGACGGGGTGCGGCCCAGCATCCGCTTCGCCTCCGCCCCCATGGCCAGGACCTTCCGGGTCTCACGGTCGATGGCCACGACGGAGGGCTCGCGGAGCACGATGCCCTGGTTCTTGACGTAGACCAGGGTGTTGGCCGTGCCCAGGTCTATCCCCATGTCGTTGGAGAAGAGGCTGAAGAGGAAGTCGAACATGGGCTCCTCTAGGAGACTAGGCTGATGAGTCCGCGCGAGGCGTTGTCCCCCGCCCGCGGCGCCAGGCGCAGGATGCGGGTGTAGCCGCCCGGACGCTTGGCATAGCGCGGCGCCAGGACCTCGAAGAGCTTCTTGTAAACCGTCTTGTCCTGGATGTAGCGCCGCACCACGGGATGGCGGCCGTGCACCGCGTGGGTGATGAGGCGCTCCGCGAAGGGGCGCAGCTCCTTGGCCTTGGCGATGGTGGTCTCCACCTTCTCGTTGAGGAAAAGGCTGGTGGCCATGTTGCGCAGCATGGCCCGGCGGTGCGAGCCGGTCACGCCGAGTTTTCGTCCGCCCAGAGTCTTGATCATGACGGCCTCTCTTTGATTATAGCAACAGGATCAGGCGTTGACCTGCATCCCCAGCGACAGGCCCATGTCCTTGAGCCGGTCCTTGATCTCGTCGAGCGACTTCTGGCCGAAGTTCTTGACGGCCAGGAGCTCCTCGTCCCGCTTGGAGACCAGCTCCCCGATGGTCTTGATGCGGGCGACCTTCAGGCAGTTGGAAGCCCGGGAGGAGAGCTCGATCATCTCGATGGGCTGGCCCAGGATGTCCTTGAGCTTGGAGTCGCCGCCGAGGCCCTCGCCCACGACCGCGCCGCCTTCGCCGGCTCCGCCGGCGAAGCCTTCGGCGGCCGGGGCCGCTTCCTCGGGGATGAAGATGTCCAGGGACTGGCGCAGGAGCTTGGAGGACTGGATGAGCGCCTCGGCGGGATTGAGGGACCCGTCGGTCCAGATCTCCATGATGAGCCGGTCGTAGTCGGTGACCTGCCCGACGCGCGCGTTCTCAACGTCATAGTGCACCTTGACCACGGGAGAGAACAGGGCGTCCACCGGGAGGAAGCCCGCGGGCCAGTGGTTCTGCTGGCGCAGGTCCTCGGCCGGGATGTAGCCGCGGCCTTTGGAGATCTCGATCTCCATGTCGAGCTTGCCGCCCGCCTCGAGGTTGGCGATGACCAGATCCTTGTTGACGACCTCCACGTTGGAGTTGACGCGCACGGTGCCAGCCGTCACTGCGCCCTCCTTGTTGGCCGTGAGGTAGACGGTCTCCGGCCCGTTGGAGAAGAGGCGCACGCGCAGCTTCTTGAGGTTGAGGAGGATGTTCATCACGTCCTCCTTCACGCCCGTCAGGGTCGCGTACTCATGGGTGGCGCCGTCGATGCGGGCGGCGGTCACGGCCGCGCCTTCGAGGCTGGAGAGCAGCACCCGCCTGAGGGCGTTGCCCACGGTGTGCCCGTAGCCCCGCTCATAGGGCTCGGCGATGAACTTGGCGTAGTTGTCCGACATCGTCTTCTCGTCGACGCTGAGTTTCTGCGGCAGAATCAGTTCTTTATAAGCCATGGCTCCCTATCTCCCTCGCTCCCCTACTTGGAATAGTACTCGATGATCAGCTGCTCGTTGACCGGGAACGACATCTCGGCCCGTTCCGGCAGGCGCACGATCTTGGCGGCGAACTCCGCCTCGTCGAACGTCATGTAGCTCGGCCTCTGGTTGAGCCTCTTGGCCGTCTCCAGGCTGAGCTTGATCCCCACGTTGCCCCGGTACTTGGGCTCCAGCGAGATGACGTCGCCGGCCTGGATGCCGTAGGACGGGATGCCGATGCGCTTGCCCCCCACCTTGATGTGGCCGTGGCGGACCAGCTGGCGCGCCTGCTTGAGCGAGGTGGCCAGGCCCATGCGCCGCACCACATTGTCGAGGCGCAGTTCCAGGGCGCGCAGGAGGTGGTCTCCGGAGGCCTCCGGGCTCTGCGAGGCTTGCGTCACCATCCGCTCGAAAGGCTTCTCGGCCATGGACACCAGACGGCGCAGCTTCTGCTTCTCGCGCAGGCGGACAGAGAAGGCGGAGGGCTTCCCCCGCTGGGGCCGGGCCGCCCCCGGCGGCATGGGCCGCTTGTCCAGGGTGCACTTGACCTGGCATTTGTCGCCCTTGAGGAAGAGCTTGTTCTGCTCGCGGCGGCAGAGTTTGCAGACGGCTCCGGTATAGCGCATTAGACCCTCCTGGCCTTGGGCGGACGGCAGCCGTTGTGCGGAAGGGGCGTGACGTCCTTGAGGCTGATGATGATGAGACCCGCGTTGCCCAGGCTGCGCACCGCGGTCTCCCGGCCCGGGCCGGGGCCCTTGATGAAGACCGAGACCTGCTTGACCCCGAGTTCCAGGGCGCGCTTGGCGATCTTGGTGGCGGTGATGCCGGCCGCGAAGGGCGTGCCCTTCTTGGTGCCGCGGAACCCGTTGCCCCCCGCCGAAGCCCAGGCGAGGACGTCGCCGCGCTCGTCGGCCAGGGAGACGATCGTGTTGTTGAAGGAGCACTGGATGTAGACCTTCGCGTAGGTCAGGCCCTTCCAGGACTTCTTGGCTCCGGACTGCGGCTTGGCGGCCGGAGCGGCGGCCGCGGGGGCCGGCGTCGGGGGCGTCTGGGGTTTCTCTTCTGCCATATCTTGTTCCTTACCTCTCTAAAATCACGCCTTGGGAGCGGCCGGCTTATCGACGGCCTTGCCCACGCCGACGGTCTTGCGGCGGCCGCGGCGGGTGCGCGCGTTGGTGCGCGTGCGCTGGCCCCGGACCGGAAGGTTGCGACGGTAGCGGAAGCCGCGGTAGCTGCCGATCTCCTGGAGCCGCTGGAGGTGCCCGGAGAGCTCTCGACGAAGCTCGCCCTCCACCTTGTACTCCTTGACGATCAGATTGTTGATGAGACTGGCCTGCTGCTCGGTCAGGTCCTTCACCCGGGTCTTGGGATCCACCTGGCCGCTGAGCCGGCCGATGATCTCCTGCGCCGTCGTCCGTCCGATCCCGTAGACGTAGCACAAGGCCACGTCGATCCTCTTGTTCTTCGGCAGATCCACTCCGGCTACGCGTGCCATCTCATTATCTCCTTAGCCCTGACGTTGCTTGTGCTTGGGGTTGCTGCAGAGCACCCGCACCACCCCGTTGCGCTTGACGACCTTGCACTTCTGACAGATCGGCTTGACGCTGGCTCTTACCTTCATCTCATTGCTCCCGATAGACGATCCGGCCGCGGCTCAGGTCGTAGGGCGACAGCTCCACCCGCACCCTGTCGCCGGGCAGTATCTTGATGTAATGCATGCGCATCTTCCCGGAGATGTGCGCCAGGACCACCTTGCCGGGCGCGATCTCCACTCGGAACATCGCGTTGGGGAGAGCCTCCAGTATGCTGCCCTCCACTTCGATCTTGTCTTCCTTCACCATATCCGGTCTTCCCCTTAGGAACGCCGCCCATGCCACGTCAATATCTCAGGCCCCTGGGCGGTCATGGCCACCGTATGCTCGAAATGCGCGGAGAGGCTGCCGTCCTTGGTCACGCAGGTCCAGCCGTCCGACAGGGTCCGCGCCTCCCAGCCGCCGGCGTTGACCATGGGCTCCAGCGCCACGACCATGCCGGGCACCAGACGCGGGCCGGTCGCGGCCCGGCCGAAGTTGGGCACCGGCGGGTCCTCGTGCAGGGCCCGGCCGATGCCGTGCCCCACGAACTCGCGCACCACGGAGAATCCCGCGGCCTCCACCCGCCGCTGCACGGTCCCGGAGTAGTCGCCCAGCCGGCCGTCCGGCCGCATGGCGTCGATCCCCGCGGCCAGAGACTCCTTGGTCACGTCCAAAATCCTCTGCGCGTCCGGCGCTAGGCTCCCCGCGCCCACGGTCGCGGCCGCGTCCGTGTAGAACCCATCGTAGAGGCAGCCCAGGTCCAGGCTGACCAGGTCGCCCTCGCGGACGCGGCGTTCGGCGGAAGGAATGCCGTGGATGATCTCGTCGTTGATCGAGACGCACAAAGACGCCGGGAAGCCGCGATAGCCCAAGAACGCGGGCTTGGCCCCGCGGCGACCGAGCTCGGCGGCGGCGACCCGGTCGAGCTCGAGGGTGGTCGCCCCGGGCCGCACCGCGGCCATGGCGGCGGCCAGCGCCTGGGAGAGGATCTCCGCTCCCCGGCGCATGCAGTCCAGCTCGGCCGCGCTCTTGAGTTCGATGGTCTTGGTGGAGAACATGTCGGCCTAGCGGGCCCCCAGCTGCGGCGCCACGATCTCGGCGAGGCTGGCGGCCACCGCGTCGGGGCTGCGCCCGCCGTCGACCTCGTGGAGGATGCCCTCGGCCTTGTAGTAGGCGACTAGCGGGCGGGTCAGGTCCTCGTAGACCATCAGCCGCTTGCGCGCCGTGGCCTCGGAATCGTCCTCGCGCTGGACCAGGTCCTTGCCGCACTTGTCGCACTTGCCCTCGGCCCTAGGGAGCCGGGTCAGGACGTTGAAGACCTCGCCGCAGCCGCCGCAGATGCGCCGGGAGGTCAGTCTCTTCATGGCCTCCTCCTGGGTCAGGTCCAGGAACAGGACCAGCTCCACAGCCGCGCCCCGCTTGGCCAGGATTCCGGAGAGGGACTGGGCCTGGGCCAGGTTGCGCGGGAATCCGTCGAGCAGATAGCGCCCGCCCTTGAGGTCGTCGAGCTTGCCGGCCACCATCTCGGTGACGATCTCGTCGGGGACGAGCTTGCCGCTGTTGACGTACTCCGCGGCCTTGCGGCCCACGGCCGACTGGGCGGCCATCTCGGCCCGGAAGATGTCTCCGGTGGAGAGATGCGTGAAAGCGAAACGTTCGCAGAACAGGGCCGACTGCGTCCCCTTCCCCGAGCCCGGCGCGCCTATCAGCATGACGATCATTGGCTCCCCACGTTGAACCAGCGCTGCTGGATGCGGCCTTTCTTGAGGAAGCCCTCGTAGTGGCGCATGATGAGGTGCGCCTCCAGCTGGCCCATGGTGTCCAAGGCCACGCCCACCACGATCAGCAGGGAAGTCCCCCCGAAGAAGAAGCCGACGTTGAGCTGCTGGCGCATGTAGTCGGGCAGCACCGCGATGGCCGCCACGAACAGGGCCCCGCCCAGGGTGATGCGCTCCAGCACCCACTCGATGTACTTGGCCGTCGGCTCCCCCGGCCGGATGCCCGGCACGAAGCCGCCGGACTTCTTCATGTTGTCGGCCAGGTCGGTCGGATTGATGGACACCGAGTTATAGAAATAGCAGAAGAAGACCACCAGGGCCGCGTAGAGGATCTGGTAGAGCCAGTTGCCCCGGCTCCACCACTCCATCATCTTCACGGCCCAGGGCGACTGCGGGGCGAAGGTCACCACCGTCATGGGAACTGTCAGCAGGGAGACCGCGAAGATGACCGCGATGACGCCCGACTGGTCGACCTTGAGGGGCAGGTAGCTCGACGCCCCGCCGTACATCTTGCGCCCGATCACGCGCTTGGCGTACTGCACCGGGATCTTGCGCTGGGCCGTCTCCACCCAGACCACGGACATGATGACCGCGACGAGCAGGGCAGCGACCGCGAGTTCGGAGAGCAGCCCCTTCTCCTCCATGCGCACCAGGGAGATCTCGTTGTAGATGGCGGAAGGGATGCGCTCCACGATGCCCGCGAAGATGAGCAGCGAGATGCCGTTGCCGATGCCCTTCTCGGTCATCTGCTCGCCCAGCCACATGATGAAGATGGTCCCGGCGGTCAGGGTCAGGACCGTCATCATGTAGAAACCCCAGTCCGGGTTGGAGACCACGGGGATGTTGCCCGGGGAGGGCATCTTGGTCACCGCGATCGTCAATCCGAACGACTGGAACGCGGCCAGGAACAGGGTCAGGTAGCGGGTCAGGCTGTTGAGCTTGCGCCGCCCCAATTCCCCCTCCTTGTGCAGACGGTCAAGGTAGGGCAGCACGTGGGCGCCCTGCAGGAGGCTCATGATGATGGAGGCGTTGATGTAGGGCATGACGCCCATCGAGAAGATGGAGAAGCGCCCCAGAGCCCCGCCGGAGAAGATGTTGAGGAAGCCCAGCAGGCTGTTCTTCTGGGCCTCGAAGATGGCCCGGATGGCGTCGGCGTTGATGCCCGGGATGGGGATGACGGCCCCCAGCCGGTAGACGGCGATGGCTCCCAGGGTGAAGAGCACCCGTTTGCGCAGGTCCGGGACCTCGAAGACGTCGGTGAAGCGCTGAATCATGACTTCTGGGCGATGACCACGGCCTCCCCGCCGGCCTTCTGGATCTTCTCGCGCGCGGAGCCGGAGAAGGCGTGGGCGCTGATCTTGAAGGCGGAGTTGAGGCTCCCGTCGCCGAGGACCTTGACCGGCAGGCGGCCCTTGACCAGGCCATGGATGCGCAGGGCCTCGACGTTGACCTCCTTCTGGTTGCGGAAGGTCCGCTCGATGTCCGCCAGGGAGACCACCTGGTAGAGGCGCCGGAAGGGCCCGTTGGTGAAGCCGCGCTTGGGGATGCGGCGCATCAGGGGCGTCTGTCCGCCCTCGAAGCCGGACATCTTGCCGTCGCCGGAGCGGCTGCGCTGGCCCTTCTGGCCGCGCGTCGCGGTCTGCCCGGTGCCGGAGCCCTCGCCCATGCCCAGACGGATGGGGCGGCGCCGCGCGCCGATGGCCGGGCGCAGGGAGGTGAGATCGATGTTCTTCTTCTCGCTCATGGGCATTCCTCTATTTGCCGCGCAGCTTGGCGGTGGCTTCACTGGTGCGCAGCCGGCGCAGGCACTCCAGGGTCGCGCCGACCATGTTGAAAGCGTTGCTCGAGCCCAGGCTCTTGGTGAGGATGTTGCGGACGCCGCCGGCCTCCAGCACGGCCCGCACCCCGCCGCCGGCGATGACGCCGGTGCCGGGAGCCGCGGGCTTCATCCAGACCTTGCCGGCCCCGAACTTGGCCACGATCTCGTGCGGGATGGTGTCGCCCACGAGCGGGAACTTGGTGATGTTCTTGCGCGCCTGGTGGTTGGCCTTCAGGATGGCGCCCTGCACTTCGCGGGCTTTGCCCAGGCCGAACCCGACCGTGCCGACCCCGTCGCCGATGACGACCAGGGCCGCGAAGGAGAACCGCTTGCCGCCCTTGACGGTCTTGGAGACGCGGTTGATGGCCACCACCGTCTCCCGGAACCCGTCCTCGGCGCGGGCGTTGGGGTCGTGCCGCCGCGGCGCGCGGTCGAAGCGCCGGCCCCCCGGCGCTCCGCGGGACGGCTGCGCGGCCGGCGCCGGCGCGGCGGGAGTGGGATTCTGCGTGCTGGGGATCTCTGCGCTCATGATGGTTCTCCTAGAACTCCAATCCGCCGGCCCGCGCCGCCTCGGCCAGGGCCTTGATGCGGCCGTGGTAGACCCGGCCGCCCCGGTCGAAAGCCACCTTCTTGATGCCGGCGGCCAGCGCTTTCTTGGCGATGAGCTCGCCGACCTTCTTGGCCGAGACGAGGTTCTTGCCCGCCTTTTCGCTCTTGAGCTCCTTGGAGAGCGAGGAGGCGAAGGCCAGGGTCTTGCCCTGGACGTCGTCGATGACCTGGGCGTAGAGGTACTTCAGGCTGCGGGTCACGCTCAGGCGCGGCCGCCCATCGGGGCGCTGCGCGAGCTTCTCACGGGTGCGCCGCTGCCGGTATTCGTATCGCGTCCACTTGTCTTTCATGTTGATCGGTCCCTATTTCTTGGCGCCCGCGCCGCCGGCCGCTCCGACACCGGCTCCCGCCGCGGTCTTGCCCGCCTTCTTGCGGATGTACTCGCCCTGATAGCGGATGCCCGTGCCCTTGTAGGGCTCGGGCTCGCGCAGGCCGCGGATCTTGGAGGCGGTCTCGCCCACCAGGTCCTTGTCCGGGCCCGCCACGGTGATCTGGGTCTTCTTCGGGTCCACGCTGAGGGTGATGCCGGCCGGGGCCGTGAACTTCACGGGGTGGGACTTGCCCAGGCTCAGGGTCAGCTGCTGGCCCTGGACCTCGGCCCGGAAGCCCAGGCCCACGATGTCGAGGACCTTGGCGAAGCCGACCGCCACGCCCTGGACCATGTTGTTGATGCGCGCCCGGCTCATGCCGTAGATGGCGGACGCGGTCCGGTCGGCCTTGAGGTCCGCGGTCAGCAGGACCTTCCCGTCCTTGACCTCGGCCTTGACGAGCCGGTGCAGCGTCTGCTGCAGCTGGCCCTTGGGCCCCTTCGCGGTGACCAGTCCCTGTCCGACCGAGACCTGCACGCCCTGGGGGATGACGACCGGCATCTTTCCTATTCGGCTCATGTTCGCCTCACCAGACCTGACAGAGGATCTCCCCGCCCGCCTTCTTGTCCTTGGCCTGCTTGTCCGTGAGCACTCCCTGGGGGGTGGAGAGGATGGTCACGGCGAACCCGCCGCGCACCCGCGGGATGTCGCGGTAGGAGCGGTAGATGCGCAGGCCGGGCTTGGAGACGCGCTGGATGCCCCGGATCACGGCTTCCTTCTCCGGGGAGTACTTCAGGAACACGCGGATGGTGCCGCGCTTGTTCCCGTTGGCGAAGAAGGTCTTGTAGTTGGCGATGAAGCCCTCATCCTTGAGGATGCGCACGATCTCCATCTTGAGCTTGCCGTGAGGCACGTCCACGCGGTCCTTCTGTCGGAGATTGGCGTTGCGGATGCGCGTCAGGAGGTCGGATATCTGGTCCATGTTCACCCTACCACGAGGATTTCTTGACGCCCGGGATCTGCCCCAGGTGCGCCATCTTGCGGAAGCAGATGCGGCAGAGGCCGAAGTCCCGGTAGTACGCCCGGGGCCGGCCGCAGATCTGGCAGCGGTTGTGCTGCCGGGTCGAGAACTTCGGCGTCTTCTGGGTCTTCGCCTTCCAAGCTGTCGTCGCCATGTCAGTTACCTCCGACAGGCAAGGGCCTGTCGTCCCCGGAGCGCAGCCGTTCTCCCTTCGCGGAGGGGGCCGCCGGTACAGGCACCGCCTTGAACGGCATCCCCAGGCCGCGCAGCAGCGCGAGGCTCCGCTCGTCGCTGCCGCCGCTGATCACGAAGGTCAGGTTCATGCCGCGGGGCTTGGACACCTTCTCGACGTTTATCTCAGGGAAGATCATCTGCTCGCGCAGGCCCAGGTTGAAGTTCCCGGTCCCGTCGAAGCCGCGCGGCTCCAGGCCCCGGAAGTCGCGGATGCGGGGGATGGC
>JACRDS010000030.1 GCA_016212825.1 Elusimicrobiota bacterium | reverse complement strand
TTGATCTCCGGGTGGGTGTAGTGCAGGATGCCCATGTTGGCGCCGCGGCGCGTGCCGCCCTGCTTGACCACGTCGGTGAGCTTGTCGAAGAGCTGCATGAAGGAGAGCGCGCCCGAGGCCACGCCCTGGGTCTTCTTGACGATGTCGCCCTTGGGCCGCAGCTGGCTGAAGGCGAAGCCCGTGCCGCCGCCGGACTTCTGGATGAGGGACTGCGCGGCCAGTGACTTGGTGATGGCCTCCATGGAGTCCGGCACGGGCAGGACGTAGCAGGCGGAGAGCTGCTGCAGATCGCGCCCCGCGTTCATCAGGGTCGGGGAGTTGGGCAGGAAGTCCCAGCGCGAGAGCAGGTCGTAGTAGCGGTCGCGCCAGAGGTCGGCGAGCTTGCGCGCCTCCGGGACCGAGGCGTAGGCAGCCTCCAGGTTCTTGATCAGCCGCGTGAAGTTGCCCTCGCGCTGGCCGGACTCGGCGAGACCGTCGTGGAAGAGCACCAGACGCGAGGGGCGCGCGCCCGCCGGGGCGGCCACGGGGTGGGCGGCGTAGCGCACGCCCGCGAAGACCCCCCACTCCTCCGCATTCGGATGCACCAGGATCTCGGCCAGCGCGATGTTGTGCGCCACGCCGTCGAGCCAGGACTCGATGGAAGCGCTCGTGCGCAGGTATTTGTCCTTGATGACCTTGAGCTGGTTCTCCGCGACCTCGATCTTGGGATGCTTGCGGGCGCAGTAGTGGACGGCGGGCGCGGGCTGTTTCTTCAAAGGGGGTCTCCTTACGACAAAATGTCTGGAAAGTTTAACAGCATCCCCGCGGGATGTCAAATTCTCCGACGAGGGCCGGTGCGGGAGCCCGCGCTCCTAAAAAATGTGCAATAAATGACATCAAATGATACTGAAGAATATTAGATAAACAGCTATCGCGCACAGAAATCACTCAACGCTAAACCGGAACGGGCATTCCAGGAAGGCCAGCGGCGCGCATCCGCACATGACCGCGACGCACTCCCTGAGGGCGGTCAGTGCCAGCGCGCTACCGCGCGCTGGAACGCGCGCGTACGGGGAAGAGCGCCATGAGGCCCGCCGCGGCCGCGGCGCAGGCCGCGCCCAGATAGAACGGCGCGGCTGGCGAGACGCGGCTCCACAGCCAGCCCGCGGCCACGCTCGCGACCAGGGCCAGGATGCCCGCGGCGCCCTGGAACAGGCCCATAGCCGCGGCGCGGTTCTCTGCCGTGCAGCGCTCGGCCAGCGCGGCCTTGAGCGAACTCTCGGCCAGCGCCCCGTAGAGGCCGTAGACGGGGAAGAGCAGCCAGACCGCGGAGCCGCCCGCCCAGGCGAAGCCGAGATAGACGAGGGCGAACACGGCCAGCCCCAGCGCCAGCGCGCGCGAACGCCCGATCCGATCCGCCAAGACCCCGGCCGGCGTCGCGGCCAGCGCGTAGACCGCGTTGTAGAGGACGTAGGCCAGCACCACGGCCGTCGCGCTCAGCCCGCCCGCCTTGGCCTTCAGGAGCAGGAAGGCGTCGCTGGAATTGCCCACCGCGAACAGGCCGTAGATCAGGAAGAACCGCGTGTAGTCAGGAGTGAAAATGTTCTTGATCGCACTCCCGGCGCTTCGCGCCGGGAGTCCCGCCGCCCCCCCACGGGGGGCGGCGGCTCCGTCGGGGGACAGTCGCCGTTCCTCGACGAAGTAAGCCAGCACCACCACGCCGAGCGCGGCCGGCACCGCCGCGATCAGGAAGATGCCCCGGTAGCTCATCCCGAACACCGACAGCAGCAGCACCGTGAGCAGGGGCCCGGCCACGGCGCCGGCCGTGTCCATGGCGCGATGGAAGCCGAAGGCCTGGCCCCAGTGCTCGGGCTCCGTGGAGGAGGCGAGCAGGGCGTCGCGCGCCGAACCGCGCACACCCTTGCCGGTCCGGTCGAGGAAGCGGCAGAACAGCACGAACGGCCAGGCCCCGGCCAAAGCCAGCAGGGGCTTGCTGGCGGCCGAGAGCCCGTAGCCCCAGAGCACGAAAGGCTTGCGCCGTCCCGCGCGGTCGGACCACAGCCCGCTGGCCGCCTTGAGCAGGCTGGCCGTGGCCTCGGCCACGCCCTCGATGAGCCCAACCACGGTCATGGGCGCGCCCAGGACCGCGGTGAGGAACAGGGGCATTATGGGGTAGAGCATCTCCGAGGAGATGTCGGTGAGGCCGCTCACGATGCCGAGGAAAACGACGTTGCGGCCTATATTTTTCAGGAGCATAGCGATGCAATGATAACATTTCTTGCACGGGGGACCGTTTTTTGATAACATATTCGTCTTATGTACGCGATCATAGAGACGGGCGGCAGACAATTCTGGGTGTCCCCCGGCGAGACCATCCGCGTGGAGAAGCTCGAAGCGGAGCCCGGCAAGGAGCTGATCTTCAAGGCCCTGTGGGCCGTGGGCGACGCTCCGCAAGGCCAGGAGCCGGCGAACTCCCGGACGGCGCAGGTCACGGCCGAGGTGGTCAAGCAGACCCGCGGCCCCAAGATCATCGTCTTCAAGAGGCGGACCAAGAAGGCCTACCGCAAGACCAAGGGGCACCGCCAGGACTACACCGACCTCCGCATCAAGAACATCTCCATCAACTGACATGGCACACACTAAAGCTCAGGGTTCCTCCAGCAACGGACGCGACAGCAACGGGCAGCGCCTCGGCGTGAAGCGCTACGGCGGCCAGCGCGTGCTCGCCGGCGCGGTGATCGTGCGCCAGCGCGGCACCAAGTTCCTGCCCGGCGACAACGTGGGACGCGGCAAGGACGACACGCTCTTCGCCAAGGCCGACGGCGTGGTCGCCTTCCAGTGGGCGCACAAGGACAAGAAGCGCGTCAGCGTCTTGCCCGCGCCTGCGGCCGCCTGACCGGGACCCTCTCCCGGACGGGTCCGCTTTGGAGTTCATAGACAAGGTCCGTCTTTTCGTCACGGCGGGAACCGGCGGCAACGGCTGTCTCTCCTTCCACCGCGAGAAGTTCATCGAGTTCGGCGGGCCGGACGGCGGCGACGGCGGCCGCGGCGGCTCCGTCTACCTGGAGGCCTCCCCGCAGCTGACCACGCTCCTGGAGCTGGCCCGCAAGCCGCACCTGCGCGGCGTCGACGGCATGCCCGGCAAGGGCAAGGGCAAGACCGGGGAGTCCGCGGCGGACACCGTCGTGTCCGTGCCCGCGGGCACCACGGTGTACCGCGACGGGACCCTCCTGGCGGACCTGGCCCAGCCCGGCCAGCGCTTCCTGGCCGCCGAGGGCGGCCGGGGCGGCCGCGGCAACCTCTCCTTCAAGAGCCGGCGGGTGATCACCCCGCGCCTCTGCGAGCGCGGCGAGCCGGGCGAGAAGACCGAGCTCACGGTCGAGCTCAAGCTCCTGGCCGACGTGGGCCTGGCGGGCTTCCCCAACGCGGGAAAATCGAGCCTGCTGGCGCGCATCTCCAACGCCCGGCCCAAGGTGGCGGACTACCCCTTCACCACGCTGACCCCGAACCTGGGCGTGGTCGGGCACAAATCCAACAGCTTCGTGGCCGCCGACATCCCCGGCCTCATCGCGGGGGCGCACCAGGGCAAGGGCCTGGGCATCTCCTTCCTGCGCCACATCGAGCGCACCCGCCTGCTCATCCACCTCGTGGACCCGGCCGGCTTCGGCGGCCGGGCGCCTTTGCCCGGCATCAAGGACATCGAGACCGAACTCAAGGCCTTCTCGCCGCGCTTGGCGGCCAAGCCGCGCCTCATCGCGGTCAACAAGCTCGACCTGCCCGGCGGCCGCGAGGTCCTGGCCAAGGTCAAGGCCCGCTACCCGCGCCGGACCTTCGGCATCTCGGCCGCCACCGGCGAGGGCGTCTGGCGCCTGCTCGACCGGGTCATCCAGGAGCTCTCCCGCCTGCCGCCCGGCCCGGTGCGCTTCTCCGGCGCCGCAGTGGAAGGACGGGTCGTGCGCATGGAGACGGGCTTCCGCATCCGCCCTCTGGGCGGAGGCCGATTCGTCCTCGAGGGCCGCTTCGTGCAGCGGGCCGCGGCCATGCTGGAGCCGACCCTGCCCGAGGCCGTGGAGCGCTTCCAGGTCTCTCTCAAGCGCATCGGCGTGGACAAGGCCCTCCAGCGGGCCGGCATCAAGGACGGCGACCTGGTACGCTGCGGCGACTTCGAGTTCGAGTGGAGCGGCGAGACGCGCCGCCCCCTGCCGCGCCTCAAGAGCGACCGGCGCACGCGCATCGGGATCGGCAAGAAATGAGCCCCCTCGACGCCTACGCCGCGCGCCTCGCCGACCCCGCGAACCCCGCCGAAGCTGAAGCCTTCTGCCTGGACCTGGCCGCCCAGCGCCGCGGCTTCCAGATGGTGCGGCGCCTGGCCGACCGGGCGTTGCGGCCGCACATCGCGGCCCTCTACGCATTCGCGCGCATCGCCCGGGACATGGTCGAGGCCCCGGAGCACGAGGGCGCGCGCCTGCAGCGCCTGGAAGACTGGCGCCGCCAGCTCGGCGGCCTGGGGAAGGCCCCTCCGGAGCACCCGGTCTTCGCGGCCCTGGGACGCACGGTCCGGGAGTTCGACCTTCCCGTGCCCCTGCTCGACGACATCGCGGCGGCCTGCCTGCAGGACGCGACGAGGGCCCGCTACCAGACCTACGACGAGCTGCTGGGGTTCTGCCGCCTCGCCGCGGACCCGCTGGGGCGCCTGCTGTTCATGATCCACGGCTACCGGGAGGAGCCGGTGCTGCGCTACTCCGACGCCCTGTGCTCGGCGCTGCTGCTGACCCGCCTCTGGCGCGACGTCGCCCTGGACCTCAAGCGCGACCGCATCTACATCCCGGAGGAAGACTTCCAGGCCTTCGGCTATACCGAGGCCGACCTGCGCATGGGCGTGTGCAACGAGAAGTTCCGCGAGCTCATGAAGTTCGAGATCAACCGCACGCGGGCGCTGTTCGAGCAGGTGCGGCCCCTGCCCGACAAGCTGCCCCGCCTGCTGGCCTGGAAGGTGCGCCTGGCCTGGTACGGCGGCCGCGAGACCCTGCGCCGCATCCGCAAGCGGGACTTCGACGTGCTGACGCACCGCCCCGTGCTCTCCAATTGGGACTGGTTGCCGCTGATCCTGCGCACCATCCTGAAGCCATGAGTCCGGCATCCGTGGAACGCGGCTCCAACTTCTTCCTGGGCTTCCTGTCTTTGCCCAGGGCCAAGCGCGAGGCGCTCTCCGCGGTCTACGCCTATTGCCGCCTCATCGACGACATCGTGGACTCCGGGGAGCTGCCCAAGGACGAGGCGCGCCGCCAGCTGGAGACCTGGAAGGACGAGCTCGACAAGCTCTACGCGGGGAAGCCAGAGCACCCCGTGGCCGTCCGCCTGCTGCCCCACGTGCGGACCTACGGCCTGCCCAAGGACGCCTTCCTGGAGATGATCCGGGGCTGCGCCATGGACCTGGAAGGGACGCGTTACGCGACCACGGAGGAGCTGGAGAGCTACATGCGCGGGGTGGCCTCCTCCGCGGGACGCCTCACCGTGGAGATCTGCGGCTACCAGGCCACGCCGCCGGAGCGCATGCGCGAGTTCGCCACCCTCTTCGGCTACGCCTTCCAGCTCACCAACATCATCCGCGACGTGGGCGCGGACCTGGAGCTGGGCCGGATCTACCTCCCGGCCAGCGACATGAAGGAGGCCGGCTACACGGAGCAGGAGCTGCTCCTGCGCAGCCACAACGCCGCCTTCGACCGCCTCATGGACATCCTCTGCCGCCGGGCCCAGACCTACTACCGCCGGGCGCGCAGCCTGGTGGACTTCCGCGACCGGCCGGGCCTGCTGCCCGCGGAGGTCATGGCCCACATCTACGAGGCCCTGCTCGAGGAGATCCGCGCGGGCGGCTTCCGCGTGCTCTTCCACCGCCACCGGCTGTCCCGCTGGCGCAAGGCGGTCCTGGCCGGCAAGGCCTGGCTCTACTGCCACGGCCTCTGATTCGGGACACAATACCTATTTCACGGCGTTTAGCTGCCCGGGGCCGGAATTTAGTATTGTGTCCCGAATTAGATAGGAGAGTCCATGTTGAAATCCGACAAGTGGATACGCAAGATGTGCCTGGAGCGCAAGATGATCGACCCGTTCGTGGAGCGCGTCGAGGGGCGGGGCCGAATCTCCTACGGCCTCTCCTCCTACGGCTACGACATCCGGCTCGCCGACGAGTACAAGATCTTCACCAACGTCTTCGGCGCGGTCGTGGACCCCAAGGCCTTCGACCCAAAGTCCTTCGTGGACTACAAAGGGCCGCACTGCGTCATCCCGCCGAACTCCTTCGCCCTGGCCCGCTCCGTGGAGAACTTCGACATCCCGCGCGAGGTGCTGGCCGTCTGTCTGGGGAAAAGCACCTTCGCCCGCTGCGGCATCATCGTCAACGTCACGCCCCTGGAGCCCTGCTGGACCGGACACCTGACCATCGAGATCTCCAACACCACGCCCCTGCCGGCCAAGGTCTACTCGGGAGAAGGCATCGCCCAGCTCCTGTTCTTCGAGGGCAGCGAGCTCTGCGAGACCTCCTACGCGGACCGCAAGGGCAAGTACCAGGCCCAGGTCGGCATCGTGCCGCCGCGCGTCAACTCCAACCTGAGATGAAGGCCGCGCTCGCCGCCGCGCTCCTGCTGGCCGCAGTCCCGTCCCGGGCCGCGGACGCGCCCCGGGCGGCGGGCGACCACGACGCGCCGGTGCCCAGCCTGGCGGCTGAGCTGGCCCGCGACCAGCGCCGCGCCACCCTCAACGACATGTGGCAGCGCGGCATCCTGGGCACGGACATGAACCAGTGGAGCCCGCTGGACATGGAGCTCCTGGAGCGCATGCGCCGGGCCGAGGCCTCGGGCGCCCTGGGCCTGCTGAGCCGGCGCTTCCTGTCCTGGAAAGGGCTGGTGCTGCGCGACCGGCCGCCGGGCTCCACCGCCACGCGCCTGCGCCTGACCCGCCTGGGCTTCGACAGATACCTGCAGATCAAGAGTCAGGAGTCGCTGGCCTACTTCGAACGCCGGGAGGTCGAGACCAAGTGGGCCTACTGGCTCACGGACCTGGAAGGCCGGCCGCTCTTCGACCGGGGCTCGGGCCTGCTCACCGAGGCGGGCGACGCCCTCTACTCGCGCGCGCTCTCCAGCCAGCCGACCTTCTGGCGCCTGCGCAGCGGGGAGGTCCGGGGCAACCGGCCGGTGCCGCCGGAGCTGCGCCAGACGGCCGCTCCGCCGCCCGCTCCGCCGGCGCCCAGGCTCCCGGCTCCGCGCCCCTCCGCGCCGACGGCCGTGACCGGCGTGCCCGTGGTCACATCCACTCAGACCGCGCCGGTCAGAGCGCCCGCGCCCGTTCCAGGTACGGCGCGATGACCGTTTCCACGTCCCGGAACTCGGCGGGAGCCAAGGCCTCGCTGTAGCGCAGTTCCAGGGCCGCGCGGCGCAGCTTCTTGAGCCAGCCCAGGACGCCGGGGGGCACGGCCCCGAGGCGGTAGAGGGCCAGGCCGCGGGCCGAGTCTCCAAGCTGGGCCAGCAGGAACTCCCTCGCCTTGTCCGGCCGCCCTTCCTTCATGTAGAAGGCCGCGGTATCCAGCACCAGCTCGCGCCAGCGGGCCCGGCGCTCGCCGGGCTCGGGCCGGCCGGCTTCGAGGGCCATGACCGCCTCCCGGAAGGTGGTCTCGTAATCCCGGGTCTGCTGAGCCTCGTGCATGGTGCGCACGGACAGCGGCTCGGGGATGGCGCCGACCTCCAGGCCGCCGGCGAGCATGCGCGCGTAGAGCTCGGTGTCCTCCAGGATGCGCATGTCCTCCCGGAACAGGCCGTGCTTGGCGAACGCCTCGCGCCGGATGGCGAGGTTGGTGGTGACGTAGGGCAAGTGCTTGTCTCCCACCGCGAACCAGCCGGGCACGCGGCCCTGGGGGATGCGGCGGGCCGGGTCGAAGAGCCGGGCGATGACCCTCTCGAAGCGCCGCAGGTAGCCGTTGGAGAACCAGAAGCCGGCCGCAGGCCTGGACTCAGCCGCCTGCCGGAACGCCGCGAGCCGGCCGGGCAGGTAGAGGTCGTCGTGGTCGAGGAACGTGACGAAGCGGCCCCGGGCCTCCCGGATGGCGCGGTTGCGGCAGACGTGCTGGCCGCTGTTGCGCTCCATGCGGACGTAGCGGGAGCGCGGATCCTGACAGACCTTGGGCAGGAGCTTCGGCGTGTCGTCGGTGGAGCCGTCGTCGATCACGATGAGCTCGAAGTCCTTCTCCGTCTGGGCCAGGACGCTCAGGACCGCGGCCGCGCACAGGCGGGGGAGGTTGTAGGTGGGGATGACGACGGTGAAATAGGGCTCCGCCATGGTTATTCCTTTATAAGTCTCTGGCGCACGGACACCAGGCCCTGCCAGCGCGCGTAGAAGCCGAAGCAGCCCAGATACAAGGCGGGCGAGATCATGGCGAGAAGGAGAGCCGCCTGCTTGAAGAGGCCGTAGGCTCCGCCCCAGAGCCGGCCGAGCTCGCGCCAGCGCTCCCAGGCGCGTCCCCGGTCGCCGCGATAGCGGGCCAGGAAGAGCTCCTCCTGCAGGATCTCGCCCCGGCGGCGGCGCGCCTCGCCCTCGGAGAAGGAGAGGCCCTTCCCGCGCAGCCGCTTATCCATGGCCTCGTCGAGGATGGCGCGCACGCGCAGGTGGTCGGCCAGGCGCTCGGGGCTGCGGTAGAGCCCGGCGTAGAGGTTGGCCCCGTGCACGCGGCGCCAGGCCAGCGCCTCCTGGATGGTGCCCACGGGCGCGAAGAACACGGCGTGCGTGTAGAAATACTCGTCGGCGCAGAAGGTGAGCCCCAGGGGGATGGGGCCGACATCTGCCAGGATGTCCCGGCGGAAGCTGAGGCCGGTGGTGCCGGTGAAGTAGGTGCGCCTGGCGAGGAAATCCTGCAGGCGGAAGACGGGGGTGACGCGGGGCGGCCTGCCGGGCAGGGGCCGCCCGTTGGAATCGACCTCCTGGCACCAGTGCTGGACCAGGCCCAAAGAGGGGTTGCCGGAGAACCACTCGACCACGCGCGCGAGCTTGCCGGGGTGCCACCAGTCGTCGGAGTCGAGCAGGCAGACGATGTCCCCGGTCGCGGCCTTGATCCCGGCATTGAGGGCCGCGGCCTGGCCGCCGTGGTCCTGGTAGACGCGCTTGACGCGGCCGCCGAAGGACTCGATGACGCCGCGGGAGTCGTCCGTGGAGCCGTCGTCGACCACCACGAGCTCGACGCGGTCCGCCGGGTAGGTCTGGCCCAGCACGCTGTCGATGGCCTGGGCGATGAAGCGGCCGTAGTTGTGGTTGTTGATGACGGCCGAGACCAGGGGCTTTTCCTCTGCCATGGCGTGCCTGAGGCGCAGACCATCTTACAATAAACGCCCCCGACCACACTCTTTTACCCAGGATTTACCCGCCTGTAACAGACCTCGAACAGCCCCTGGCTATACTGGCAAGCATGACGAGCCGGAGCCCCTGGGCGCAGGCCGCGACCATCATCGTCCTGTTCTCTTTCCTCGTCCAGAGCCTGGGCGCCGCGGACTTGGCCATGCTCATGCGCCAGCCCGCCGGAGCCTTCATGCCCCCGCCGGTCGCGGCCGCGCGCATCGCCGCCTTCCCCAGGCCCATCTCGCTGCCGCCCGCGGCCAAGGCCGCTCCGAAAGGCCCCAGCCTCTGGGCGCGCATCGCGAAGAAGTCCCAGCCCCTGGGCCAGGAGCTCCTGGCCCGGACCAAGGCCTCCTTATATAAGGCCGTCGCCGCCTGGGACGAACTCTGGGCCCTGCCCGAGCCCGCGGCCCTGGCGCCCGTGAACCTCGCCTCGGTGCCTCCGGACAGGACAGGCGCGGGTGCCGGCGCCGAAGACCGGATGCTCGTCGTCCCCGAGGACGTACCGGAACCCGCCGAAGCCCCCCAGTCCGAGGCCATGCCGCAATCCCCGCGCGAGGTCGTGGAGACCCCGCCCCAGCCCGTCAACGACCGGCGCAACCTCTTCCGCTATCCCCGCCTGCGGCCCGTGGCGTGGCTGAGCGACTTCCGCGGCAGAGGCGCGCGCGCCAGCGGCATCTCCCACAGCCAGTCCGTCATGCCCCGCCTCGACGGCCGCTGGATCGACGGCCACGGCCTGCGCTACCGCGTCAACTACCTCAACCCCAAGGGCTTCAGCCGCGCCTCCGGACAGGGCGTGGAGTACATGGAGCGCGGCCGGCGCATGCTCAACCGCGGCGAGGTCCTGCCCCGGAAACTCTGGGACACCTACGCCATCTACGCCCACGGCGACACCGTGGACTACGAGGTCGAGATCCAGAACACCGCGGAGGAGCCCCTGCACGACGTGGCTGTGCTGGTCTCCGAGGAGGTGCTCAACCGGCAGGGCGGCGCGGGCCAACCCCTGAACCCGGCCCAACTCCTGCGCCTGCAGGGGACGCTGGCGCCTGGCCGCGGCACGAAACTCCGCGGCTCCTTCCCGATCGTCATCAACTGGGTCTTCCAGGGCAGTTTCGAGCAGACCCACGTGCGGGTCTCGGCAAAGACCGGCGCCGAGGCGCAGCCCACGGTGCGCGGCGAAGCCTACCAGGCCGGCGTCATCGACCCGCCGCCCGAAGACGAGAACTAGGCCGCGGCGGCGCGGCCCTTGGTCCTGTAGTAGTAGCCCGCCATGCCCAGCGTGGCCGCCAGGCCGACCGCGCCCAGGATCACCCAGACCTTCCACGGGTGGTGCATGTCCCACAGCAGCGCGGTGGCCTGCTCCACGGTCCCGCCCTTGCCGCCGTTCATGGCCGCGGCCATGGCGTCCATGACCTTCTCGGAGGACAACGCCTTGACCTGCTCGGCGCCCAGGCCCGCGGTCTGCTCCAGGTACTGCCGGGCGAAGTTGATCTTGCTGCCCATGCGCTCGTAGAGGTTGCCCGAGATCCAGTTGCCCAGGCCCCAGCCCACGGCGAAGGGGATGTTGGAATAGCCCATGTAGAGCGCTTTCTTGTCCGGCGGCGCGGTGAGGCCGATGTACTCGGAGAACTTCGGGCTGCACATCATCTCGCCTATGGCGAAGACGAAGATGGCCAGGGCCACGAACCAGCCAGCGGTGGACACGCCGCAGCCCACGAAGGCCGCCACCGAGACCACCATGCCCCCGATGAGCGCGGCCATGGGATGGAACTTCCCCGTCAGCCAGGAGATGGGGATCATCAGGGCGATGATCGCCGCGGAGTCGATGTTGATGAGCACCTCGGGCTTGACGTAGCCGTTGGCCAGCACGCTGCCCGAGCTCACCCAGGCGAATAGGGGCGCCACGGCGCGCGAGACCACCCACTCGTCGATGAAGTTGGGCAGCAGGTCCCAGAGCTGCATGAACATGAACCAGAACCCGCTGAATATGCCCAGGAAGATGAGGAAGTTCTTGTCCTTGAGCGTGGTGATGGTGTCCAGGAAGGTCTGCGCCGCGCTCTTGGGCTTGGCGTCCGGGGACTTCTCCGGCTCCTTGTAGAAGAAGATCGCGAGGATGAAGTTGAAGGCCGTCACGCCAGCGGCGCAGAGGAAGACCAGCTTGAAGTCGGTCTCGCCGCGCAAGGTGGCCGCGAGCATGGGCGCCAGGAAGCCGCCCACGTTGACCATCCAGTAGAAGATGCCCCAGGCGATGGAGCTGTTGTCCTCGGTGGAGGCCTTGGCGATGGTGCCCTGCACCGGCGGCTTGAAGATGGCCGTGCCCAGGCCGATGAGGCAGGAGGCGCCCAGGGCGCCCCAGAAGCCGCCGGCGAAGGCGAAAGCGAGGTAGCCGAGTATGTTGATGGTGTAGGCCACGTAGAGGCTCTTCTTGTAGCCGTACTGGTCCGTGAAGCCGCCCGAGACCATGGGCACCAAACACTGGATCAGCGCCCAGATGGCGTAGATGTTGCCCTTCTCCGCGTAGCTCAGGCCCATGCCGCCCGCCGCCACGGCGTAGACCATGTAGAGGGGCAGGATGGCGCGCGCGCCGAAGAAAGCCAGGCGCTCGTTGGCCTCCATCCAGTTGGCGTACCAGAAATTGGGCTGCAAACCGCGGACCTGCTGCCACACCGTGAGTTTGGTTGTCATAGGGGAGATGATATCAAGATT
Source organism: Elusimicrobiota bacterium (assembly GCA_016212825.1). Taxonomy (GTDB): domain Bacteria; phylum Elusimicrobiota; class Elusimicrobia; order UBA1565; family UBA9628; genus UBA9628. The sequence continues at coordinate 29,495 of JACRDS010000030.1, read as the reverse complement.
TCTTCTTGCGGGGTTCCTCCGGCGGCTTCTTCTCCGGCGGCCGGTAGGCATAGGAGCGCGGCTTCGAGAAAGGGTGCTGTCCGCCCAGCAGGTCGAGGAAGGCGTAGCGCACCCAGTAGCGCCCCTTGCGCAGCTCCAGGGCCGCGATGTCGCCGAACACATCCTGGTCCTCCATGAAGTCGTAGACCTTGTTGAAGACCAGCCGCGAGAAATCCGGAGCCGTGGACATCTGGATGAGGTAGGCCCCCACCAGCATGGTTTCCAGCTCCAGGCTGCCCGACATGTCCGTGTCGAGCTGGGTCAGGGGCGGCGGGGTCTCGCTGTCGGGCGCGGCGGCCGGCGCCCCCTCGGCCAGGTTGCTGCCCATGGGCAGGGCCGCGGCCGGCACGCCCGCGCCCCCGGCCTTCTGCTTCAGGCGGAAGGGCCGGCGCGTCAGGTCCTGGACCGGGACTTCCACCTTCTTGCCCCGCGCGGCGCGGCCGTTGCCGCCTTCCGGCGCCCCGCCCTCCGGGCCGGCCGGGGACGGATGCGTATGCCCAGCCTCACGAGCGGCCTCCCCCCCATGCGGCCGCCCGCGAGCCGTCCCGGAGGAGCTTCGCCCCTCCAAGGACCCCTCCGATGCGGCCTTTTCGCCCTCTTGGGAAAACGCATCCGCGCTCGCCGGGCCGCGCTCGCCGGGCCGCGCCGCGGCCGAGGAAGCCGCGGGCTCGAACGGTTCGGACTCCCTGGCTTTGCCGGCGCCCCCGCCGCCGCGCCCGCGGGCCGCGGCGGCAGAAGCAGGGCCGGCGGGCTGGGTCTGTTCCGGCGCGACCAGCTCCGGCCCGAACTCCGAAGACGCCTCGGAGACAGCGCGCGGCGCGGTGATGAAGCCGTCGCCTCCCATGGACCGGCAGGAGGGCAGGGCCGCAAGGCTCAGAAGGAGGAGTCCGGCGGCCGCTCTAGCGAGCAGGCTCTTTTCTGGCATAGGCCGCGCCGGCCGCGACCGCCAGCAGGGGCACCAGCGGGATGCGGTAGCGGCCGCCGCCGCCCAGGGGAAGGGTCGCGGCCACCAGGTAGAGGATGCAGGCGCACAGGAGCGCCAGCTCCAGATGCTTCCCCTCCAGATGGAGGGCCCAGCAGCCCCTGAGGAAGAGGGCGTAGAGCGCGGCCAGCAGGACCAGGCCGCCGAGCCAGAACGGCGCCAGGAACGGATGGTCCCTCTGGAACTGGAATCTTCCCTGCGGGCCGGGAGGAGGAGGAGGGGGCTTGCCGGCCCGCATCATGTCCACCAGCATGTCCAGGCTCGTGCCCTCGAAAAGGTAGAACACCCGCTTGGCCAGGGTCTTGGCCACGAAGGCGGGCCGCTCCGCGGCGCAGCGCAGGAAGAGCTTCAGCGTGGACTGCCCCGAGCCCTGGTCCGGGCAGTAGAGCCGGTCCATCTCGGCCTGGCTGGCGGCCGCCTTCAACATGCCGGCCTCCACCGGGATTTCGGCGAAGGACCAGCCCGTGATGCAGGAGAAGGTCGGGCTCCCGTAGCGGGCGTTGCGCGCCACCCACAAGGCGGGCAGCAGGTACACCGCGGCCAGGAACACGGCCAGGCTCTTCTTGCGGGGCCACAGCAGGGCCGCGAGGAGGATGTAGAGATAGAGGGAGACGGGGCGCACCATAATCGCGCCGCCGAAGAGCAGGCCGATGAGCGCGGCCCGGAGAGGCTTCTCCTCCGGCGCGCGCAGGAGCTTCCAGAACAGGAAGGCTCCCAGCAGAAAGAGCGCCGCGCCCAAAGTGTCGGAGAGCAGCAGCGGCGTGTGCACCAAGCCGGCCGGCTCCAGGGCGGTTAAGCCGGCGGCCCAGGCCGCGCCCCGGGGCCCGCCCAGCAGGAACGCCCAGTGCCAGACTAGGAGCACGGTCAGCACGCCCGCGGCCGTCTGCAGCAGGGCCATGGGGATGACCGGGGAATCCAAGAGCTTGAACCAGGGCGCCAGCAGGACGGGGTAGCCCGGGGTGCGGTAGCGGTCGTGATGGAAGGGCGGCCCGAGGTTGCCGTCGAGCCAGGCTTTCAGCTCGGCGGCATCGCGCTTGGACGAACGCTCCGAGTCCCATTCCCCCACTTTGGTCCCGAAGACGCCCCGCTCGGCCAGGTTCCTGGCCAAAGCGGCGTAGTGCAGGCTGTCCGCGTAGACCAGGCCGCGCAGCGGCTCGGCCGCCACGTAGGCGAAGAGGACCAGGCGGGGCAGGACGGCCAGAGCCCAGACCCAGGCCGGCGGCCGCATCACTTCCCCCGGAAACGCGGGGGCCTCTTCTCCAGGAAGGCCTGGATGCCCTCCGCGTAGTCGTGGCTGGAGAAGGCCCGGCGCCGCAGCTCCTCCACGCGCTCGAAGGCCTCCGGGCTGATGGGATGGGCGCCGGAAAGGGTGCGGAACTGCTCCTTGATGACGGCCACGGAGAGCGGCGAGTGCGCCGCGATCTTCCGGGCCAGCCCCCGCGTGAAGGCCTCCAGCTCGGCGGGCCCCACCAGGTGGTTGAGGATGCCGAAATCCAGAGCGCGCGCCGCGTCTATGGGCTCGGCGGTGAAGAAGAGCTCCTTGGCGCGGTTGAGGCCCAGGTGGTTGATGAAATGCAGAGTGCCCGAGGCGTTGTAGGGCAGGCCCACCTTGACCGGGGTGATCGCGAAGGTGAAGCTGGGGTCGGCCACGACCAGGTCGCAGGTGAGCAGCAGGTCGCTGGCCTTGCCCCACACCCCGCCGCGCACCATGGCGATGACCGGCCCGGGGAAGGACTCCACCGCGCGCAGGGCCCGCTCCAGGGGGGTGTCGTAGCCGAAAGGGTCGTGCCGCGGGTCCTTCATCTCGGCGATGTCGGCCCCGGAGGACCAGACCTTGGCCCCCGGCGCGGTGCGCAGGATGACCACGGGCACGCGCCGGGAGCGCAGGCGCTCGAAGCCCGCGGCCAGCTCCTCCAGGAGCCGGGCGCACAGGGCGTTGCGCTTGCCCGGGTTGTCGAAGGTGACGAAGCCGACCTTCCCGCGGGCCGCGACCTTGACGAAGGCCATGCTAGCGCGCTCCCGCCAGGACCTTCCCCTCCTTCTTGGCCTCCAGGGCGGCCAGGACCTTCTCCGGGGTGAAGGGCGGGGAGAAGAGCCGCACTCCGATCGCGTCGTAGACGGCGTTGGCGATGGCCGGCTGGGGGCCGTTGATGCCGATCTCCGAGACCGACTTGGCCCCGAAGGGCCCGTCGGGCTCGTAGGTCGGGATGAGGATGGTCTTGAAGGGCGGCGCGTCTCCCGCGGAGTAGATCTTGTAGTTGCGGAAGGAGGAGTTGACCATGGCCCCGGCCGAGTTGAAGCGCATCTCCTCGGTGAGCGCGAAGGAGAGGCCGTTGAGCACCGCCCCGTCGTTCTGGCCCTCGGCCAGCGTCGGGTTGATGGCGGTGCCGCAGTCCACGGTGGAGACGTAGCCCAGGACCGTCACCTGGCCGGTCTCGATGTCCACCTCCACCTCCGCGAAGTGCGCCGCGAAAGGCGGCGGCGAGGAGGCGGCGGTGTGCGAGGCCACGCCCATGATCTGGTGCTGGTCGTGGTAGTAGAAGGCGGTGTTGGCCACCTCGGAGAGCGCGCAGGAGCGGCCGGACTTGCCGACCGCCTTGCCGTCCCTGAGGTCCACGCCCTCGGGCTCCTCGTCGAGGATGCGCGCCGCGACCTTGACGATCTGCTCGCGCGCGTGCAGGGCCGCTTTCTTGACCGCGTTGCCGGAGATGAAGGTGGTCGAGGAGGCGTAGGCGCCCACGTCGAAGGGCGTGAGGTCCGTATCCGAGGAGAGCACGATGATGTCCTTGACGGTCACCCCCAGCACCTCGGCCGCGATCTGGGCCAGGACGGTGTCGGAGCCCGTGCCCAGGTCCGTGGCGCCCATGTGCAGGTTGAAGGAGCCGTCCTCGTTCATCTTGATGGAGGCGGCGGCCATGTCCACCTCCGGGATGCCCGAGCCCTGCATGAGGCAGGCGCAGCCCAGGCCGCGCCGCTTGACCCCGGTCTGGTTCCGGTTGCGCTGCTTCTTCTCGTGCCAGCCGAAGGCCTCCATGCCCTTGACGATGCACTCGTCCATGCCGCAGGAGCCGATCTTCTGCTCGATGCCCTCGCGGCCCTCGCCCATGGCCTTGAACACCGGCGAGCCCTCGCCGGAGCGGATGTAGTTCTTGCGGCGGAAATCCAGGGGGTCCATGCCGATTTTTTCGGCCATCATGTCCATCTGGCTCTCCCAGGCGAAGAAGCCCTGCGTGGCGCCGAAGCCGCGGTAGGCGCCGCCCACGGGCAGGTTGGTGTAGACCGAGCGGCCGATGAAGCGCGAGTTCTTGGCCTGGTACATGGGCAGGGTGTGCGAGCCCGAGCACATCATGACGGTCAGCGAGTGCGCGCCGTAGGCGCCGTTGTCGCAGTAGACCTCCATGTGCGCGTCCGTGATAATGCCGTCTTTCCTTGCGCCGGTCTTGAGGCGGATGACGAACGGGTGGCGCGTGCGCGAGGAGACGAAGGTCTCTTTCCTCGAGAGCTCGAACTTGACCGGCCGCCGCGTGGCCAAGGTCAAGGCCGCGCACACAGGCTCGAGCAGGACCTCCTGCTTGGAGCCGAAGCCGCCGCCGATGCGGGGCTTGATGACCCGGATGGACTTGAGCGGCCTCTGCAGGACCCGGGCCGTGATGCGCCGGCAGTGGAACGGGACTTGGGTGGAGGTGCGGATGACCAGGCGGCCGTCGCCGTCGATATAGGTGATGGTCACGTGAGGCTCGAGGGCGCAGTGCTGGGCCCACTGGGTCTTGTACCATTGGTCTATGACCACGTCGGCCTCGGAGAACCACTCGCTCTCCTTGACCTCGAAGTCGAACTTGGCGCAGATGTTGCGCGCCGCATCCGGGATGTTCTTGGAGTCGTCCTCGTCGTGGATGACCGGGGCGCCCTTCTGGATGGCCTCCATGGTGTCGAAGACCGCGGGCAGGACCTTGTAGTCCACCTTGATTTTACTGAGGGCTTCTTCCGCGGCTTCAGCCGTCTCCGCGGCCACGGCCGCGATGCGGTCGCCCACGTAGCGGGCCTTCTCGCTGAGCACCAGGGTGTCGTAGGGCGAGGGCTCGGGGTAGCCCTGCCCGGCCGTGGTGTGGCGCACGCGGGGCAGGTCCTCGTGGGTCAGCACGGCCAGCACGCCCGGCACCTTCTTGGCGGCTGCGGTGTCGATCTTGCGGATGCGCGCGTGGGCGTGGGGGGAAAAAAGGATGCGGCCCACGAGCAGGCCCCGGATGTCCACGTCGTCCGTGAACTGGGCCGTTCCGCAGGCCAGGGCCAGGGCGTCGATCTTCTCGACGCGGTGGTTGACGACCGTGAAATCGCGCTTGTCGGAGACGCTCATGACGCTTTCCCCCCCTGGAGCTTCTTGGCCGCCAGCAGCGCCGCCTCCACCTGCTTGACGTAGCCGGTGCAGCGGCAGAGATTGCCGTCCAGGGCGCGGCGCACCGCCTTCTCGTCCGGGTCCGGGTCCTCGTCGAGCAGGGCCTTGGTGGCCAGGACCATGCCCGGGATGCAGAAGCCGCACTGCACCGCCCCCGTCTCCACGAAGGCCTGCTGGATGGGATGGGGCCGGTCGGTGGTGCCGAGGCCCTCGATGGTGGTGAGCCTGCGGCCGTGGGCCTGGGCCGCGAACATCATGCAGGCCAGGGCCGGCTTGCCGTCGACGAGGATCGTGCAGGTGCCGCAGTCGCCGTTGTCGCAGCCCCTCTTGGCGCCCTTGTAGCCTTCCCGGCGCAGGGCGTCGAGCAGGTACTCGCCCGGCTCGACCTTCCAGGCCTGGTCCTTGCCGTTGATGTCGAGGCGGATGGAGATCCGTCCCTCCACCGTCTTCAGGACGCCGCGTCCCTTGGTCTTGGCCATTTCCCTTACCTCACCCTTGGAAAGCTTCCATGAGACAGCGCCGCGCCAGAACGCCGGAGACCCGGCAGGCGTAGGCCTTGGCCTGGGCGCCTCCGGTGAGCGACTGGAGCTCGGCCTGGAGCGCCGCTTCCGCGGCGCGGGCCGAGGCCTCGGAGCAGGGTTTGCCGTCGAGGACCGCCTCGGCCTTTCCCATCCGCGTGGCGCGGGGCAGGACCGAGCCGACCACCACGCGGACGCCGCGCACCGAACCGTCCTTCCGGTCCACCGCGACCACGCAGCTGGTGTAGGCCTCCCAGCTGGTCTTGGTGATGGCCAGACGCGCCAGGGCGGCCGACCAGGTCCGGGTGGCGGCCGGGATGCAGACCTCCACGACGATGTAGCGGGTCCCGATCTGCCGCATCATGGCGGGTTCCAGTATCCGCGCGAACGGCAGGACCTTCTCGGCGCGGCCGTCGCTGCAGACGACCACGGCGTCGAGAGCCAAGAAGACCGGGGGCAGGTTGTTGTGGGGGTGGGCCCGGGAGACGTTGCCGCCCACGGTGCCCATGCTGCGCGCCAGGGCGTTGCTCCACTGGCCGGCGGCCCGGGCGATGACGCCGCCGGCCCACTGGGCCAGCAGCGGCGACTTCTCGAGCTCCGCGATGGAGCACAGGGCGCCGATGCGCAGCCACTTCCTGTCCGCTTTGACGTGCTTGAGGGGCAGGTCCGCGAGGTCGATGACGGTCTCGACCGAGGGCAGCAGGGCCCGCGAGAGGCGCGTGCCGCCGGCCACGACCACCGCCTTGTGCTTGAGCTTGTTCATGAGGGCGGCGGCTTCCTTGGCGCTGCCCGGGAAGCAGAACTGCTTGATGTTATTCTTCATATGATTATTGGGGTCAGATCTTGAATTTTGAATTTGGAATTTCAAGTTTCAAGATCTGACCCCCTATCCTCCTGAGATGGGAGGGAAGATGTGCAGGACGTTGCCCTCCTTGAGCTGGACCTTGTCCAAGGCGTTGCGGTCGAGGATCTCGGAGTCCAGGGCCAGGAGGAACTCGTTGCGCACGATCCCCTTGTCGTCGAAAATGACCTTCGCGGTCTCCGCGCCGCCGAGCTCGGCCACGCGCCGGACGAGCTCGGCGGCCGTGGCGCCCTCCACCCAGACCTGGCTCTTGCCCAGGCGCAGGCGCAGGGTGGTGTAGAGCTTGACCAGGACCTGGGGCATCAGGCCGCCTTCTCCAGCATCTCCCGGGAGAGCTGGTTGGCTTTGGCGGCCAGGGCCGTCTCGTCCGCCTTGAGCAGCCGGCCGTCCTCGACGACAAGCTCGCCATTCACCATGACGTGCTTGGCCTTGTGGCTGGAGCCGCAGAAGAGGACCGCGGCCACGGGATCGGAGAGGGCGCCGGCGAACTCGATGCCGGAGAGGTCGAAGACCGTGAGATCGGCCGCTTTCCCGGGCGAGAGCTCGCCGATGTCGTCGCGGCCCAGGACCGCGGCGCCGCCGCGCGTGGCGATCCAGAGCGCGTCGCGCGCGGGCATGGCGCCCACGCCGGACTTGACCCGGGCCACGAGCATGGCCTGGCGGACCTCGCCGAGCATATCGCAGCAGTCGTTGGAGGCGGAGCCGTCCACGCCCAGCCCTAGAGGGACCTTGTGCTTGAGATACATGCGGGCCGGGGCGATGCCCGAGCCCAGGCGCAGGTTGGAGGACGGGCAGTGGGCCACGCCGGTCTGGGTCTTGCCCATGAGCTGGGACTCGGGCTCGTTCATGTGCACGCAGTGCGCGAACCAGGAGCGGCCGCCCTCGAGCCAGCCCACGGACTCCATGTAGGCCAGGGGCCGCATCTTGTGGCGCTCGAGGCAGTAGGCCTCTTCGTCGATGGTCTCCGCCAGATGAGTGTGCAGCCGCACGTCCCATTTCTTCGCCATCTCCGCGGAGATCTTGAGCAGCTCCGTGGTCACGGAGAAGGGCGAGCAGGGGGCCAACGCGATGCGGGTCATGGCGAAAGGCTTGCGGTCGTGGTACTTGCGCACCAGCCGCTCGCAGTCCTTCATGATCTCGTCCTCGGCCTGCACCACGTCGTCGGGAGGCAGGCCGCCCTTGGACTTGCCGCGCGACATCGATCCCCGGCAGGCGTGGAAGCGCATGCCGACCGTCGCGGCGCCTTCGATCTCGCGGTCGATGAGGTCCGCGCTCTTGCCGCCGGGGAAGAGGTAGAAGTGGTCGGAACTTGTGGTGCAGCCGGTGAGCAGCAGCTCGCCCAGGCCCACCTGGGCGCTGATGTTGACGCCCTCCGGGGTGACGTGGCGCCAGACCTCGTAGAGATAGACGAGCCAGTCGAAGAGCTTGCTGTCCTGCACCGCGGGGAGGTTGCGGGTGAGGGTCTGGTAGAGGTGATGGTGGGTGTTGATGAAGCCGGGCAAGACCACGCAGTTCTTGGCGTCTATGACCCGGTCAGCCTTGGCCTGCAGGCCTTCCCCGATTCCTTTGATGACGTTGCCTTCAATGAGGATATCGCCGTTTGTTAATTCATCGCGAGTATCATTCATACGCGCGATGCGCAGGGCGTTCCTAATCAAAATTGTCTTCATCGGGCTCGGCCTATCATAACAAAATCCGCGTCAGGCGTTTCCGGTGTCTTTCCGGTGTCAGGCCTCAACTTATCCAATTACTTACAGGCGAACAAGTCCAATAAGTTGAGGCCTGACACCTAAGCGACACCTAAGCGAGGTCGACCCAGTCCCACTGGTCCGCGTAGAGCTCCAGGAGCCGGCGGCGCAGGCCGGCATGCTCGGGGGCGACGAGCCGCGGGTCGCCTTCCAGGGCCTTCTGCGCGTCCTGCCGCGCCTGCCCCAGAAGCGCCGCGTCGCGGAAGATGTTCGCCACCTTCAAGGTCAGCTCGCCGGACTGGGCCGTGCCCATGAACTCCCCCGGACCGCGGAGCTTGAGGTCCTCCTCCCCGATGCGGAAGCCGTCCGAGGATGAGACCAAGGTCTCCAGGCGCTTGACCGCCTCCGGCGTCTTGGGCTCGGCCACCAGGAAGCACGTCGAGGCCAGCCGGCCCCGGCCGATGCGGCCGCGAAGCTGGTGCAAAGACGCCATGCCGAAACGGTCCGCGTTCTGGATGACCATGACCGTGGCGTTGCGCACGTCTATGCCCACCTCGATGACCGGGGTCGCCACCAGCACCTGCCACTGGCCCGCCGCGAACTCGTTCATGACCTTGGTCTTCTGCTTGCCCGGCATGGCGCCGTGGATGAGCGCCATCTGCAATCCCGCCAGGGGCCCGGAGCGCAGGCGCTCGAACTCCTTCTTGGCGGACTGCAGGTCCAGGCGGCTGGACTCCTCGATGATGGGGTAGACGATGTAGGCCTGATGCCCGGCCGCCGCCTCTCTTTTGAGGAAGTCCAGGGCCTCGCCCTCGCCCACGTGGAAGGTCTTGGCCGTGGTCTTGCCCGGCGGCAGCTCGTCCAAGGTGGAGACATCCAGGTCGCCGTAGAGGGCCAGGGCCAAGGTCCGGGGGATGGGCGTGGCCGTCATGATGAGCAGGTCCAGCAGCGAGCTCTTCTGGCGCAGGGTGGCGCGCTGGCGCACCCCGAAGCGGTGCTGCTCGTCGATGACCGCCAGGCGCAGGCGCGGGAAATCGACGTCCTCCTCCAGAAGGGCGTGCGTGCCCACCAGGATGTCGACCTCGCCGCGGCGCACCTTGGCCAGCGTCGCCTCGCGCTCCTTGGGCCTCAGGCGCGAGGTGAGCATGGCCGCGCGCACCGGCAGGCCCTTGAGGAAGCCCTTCATGGTGGAGAGGTGCTGGTCGGCCAGGATCTCGGTCGGGGCCATGAACGCGCCCTGGTACCCGTTCTCCACGGCCAGCAGGAGCGCCGCGAGGGCCACCACGGTCTTGCCCGAGCCCACGTCGCCCTGCAGCAGACGCGTCATGGGGCTCCCCGCGCGCAGGTCGTCGAAGATCTCGCTGATGGCTCGCTTCTGCGCGCCCGTGAGCTCGAAGCCCAATCCCTCCCGGTAAGGCGTCAGGAGGGCGCGCTTGAGCTCATAGGAGAAGCCCTTGGAGAGCCCCTTGGTCTGGCGGCGCTTGAGGAACCAGGCCAGCTCCAGCAGGAGCAGTTCCTCGTAGGCCAGCCGCGAACGCGCCGCGTCGCGCTCCGCCATGGCCGCCGGGAAATGCACGCCGCGCAGGGCCTGGCCGAAGGCCAGCAGACGGCGCTGTTCCAAGAGCCGCGGGGGCAGGCCCTCGCGCAGCGCCTCCGCGCAGTCACCCAGAGCCTTGAAGATGAGCTCGCGCAGGAAGCGCTGGGTGATGCCCTCGGTCAGCGCGTAGATGGGCACGATGCGGCCCGTGTGGATGGCGGCGCGCGGGTCATCCTCGAGGTAGTACTCCTCGGCGTGGACCTCGCGCGCGCCCAGCAGGCCCGGCTCGCTGCGGCCGACCACCCATAGGTCGCGGCCGCGGACCACGTCGCGCTTCAGGGGCGCGAACACGTCGTAGCGCCGGCTGCCGTGCTTGAACCACAGCACCGGCAGGCTCCCGTAGGCCGTGGCCAAGGACGCCTTGTAGATGGCCATGCGCGGCCCGGCCTGGAAATGCTCGGCGCGCGTGACCCGGCCGCGGGCCACGACGACGGGGTCCTGCAGGGGTCCCGCCAGGTCCGTGGGCCGCGTGCGGTCCTGCCAGTCGCGCGGGATGTGGAGCAGAAGGTCGCCCAGGGTGCGGATGCCCAGCCGCTCCAGGGCCAGGGCCCGGCGGGGGCCCACGCCCTTGAGGTACTGGACGGGCTTGCGCAGGACGTCCGGATCAGGAGATTGCCCCATGGCCCTCTATTTTGTAAAATTTCCCACTCCCCGCAAAAGGAAAACCCCATGGCATACAAGTGCACCATCTGCGCCAAGGGCCCCGTCTCGGGCGGCAGCTACAGCCACTCCAACCGGGCCACCAAGCGCGTCTTCCGCCCCAACCTGCAGAAGCAGAAGGTCGTCATCGACGGGCGCACGCGCAGCGTCTACGTGTGCACGACCTGCATCAAGTCCGGCCGCGCCGTGCGGCCGGTGCGCTAGAAGCGGCATGCCGGACGCGGTCCCCGCGGACTTCGGGCTGGAGCAGATCCTCTCCGATGCCTTCGCAGCCTTCAAGGCCCACTTCGGGCTGGTCCTGGGCTGCTTCGTGGTCTTCGCGGTCATCCAGACCGCGGCCGGCAAGCTGCCCCTGCTCTCCTTCTTCGTGGCGCCCCACCTCATCGCGGGTTTCTCCATCGTCCTGCTCAAGGTCCTGCGCGATGAGACGCCCGCCTTCCCCGATCTCTTCAAGGGCTTCTCCTACTACGTGCCCCTGCTGGTCGCCGGCCTGCTCATGGGCGTCCTGCTCTTCGCGGGACTGGCCCTCCTGGTCGTGCCCGGGGTGTTCCTGGGCCTGATGTGGTCGCAGAGCCTCTTCCTCCTGGCCGACGACATCCGCGAGGTCGAGGCCGGCCGGAAGGACAAGGCCGCGCTCTCCGGCTGGGGCGCCATGCACCGCGGTCCTCATGAACGGCCACAAGCTGCGCTTCCTGGGCTACGCCATCGTGCTGGCCCTCATCGGGGTCGCCGGCGCCCTGGCCGTGGGCATCGGCGTGTTCATCACTTTGCCCTTCGCCTGGCTGGGCGGCGCCGCCTTCTACAACCGCCTCAGCCGCGCCGCCTGAGCTCCCGGCTCTAGGCCTTAAGACCCCCCCGCCCCCGGGCCCCTGGCCCCATGCCTCATTCTCGATATAGTCCTACACTATCGGCGATGGCGAAGCGCCTCGCCGCCTGCTCATCCTTTCTGTCCGCATTCCTCCTCCTCGCCGCCTGGCCGGCGGCGGCCGCCCAGGTTGTCGTCGAGCCCATGCGCCTGCCCGGCGCGGTCATGGCCGCGCCCATGGTCGGCACGCGCCTGGGCGTCTCGGCCGCCCCCTCCCTGCGCCCCAGCCTCACCCCGTCGCTCCAGGCCCCCTCGTTCTCCCCTCTCGTCGCGCCCCAGGTCCTGGCCGCGCCCGCCGTCGCGGTCGCCCCAGTCGGCGCCGCCCCGGTCCTGGCCGCGCCGGCCGTCTCCGCCGTGGAGACCGGCCGGGCCGTGCAGGAAGCCCTGTCCCAGTCCGACGCCAAGGTCTCCGAGGTCCTCGACTCCCTCTACGAAGGCCGGCTCCATGCGGCCCCGGCCGTGGACCTCTCCGCGACCCCGGCCCCGGTCGCCGGCTCGCTCTCCCAGACCCCGGGCATCGGCGGCAAGGTCCTCCTGGAATCCCTGCACGAGCAGACCGGCCGCGGCTACCGCTCCCACGAATATAAGGAGGCCAGCCACTACCTCTTCTCGACGGCATACAACATCGTCCGCAACGGCGTGCATGGGGTGGTGGACGCCTACTCCGGCATCTTCGTCCCCGGCTCGAGCGCCAACGGCGGGGACTATCCCGAGCACGGCGACCAGAACCACGACGGCTGGGTGGACCGCGAAGGCATGAACGTGGAGCACACCTGGCCGCAGTCCTTCTTCGACAAGGCCCTGCCCATGCGCTCGGACCTGCATCACCTGCTGCCCACCTTCCAGCACCCCAACAGCATGCGCTCCAACCTGCCCTTCGGCGAGGTGAAGGGGACCCCCGAGTACTCCAACGACGCGGGCGCCAAGCTGGGCGGCGGGGTCTTCGAGCCGCCCAACGCGGTGAAGGGCACGGTGGCGCGCGCCGTCCTCTACTTCTTCACCCGCTACTACGACCGCAACATCACCCAGGGCGCCTACAGCCATGTCTTCTTCGCGGACCGCATCGAGCTGTTCCTGCGCTGGAACCGCGAGCACCCCCCCGCGCCCGAAGAGATGCAAGCCAACGAATTCATCGAGAAGTACCAGGGCAACCGCAACCCCTTCGTGGACGACCCCTCCCTGGCCGACCGCATCGGCTCCGAAGGCTTCCGCGAGATGGCGGGCCGGCCGGCACGGCGCTCGGGCCGCGGGCTCTCCTTCACCCCGCAGAACGAGGAGCGCCGCTACGAGCCACAGCGCAAGCACGGTCATCACGGCCGGCACGGCGCGCCGGCCCAAGTGGGGCGCCTCTCCCCGCTGGACTTCGCCCTGAACTGACCGACCTTGACGCGGCCGGACGCCCGCGTTATACTGTGGCATCTTTCCCGGAGGCCCCATGGACATCCCGCCCCAGACGCCCGCCCCCGCCGCCCCGAGCTCCTTCCCGCCCCAGGCCCTGCCGCCCGCGGCGGCCGAGCCGGTCCCGGCCGGGTTCTGGATCCGGGCTGGCGCCTACATGATCGACGGGCTCCTGGTCACGGTCGGACAGATGCTCCTCCTGGGCTGCCTGGTCCTGGTGGGCATCCCCCGGACCATGGCCCAGTTGGGGAGCTCTTTGCTGGGCGTCGCCTACTTCATCTGGATGCCCGTGGCCAACTCCGGGCAGACCCTGGGCAAGATGGCGGCCGGCATCGCCATCGTGCGCATGGACGGCACGCCCCTGACCTACCTGCGCTGCCTGGGCCGCTGGGCCGGCTACATCGTCTCCAGCATCACCCTGGGCCTGGGCTTCCTCATCGCCGCCTTCACGGACCGCAAGCGCGCCCTGCACGACTACATCTGCGACACGCGGGTGATCTATGTGGACGAGGTCAGCGGACTGCGCCGGACCCTCGTGATCCTGGCCGCCTTCGTCCCGGTCGTCTTCGGCATCGTCGCGGCCCTGGCCATCCCGAAGTTCATGCAGATGGCCTCCGGGGCCCAGGAGCGCCAGACCCTGGGAGAGCTCGGAGCGCTGCGCTCCGCGCTCTCCACCTATCGCTCCGCCCAGGATGCGCGCTATCCGGAAGCCCTGTCGGCGATCGCGCCGAAATACCTCCCGGCGCTCCCGACCGTCCGGCTCAAGAGCCACGCCGCCACGGCTGAAGTCCAGACCTACGGCGCCGCGGCCTGCTCCGGGCAAGGCGACGGCATCGACCCCACCAAGATACAGGATACGGGGAAATGGGGCTATGTCTCCGACCCTGCGGCGCCCTGCTACGGGGCCGTGTTCGTGGATTGCGTCCACCCTGACGTCAAGAACCAGAAGCAATGGGCGTCCTACTAGGACCGTGAGCGCCGCCACGGACCTGGCGCGGCGCCTCTCCGCCCTGGAGTTGCGCGCGCGCCGCTCCCTGCTGGCGAACCCGCGCTGCGCGGCCTCTTACGTCGGGTTGAGCGCGGCCTTCGAGAAGGCGGGCCTGCCGGGGCCGGCCTGGGCGGTCCTGCGGCGCGCGGCGCGCGCCGCCCCCGAAGACTGCTGCGTGAGGCTCCACTGCGGCGAGTTCCTGCAGCGGCGCGGACGCCTGAACGAGGCGGAGCGGCATCTGCGCCGGGCCATGGAGCTCGACGCGAGGAACGCCTGCGTCTACGCCCGGCTCAGCGAGGCCTACGAGCGGGCCGGGGACCTCCGCGCCGCCTGGGCGGTCCTGCGGCGCGCGCAGCGCCGGGCGCCCGCAGACGCCTCCGTGCGCCTGCTGTGCGGGGGCTTCCTGCGGCGCCAAGGACGCGGGGACGCGGCCCAGAAGCATCTGCGCCGGGCCATGGAGCTCGACGCGCGGCACGCGCCCCTCTACGCGCAAGCCGCGGCCGCGGCCCTGCGCCTGGCGGCCGAGCCGGAACTCTGCGCCGGGCGCTTCGCCCGGGCCGCCCGGCTGCTCCGCCGCGCCCTGCGCCTGGCGCCGGGAGACTCCCCGACCCGCCTGATGCTGGCCGAAGCCTGGTTCAAGGGCGGCCAGGAAGGCCGGGCCGAGGGCCTTTTCCGGGACCTGCCGGACGCGGAGCCCGCGGCCCTCCTCAGGGTCGGGACCATGTTCCTGCGCGGAGGGCTCACCGCCGCCGCGGAGCGGCTCTTCCGCAGGGCCGCCCGCGCCCCCGGCGCCGGCCGTAAGGGCGTCCGTCCGGCCGGCACCGGCGGAACCTCCGATACCGCCGGCGCGGACCTGGCGGTCCGGTGGTCTTTGGTGGAGTTCCTCAAGGACTGCGGACGCTACCGCGAGGCCCTGGCCTGCGCGGAACAGGTCCGCAGGTCCTTCCCGCGGGAGGCGAAGCTGGACCACGGCCTGGGGCGGCTCTGCGGCAAGCTGGGCCGCCCCGGCGACATGCGCCGGCATTTCGCGCGCTTCGTGCGCAGGCCGCCCGCGGCGGACGAGGATCCCTTCCTGCGCCTGGAGGCCTTCCTGTGCCTGCAGGACTTCGACCGCGCCTTCGCCGCCGCCGAGGACATCCTGACGCGCGGCTGCGACGAGGGGGCCATGGAGCGGTTCGCGCACCTGCTGCCGGAGAGCTGGTTCGAGCCGCGGCGGCCGCGCATCGGTCCGGGCTTCCAGTCCGCCCTGAGACGCTGGCGCCGGCGGCGGAGCCGGGGCGCCAATGCCTGGGCGGACCTCTACGGTTTCCTGTGCTCGTCGGCCGCGGCCGGGGGTCTGGCCGCGCCCCTGCCGGACTCCTGGCCCCCGGCGCCGGAGCGGCGCTACGGCTGGATGCGCTACTTCACGGGCCTGGGGCGGCTGCGCAGCCGCGAGTTCGCCGCGGCCGAGGCGGATTTCGCGGCGGCGGGGCGCTCCCGGCCGGGCTTCTGGATGGCGCACTGCCATCGCGCCGAGGCGCTGCTCTGCCTGGGCCGGGCCGCGGAGGCCTGGGCGGTCTTCGACCGGGTGCTCCAGACCGCCCCCGCGCCCTACCGCTGCCTGGCCGAGGCCTGGTGCGGCGAGGCCCGGCTCTGGACCGGGAACTATCGCCGGGCCTTGCGGCACCTGGATCGGGCGGTGGCCGAGGGGTCCTGGCTGGGTCTGTGCTGGCGCGGCGCCGCCCGCCTGCTCCTGGGAGACGAGACCCGGGCCCGGCAAGACTTCGACCGCGCCATCGCCAACGGCCCCCGCGACGCGGAGGCGCTGACCTGGCGCGGAGAGCTGCACCGACGCGGCGGCCGCCTGCGCGAAGCCCGGCGCGACCTCGACGCCGCCATCGCCGTCATGCCCGGAGACTGGGCCTTCTGCAACCGGGCCCTGGCCCACGCGGCCGGAGGCGATCCCGCCGCCATGCGCCGGGACTACCTGGCCGTCGATCCGGTCGTGCGGCGCGCCTGGGGCGAGGCGGGCCCGGCGCCCTCCGACGACGAGGCGGTGCGCCTGATGGAGAAGGGCCTGCGCCTGGCCCGCGGCGTGCGGCGCTGGGAACCCTACCTGCGCGCGCTCTGGATGGAAGTGTTGTAGAATCACTGCATGCCGTCCTCGTCTGAGCTCGCGGCGCTCATCCGCCGCGCCGGCGTGGTGGGAGCGGGAGGCGCGGGCTTCCCCTCCTACGTCAAGGCCTCCTCCCGGGCCGAGACCGTCATCGTCAACGCCGCGGAGTGCGAGCCCCTCCTGCAGAAGGACCAGGAGCTCCTCCGCCATTTCGCGCCCGACTTGGTGCGCGGCCTGGAGCTCATGGTCGCGGCGGTCGGCGCCTCCCGCGGCGCCATCGCCATCAAGGAGAAGCACGAGGAGCTGGTCAAGCTCCTGGAGAGGGCCGTGGCCGGGAAGAAAGCCCTGTCCGTCCACCGCCTGGCCGACTACTACCCGGCCGGAGACGAGTTCTGCCAGGTCTACGAGGTCACGGGCAAGCTCATCCCCATGGGCGGCATCCCCCTCCAGGTCGGGGTCGTGGTCAACAACGTGGAGACCCTCTACAACATGGCCCACGCCGAGAGGACCCCGGTCGTGGACACCTTCCTCACCGTGACCGGCGCGGTCAAGAATCCCTGCACTTTGCGCCTGCCCGTGGGCGTCTCCATCTCCGAGGCCGTGGCCCTGGCCGGCGGGGCCTCGGTCCCGGACCCGGTGGCGCTCGACGGCGGGGCCATGATGGGCAAGGTCGTCGAGGACTTCTCCGCCCCCCTGACCAAGACCAGCGGCGGGCTCATCATCCTGCCCCGCGAGCATCCCCTGGTGCGGCGCAAGAGCGCCGGGCGGCCGGCCTTCGACCGCGCCGGCAAGTCCACCTGCGACCAGTGCACTTTGTGCACGGAGCTCTGCCCGCGCTACCTGCTGGGCTACGACATCCAGCCCCACAAGGTCATGCGCAGCCTGCTCTTCTCGCCCCCGGACCGCAAGCCCTGGAGCCACTGGGCCCTGCTCTGCTGCGAGTGCAGGCTCTGCAGCCTCTTCGCCTGCCCGGAGAACCTCAACCCCGGCGACATCTGCGGATACACCAAGGGCGACCTGGCCCGCGAGAAGATCAACTGGAAGAGCACCCCCCTCAACCGCGGCCAGGAGCCGCGGGTCCATCCCATCCGGCCCTGGCGCCAGATCCCGGTCAGCCAGCTCAAGAGCCGGCTGGGGCTGGAGGACTACGAGGCGGAGGCCCCCCTGCGCCAGCAGCCCTACGCCCCGAAGCTGGTGCGCATCCCTCTGAAGCAGCACGTGGGAGTCCCAGCCCAGGCCAAGGTCTCGGCCGGGCAGACGGTCAAGCGCGGAGACCTCATCGGCGACGTGCCTGAAGACGCCCTGGGCGTCCCGGTGCACGCGAGCATCAGCGGCAAGGTGACCGCGGTCGAGGATTTCGTGGAGATCACAGCATGAACAACGCGATCGGCGGCGTGGAACTCTCCAGCATGGCGCGCGGCTTCGACGTCACGGACACGATGCTCAAGACCGCGCCGGTCAAGCTCCTGCTGGCGCGCACGGTCTGCCCGGGGAAATACATCGTCCTGGTCGCGGGCGAGGTGGCCGACGTGCAGGCCAGCGTGGACGCGGGCGGAAACCGCGCCGGGGTCTCATGCGTGGACCGCTTCGTCATCCCCAACGTGCACCCGGAGGTCATGCCCGCCATCTCCGGCACGGCGGTGGTGGACAAGCTCGAGGCCCTGGGCGTAGTCGAGGCCTTCTCGGTCTCCGCCATGATCGAGGGCGCCGACGCGGCGGTCAAGGCCGCCTCCGTCCGGCTCATCGAGCTGCGCCTGGCCATGGCCATGGGCGGCAAGGCCTTCGTGACCATGACCGGCAGCGTGGCCGCGGTGGACACGGCCGTGGCGGCGGCCGCGGCGGCGGTGGGCAAGCGCGGCCTGCTGGTGGAGAAAGTGGTCATCCCACAGCCCCGGCCGGAGCTGCTCACCGAGCTGCTCTAGCCCGGGGGCTCCCGGTGAGATCCTCCCTCTTCCTCCTCCTGCTGGCCTCCCGCGCCTGGCCGGCCTCCACGGATACGCCCGCGGCCCTGCCGGGCAGCGCCGCCTTCCTGGCGGCCCGTCCCGGCCGCGCCGCGCTGCGCCGCGCCGTGGAGAGCGCCCTGCCCGCGGCATTCCCGGAGGACCTGGCCGTGCGCGGCACGCGTCTCTTCCAGCTCGAGCGCGCCGGACCGGACCGGCGCGCCCGGATCACGATGCGCCCCCGGTCCCTGACCGAGCCCCTCCTCGTCGTCGACGAGTCCCGGATGGGCCCGGACGCCTCTTTGGCCTGGTGGCGGCCCTCCCCGGACGGTCTGCTGCTGGCCTACGGCGTCCGGGACGGCCGGACCGGGACGGTGGAGCTGCGCCTGCGCCCGGCCGGCGCGGGCGAGGACCTGCCCGACCGCATCCCCCGGGTCCCGGACGGGGCCCTGGCCTGGCTGCCGGACCGCACGGGCTTCTACTACGTCCGCCTCGCGGCGGCCGCGCCGCAGGGGGCGCAGCTGCTCTTCCACACCCTGGGCATGGACCCGTCGCGGGACGTCCCGGCCGCGAGCACGGCCGCGGCCCAGGGCCTGCTCGACGCGCAGGTCTCGCCGGACGGCGGCCTGCTGGCGCTCTCCGTGCGCCGCGCGCCGGGGCGCTGCGAGACCCTGGTCCTGGACCGGGCGGACCCCGGAGCGGCCCCGGCGCCGCTGCCGGCCGGGCCGCAGTGCGCGGGCCGGATGCTCTTCGACGGCCAGGTCCTGCACCTCCTCTTCCGCGAAGCCCCCCCGCGCCTGCTGAGCTTCGACCTGCGCAAGCCGGCCAAGCCGCAGCGCCGCGAGACGGTCCTGACCGCGCCCCTGCCCGCGCGCGACGCGGTCCTCCTGCGCGGCGGCCTGGCCGTCCTGTCCCGGGAGGCCGGGGTCTCCCGCCTGCAGCTGCGCGGCCGGGACGGACTGGCGACGCGCGAGATCGCGGCCCCGGGGCCGGGCAGCGTGACCGCCCTCGCGGCGGACCCGGCCCGCGGGGAGGTCTTCTTCGTCTGGCAGTCCCTCTTCGCCCCCCCGGTCCTGTGCCGCTACGACGCGGGCGCCGCCTCCACGGCCGTGCTCACGCCGGGCTTCACCCGGGACCAGGAGAGGTTCCGCCTGCGCCGCGTCGAGTTCGCGGCCCCGGACGGCTCCCTGCGCGGCCTGCTCCTGGCCTCCCACCCGCGGCTCAAGCGCGACGGCGCCAACCCGGCCGTCCTCTCGGCCCTGCCCGCGGCCGGGCCCGACGCCTTGCCCGCCTATTCCCCCATGCTGGTCTCCTGGCTGGAGTCGGGCGGGCTCTGGGCCGCCGTGGAAGGACCCATCGACGCGGCGGTGCTGGCCGAGGCCGGACGCTGGCTGACGGCGCAGGAATACTCCCGGCCGGACCGCATCGCCCTGCTGGGGGCCGCGGAGCCCGGAAGATTCGCCGCCTCCGTGTGGGCGCGGCCGGACGGCACGGCGCTGCTGCGCTGGCCGCCGGACGGCCGCGCCGAACTGGGCCGGGCGCCCTACCTGGACCGGGCGGCGGACATCCAGGCCTTCCTGCTCTGGCGCATGGGCCTGGAACCGGAAGCGCCGCCCCCCAAGGAGAAGCCCGCCGAGAAGAAACCTCCGGCGCCGAAGACCCCGGAGAAGAAGAAGCCATGAGGCGCGGCTTCGGGGTCGTGGTCCTGGGCTCGGGCGCCTTCACCCCGGCCAGGAAGCCCGCGCAAGTGCGCAACCCGGCGGGCTACGCCGCGGTCCTGCCCAAAGGCCTGCTGCTCTTCGACCTGGGCTTCGGCGACCTCTGGCAGCTGGCGCGCTGCGGCCTGCGGCCGGCGGCCGCCACCGACCTCTTCCTCACCCACCGCCACCCCGACCACTCGGGCGATCTGGCGGCCCTGCTCTTCCACCTGCGCTACGACGAGCCTCCCCGCTCGGGCCGCCTGCGCCTGTGGGGCCCGCGCGGCACGGCCGCTTTCGTGGCCGGATTGCGGTGGGTCCTGCGGCCCTGGCTGGACCCGCGCGGCTACCGCCTGGAGGTCCGCGAGCTCGCGGCCGGAGACCGCGCCAGCGGCCCCGGCTGGCGCGTCGACACCCTGGCCGCCGTTCATCCCACCGCGGCCCTGTGCTATCGGCTGGAGGCCGCCGGCCGCCGCCTGGTCATCTCCGGGGACACCGGGCCGGGAGCTGGGCTGGAGCGCTTCGCCGCCGGCTGCGACCTGCTGGTCCTGGAAGCCACTTTGCCCGCCGGACAGCGGGATCCGGGGCACTGCGCCGCGGACCAAGCCCTGGACTTGGCGCGAGCCTGCCGGCCGCGCCGAGTCCTGTTCACGCACCTCTGCGCCGCCTCCGCCGGCTCGCTGCGGCGCCTCCTTAAAAGGGAGAAGGGGCTGCGCGCGCGGCTGGCGCAGGACCGCCTGCGCCTGCGCGTCTAGCCGGGCCTTGCATCCCGCCGTGGGTATGATAAAATGATTTCGCTATGAGGAGATCCGCCGAGATCCTCTTGATCCCCGTCTTGCTGGCCGGCTGCGCCGGCGGGAAGCTCAAGACTCTGCAGGCCAAGGCCGACCTCTGCGAGCTCAACGCGGACGAGCTGCGCCAGCAGGTGCGCGGGGGCGCGGACTTGGCCGAGACCCTGCAGTCCCGCATCAAGGAGCTCGAGGGCCAGGGGGCCGACCTCGACAGCCGGCTCAAGGCCCAGCAGGAGCGCATCGAATCCCTGGACAAGTCCAACCAGCAGCTGCGCTCCGCCATCGAAGCGGACAAGGGCGAGCTCTCCGGCCAGATCGCCGCGGTGGTCAAGGAGAAGGACGACCTCGCGCGCGCCCTGGACACCGCCAAGAAGGACAAGACCGCGGCCCAGCGCGAGCGCGCCAACATGCGCGCGGCGCGCGACAAGCTCGCCAACGAGCTCAGCTTCCTGCGGCCCGAACTCGAGGCTCTCAAGGCGCAGGCTGCGGCCGCCAAGGCGGAGAAGGAGAAGGCCCTGTCCGAGCGCAGCGTGCGCCTGGCCAAGGCCCATGAGGACCTGGGCGTGCTGGCCGACACGGTGCTCAAGGAGCTGCAGAGCGAAAAGGCGAAGCTGGAGCAGGAAGGCGAGCGCGTGGAGCTGACGCTCCAGGAGTCGCTTCTCTTCAAGCCCCAGCAGGCCAAGCCGACCGACGAAGGCCTGGCCCTGCTGGACCGGGTCGGCCGGTCCCTGCAGAGCCTCACCCCGCGCGCGGTGCGCGTGGAGGGCCACTCCGACAACTCCGCCATCAAGTGGGAGCTCTTCGGCAGCTTCACCAGCCACTGGGACCTGGCCCTGGCCCGCGCCACGGCCGTGGCCCGCTACCTGCACGAGCATTCCGGCCTGGACCCGCGCAAGCTGACCGCGTCTTCCTTCGGCGAGTTCCGCCCCATCAAGGGCAACGACACGCCGGAAGGACGCGAGGCCAACCGCCGCGTGGTCCTGGTCGTGGAGCCGGCCGGGAGCCAGCCATGAAGACCCCGCCCCGCCGCAAGCCGGCCCCGCACCGCCGGCCGGCCCACAAGCGCCCGGCGGGCCGCGCCCTGGCCGTGGCCGAGCCTCCCGTCCGCGAAGAGGTCCTGCCGCGCGCCGAGGAGTGGGCCGAGGTCCCCTGCCCCCACTGCGGCGAGCTCATCGAGGTCCTGGTCGGCGCGGACGAGGACGGCGGCACCCGGTTCGAGGACTGCTCGGTGTGCTGCCAGACCGTCTCCCTGCATGTCACCTGGGACGACGGCGAGCTGCTGGTCGAAGCGGCCAGAGCCTAGCCGTTCTTCCCGAGCGCTTGAGCTTCGCTCAAGCGCAACCGCCGGCCCCCTATGAGGGGGCCGGCGGTTCCTTTGGAGTGGCCAACCGTCTGAATCTACTTCTTAACGATATCCAGCAGCTCGACCTCGAAGATCAGCGTGGAGCCGCCGGGGATGCCGGGCCGGCCGCCCTCGCCGTAGGCGATGGCGGCCGGGCAGACCAGCTTGGACTTGCCGCCGACCTTCATCTTCGGGAGCCCTTCCTGCCAGCACTTGATGACCTGCCCCAACGGGAACTCCGCGGGCTGGCCGCGGTCCACCGAGCTGTCGAAGACCTTGCCGTCCGGGAAGGTGCCGTGGTAGTGCGCCTTGACCGTGTCCTCGCCCTTGGGGCTGGCGCCCTTGCCCGGCTTGAGCTCCTTATAGATCAGCCCCGAGGGAAAGACCTTGGCGCCCTTCTCCTTGGCGGCCTTGTCCAGGAACTCCTTGGCCTCCTTGGGGGCCTCCGCCTTGACCACCTCCACGAGCTCCACCTCGAAGACCAGGGCCGCGCTGCCCGGGATGGCGCCCTGGCCGCGCTCCCCGTAGGCGATCTCGGAGGGGCAGACCAGCTTGGCCCGGCCGCCCACCTTCATCTTCTGGATGCCCTCGGTCCAGCAGGGGATCACCTTGTTGAGCGCGAATTCCATGGGCGCCGCGCCGTGCCGGGCGGAGTCGTCGAAGACCGTGCCGTCCACGAGGGTCCCTTTGTAGCGGGCCTTGACCGTGTCCTCGGCCTTGGGCCCGGCGCCCGTGCCGGCCGCCATCTCGGTATAGATGAGGCCGGAGGCTGACTTCTGTGCGCCCGGCTCCTTGGCCGCCTTATCAAGGAAAGCCTGGGACTTCCCTTTCTCCTTGTCGGACTTGACCTTCATGCGGCCCTTGGCCAGCTCGCCGATCCTGGGACCGTAGGTCGCGAGTTCCACCTGCGGCGGCTTGCCCAGGACCGAATCCTTGAGGCCCGACTGCACGTACTTGAGGTCGGCCGCGGTCAGGCTGAAAGGCTCGACCTGCTGGGCCAGCCAGATGCCCAAGGCGTAAAGGGTCTTCTGGTCCTCGGTCTGCGGCCCTTTTTCGGCCTGGGCGGCGGCGAGGACGGGAGCGAGCAGGAGCACGGCTGCGGCCATGATGGTCTTTTTCACTTTCTCACCTCGGTGCGCCAATCATAGCAGATTGCGCAAGGACGGGCGCGGGCCCGAGATGCTATGATACAGCCATGAAGATCGCGATCTGCCAGCTGGACATGGCCTGGGAGGACAAAGCCGCCACCAAGCAGAGGATCCTGTCCTTGCTGGACGACGTCTCGCCCCAGGACCGCGTCGACTGGGTGGTGTTCCCGGAGATGACCCTCTCCGGCTTCTCCATGAACAAGGAGAAAGCGACCTTGGATGACTCCGACCTGGCCTTCTTCGCGGACCTCGCCCGCCAGCACAAGCTCTGCGTCTCCTTCGGCGGCGTGCAGGACGGCTGCAACAAGCTCATCACCATGGACGAGGCCGGCAAGCTCGTCTCGTCCTACTCCAAGATCCATCTCTACTCCTTCGGCCAGGAGGACCGCACCTACAAGCCCGGCTCCCGGCAGGAGAAGTTCATCCTGCGCGGCTTCTCCGTGGTCCCGGCCGTGTGCTTCGACCTGCGCTTCCCCTATCTCTTCTGGAACGCGGCCGCCGAGGCCGAGCTCTTCGTGGTCATCGCCTCCTGGCCCGCCAGGCGCGCGGAGCACTGGATGCGCCTGCTGCAGGCCCGCGCCATCGAGAACCAGGCCTACGTGATCGGTGTCAACCGCACGGGCCGCGACCCTTTGCTCGAGTACAGCGGCAACTCCATGGTCTTCGATCCCCTGGGCAAGGTCGTGCTGGACTGCAAAGAGGGCGAAGGCCTCTTCCAGGCCGCCGTGGACGTGGACAAGTCCCTGGTGGCCAAGACCCGCTCGCGCTTCCCCTTCATCAAGGACCGCCGGCCGGACTTCTCCTTCGCCTGAGGAAGCGCCCATGAACAAGCTCGTCGGCGGCGCGGCGGAGGCGGTGCGGGACATCCCGGACGGGGCGGTGCTGGCCGTGGGCGGCTTCGGCCTCTGCGGCATCCCGGAGAACTGCCTCGACGCCCTGGTGGACAAGAAGGTCAAGGACCTCACCATCGTCTCCAACAACGCCGGCGTGGACGACTTCGGCACCGGCCGCCTGCTGCAGGGCCGCCAGATCAAGAAGATGGTCTCCAGCTACGTGGGCGAGAACAAGCTCTTCGAGAGCCTGGTGCTCTCGGGCGAGCTGGAGCTGGAGATGGTCCCCCAAGGCACCTTGGCCGAGCGCCTGCGCGCGGGCGGGGCCGGCATCCCCGGCTTCTACACCCCGACCGGGGTGGGCACCGTGGTGGCGGAGGGCAAGGAGGTCCGCGAGTTCGACGGCCGCCTCTACGTCCTGGAGCGGGGCCTCAAGGCCGACTTCGCTTTGGTCAAGGCCTGGCGCGGCGACGCCCGGGGCAACCTGGTCTTCCGCAAGACGGCCCGCAACTTCAACCCCCTCTGCGCCACGGTGGGCAAGGTCTGCATCGCGGAAGTCGAGGAGCTGGTCCCGGTCGGAACCTTCGACCCGGACCACGTGCACCTGCCCGGCATCTACGTGCACCGCCTGTTCCAGGGCCGGGGCTACGAGAAGCGCATCGAGCGCCGCACGGTCGCGCCGCGCTGAGGAGGGACCCGAGCATGGCTTTGACACGCGAGCAGATCGCCCAGCGCATCGCCCAGGAGCTCAAGGACGGCTACTACGTCAACCTGGGCATCGGCATCCCCACCTTGGTCGCCAACCACATCCCCCAGGGCATGGACGTCACCCTGCAGAGCGAGAACGGCATCCTCGGCCTGGGGCCCTATCCCGCCGAGGACGCGGTGGACGCGGACCTCATCAACGCGGGCAAGGAGACGGTGACGGTGCTGCCCGGGGCCTCCTTCTTCAACGGGGCGGACTCCTTCGCCATGATCCGCGGCGGGCACATCGACCTCACGGTGCTGGGCGCCATGGAGGTCGACGAGCACGGCAGCATCGCAAACTGGATGATCCCCGGCAAGATGGTCAAGGGCATGGGCGGCGCCATGGACCTGGTGGCCGGCGCGCGCCGGGTCATCGTGGCCATGCAGCACACGGCCAAGGACGGGGCCAGCAAGGTCCTGCCCAAGTGCACC
The DNA here is from genome assembly GCA_016212825.1 of Elusimicrobiota bacterium. Taxonomy (GTDB): domain Bacteria; phylum Elusimicrobiota; class Elusimicrobia; order UBA1565; family UBA9628; genus UBA9628. Next base: position 4,483 of record JACRDS010000030.1, on the reverse strand, counting down.
TTGCCGCTCACCGGCGTGGGCGTGGTCAAGATGGTGGTGACCGACCTCGCCGCGTTCGACGTGTCCCCGCTGGGCCTGCACCTCAAGGAGCGGGCCCCGGGGGTGAGCGTGGACGCCATCCGCCGGGCGACCGCCGCCAAGATGCACGTCCCCGAAGCCGTGCCGGAGATGAGACTCTAGAACCCAGAACCAGGAGCGCTTATGCTGAAGAAGATCCTCCCCTGCCTCGTGATCCTCGCCGCCGGCTGCGGCGGCGCCCCGGTCAAGCCCGTCGAGACCAGGGTCCCGCGCTACTACGGCACCGAGGCCCTGCGCCAGGACCTGGGGGCGCTGTTCAAGCAGCCCTACTCCGACACCCAGACCATGGACGTGATCTACGTCACCAACCGCAACGCCAAGGGCGACGCGGCGGAGTGCGACGACACCTCCTTCGGCATCAACCCGGCGGAGAAGCTCTCCTACGGGGTCTGCACCTTCAACGTGCCCAAGCGCCACAAGGTCGGGGGCTTCGAGTTCGCGCCCAACCCGCGCGCCGACCCGCACCAGTACTACCGGCTCCTCAACCACGCCGCCCTCGATGAGGCGGGCCTGGCGGCGCTGCTGAACCAGAAGCGGGGCTCCGACATCCTGGTCTTCATCCACGGCTTCAACGTAAAATTCCAGGAGGCCCTGCTGCGCGCCGCGCAGATCGCCTACGACCTCAAGTTCCAGGGCCCGGTGGTGCTCTTCACCTGGCCGGCCGGCGCGGAGGAGGGCATCATCAGCTCCGCCTTGGTCAACCGGACCTACGGCGACAACCTCTCCAACGCGCTCAAGACCGTGCCTTTGGCCCAGTCCTTCTTCGGCCAGTTGGCGGCCTCCAGCCAGACCGTGCACGTGATGGTGCACTCCATGGGCCACCAAGTGACCCTGCGCGCCCTGTCCCAGCTCTCCCAGAACATCGACAAGCCCTTCATCGGCGAGCTCATCCTCAACGCCCCGGACTTCCCGGTCAAGGACTTCCAGAAGATCGTGCCCCAGCTCAAGAAGGCGGCCGAGCGGGTGACCGTGTACTGCTCCTACAACGACAACGCCATCGCGGCCTCGGAGACCTACAACAAGAACCGGCGCATGGGCGCCTGCGAGCGCGTGGCAAGCACGGACATGATCAACGTCGGGGAGATCGACGCCCCCACGCTGGGGGTCGGCGGCCTGGGGCACGGCTACTACTCGGGCCGGCCCATCCTCACCGACATCTTCCAGGTCCTGCTGGGCGTGCCGGCGGAGCAGCGGCTCTTCATCCGCAAGAGCGAGCCCAACAGCACCGAGGACTACTACCTGCGGCCGTAGCGCCCGCTACCGGAAGCGGACGAGCTCCTCCGCGGCATCCCCTTCCAGGACCGGGGTCTGCTCGCGGTTCTGGACCGAAGCGGCGTTCTGCACCTTGGGCTTGAGGTAGCGGTAGAGCCCGCCCGGCGTGACGGCCCCGGACTTGTCCTGGGCGCCGCCGGAGAGCCCCTTGAGGAAGTAGTAGGTGAAGGCGCCGTGCCCCTGCTCCTTGATGGTGCTGGTGATCTCATCCGGCGCGGCCGCGGCGAAGAGCAGGATGTTCCTGCCCGGGACGGCCGCCGCCTCCTTGCGCAGCACCAGCGGACGCGCTCCCTCGGGCAGCACCGAACGGCCGCCCGCGCCCGAGAAGCAGGAGTCCAGGGCCACGACCACCTTCCTGGCCTTGAGGGCGCCCAAGCCGGCGTAGAGACGCTTGAGCGGGAAGCCCGTCTTGTCCAGGTAGTTGGGGTCTCCGTCGCTGGGGACGAGGTAGGCCTGGCCTGACGTCGGGTCCGGAGCCCCGTGCCCGGAGAAATAGAAGAAGACGCGGCTGCCGGGCTTGACGTGGCGCGGCAGCCAGCTCTCCAGCTGGGCCGACATGGCGGCCCGGGTCGCCCGGCCGCCCAGCAAGGACTTGATGTTGCGCTCCGGGTAGCCCAGCGCGACCAGATGGCGCTTGACCGCCTCCGCGTCGCGCTCCGCGAACTGGGCCGCGGGCAGGTCCGGGTACTTCTCCACGCCCACGACCATGGCGTAGTCGTCGGGATTCTCGGCGGCCTGGAAGCCGGGCTGGTCCACGTCCGAGACGATGGGCGCCGCGGCCTCGCTCGCCTGCGCCCCAGCGGCCTTCTCCGCGGCCCGCGCCGCGGCCTTCTCGGCCGCCTCGTCCATCATGCGCTTGACGTCCTCCCGGGTCAGCCCGGGGGCGGCGGGCCGGTCCTCCTGCTCGGGGCCCGGCAGGGGCTCCTGGGTGCAGGCGGCCTGGCACGCCTCCTTGCTGCAGGGCGGATCGATCCATTTGCCGCAGTAGCAGCCGCAGCTGACCGCCTTGCCCGCGGCCCGCGCCGGGCCCGACGCGCACGCCAGCAGGACGCCGCAAACCAGGAAGAATGCTGTTTTTTTCATACGCCTCCCATCATATCAAAGCCGCAGCAGTTCCAGGAGCCGGCCGGCCTCCCACCGCAGCCCCTCCGGCCGCAGGTGCTGGCCGTCCTTGAAGAGCTCCGGGCCCGGCACGCCGTGCTCCCCGCGCGCCGAGACCAGGCGCTCGAAGTCCAAAAGCTCGGCGCCCTCGTCTCGGGCGACGGAACGGATGGCCTCGTTGACCGCGGTGCTGGCGCGCAGGCGCTCCGGGTCCAGGTCCCGGGCGCGCACGAAGAGCCGGCGCGCCTCTTGCCAGCGGCCCGCCTTCCAGAGCCGCTCCGCCTCCTGGTAGTCCGCCCGGGCCGTCCCGCCGGGAGGCTGGCGCAGGTTGGAGGGCACGGTGCACAGGAGCAGGCGCACGCCGCGTCGGCGGGCCTGGCGCGCCATGCGCCGCAGCCCCGCCCTCAAGGCCAGGACCCGGCCGGCCGGCAGCATCCCCTGGGGGAAGCGCGGCGGGTCGAGCAAGTCGAGCGCCAAGGAGGCCAGCCGGCTGCCGGGAGCCGCGGGCAGGCGCGGAGCGTGCAGGGGGTGGACGGCGATGTAGAGGTTGTGGCCGAAGAGGACCAGGATGGCGTCCGCGTCGAGGCCGAGCGCCTCTTCGAAGCGGCGCTGGACCAGTTCCCAGGACGAGGCGCCCAGGGCCATGTTGACGGTCTCGATGCGCTCCTGCAGCCCCCGCTGCCCCGCCACCACGCCCAGCTCGTCGCCGAGCATCCAGGCGCTGGACTCGCCGAGCAGGACGAGCCGCAGCCGGCCAGGGGTCCGCCGCGGCAAGAGGCGCTGGCCTTGGGCGCCGAAGCGGTGGCGCGGCACCTGGACCAGGAAGTCCCCTTCCCGGCGGAAGAAGGGTCCGCCGGCTTCGACCCGGTAGCGCCGATAGTCGGGCAGGCCTTTCTCCGGCACCCGCCGGCGCGCCAGGAATTCCAGCGGCGCCAGGACGGCGGCCAGGGAGGCGCAGACCAGGAGGGTGTTGATCGCGAGGTCGCGCAGGCGCTGAGGAATCAGAACTTCGCTCCCAGGCTGAATCTCTGCACGTTGCCCAACTCGCCGGCCGGGGTGAAGGAATAATCCAGGCTGTAGGAACGCAGCTTGAAGCCCAGGCCCGTGGCGAAGCCGCTCAGGGCCGAGAAGCTCCCTCCTGCGGCGCGGGTGCCGTTGGCGGCCTTCTGCGTCGCGTAGCCGGCGCGCAGGGCGAAGTTGGCCAGCATGGCGTACTCGGTGCCGAAGCTGAATTCCGAATCGCGGCTGTGGGGCCGCTGTTTGAAGTCAACGGCCAAGGTGAGGCCCGCGGGGAGGCGGTAGCCCAGGCCGGCGGCGAAGGTGAGCGGCAGCTGCGAGGCTTGGTCCTGGAATTTCAGGCCTGGCCCGAGGTTCTGGATCGCGAGGCCGACCAAAGGCAGGCCGGGCCCGCCTACGCCGCTCAAGGCATACTGGCCGCCCAGGTCCAAAGCGAAGCTCTGCGCCGAGGCGTTGGCGATGGAACTGCGGATGTACTTGACGTTGGCGCCCAGGCGCAGGCCGGCGTCAAGGCGCGAGGCGAAGCCCAGGTTGACGGCCTGGTCCGAGGCGCCGTAGGAGCCGGTGCGCGCGCCGTTGGCGTCGCGGCCTTCGATGCCGCCATGGCCCAGATGGACGGCCCCGACCGCGAGCGTGCCGTGCTTCACGGGCTGGGCATAGCCGATGAAGTCATACCTGGTCTGCTGGGCCAGCTCCGCGTGCATGGCGCCGAGCTCCCGCTTGCCCAGCACCGAGAGCCCGGCCGGGTTCCAGCCCAAGGCGTTGACGTCGTCGGCGATGGCGGTGTAGGCGCCGCCCATGCCTATGGCGCGCGCCCCCAAGCCGATCTTCAGGAAGGCCGCGCTCTCGCCCGCAAAGGCGGCCGCGGGCAGCAGGAGCATCAAGGAAACGAAGGTGATCTTGTGCATGCTATAGAGTAAGACCCTGGCGCACCACTCGGTATCCCCGAGCGCGTTTCCAGCGCCTTCTCATCAAACCGTGCTTGTGGTTCTCCCACACACGGCTTTCCAAGGAC